>NZ_KB902784.1:0-144031 GCF_000379585.1 Bradyrhizobium sp. WSM2793 | reverse complement strand
CGGAAGGCGAATCGTCTTCAGGCGCGGTCGGATCGTCGACGACGATTTCAAGATCGGTTTGGGACATGCTCTGTTAGGGACGGAGTGCGTTCAATTCCCCCTCTCCCCACGTGCGGGAAGAGGGGGAATCTCCACAAGGACGGTGAGAGTCGAAATCGCGGAGACGCCCCTCACCCCAGCCCTCTCCCCGTAAGAACAGGGAGAAGAGAGAGAGAGAGAGAGAGAGAGAGAGAGAGAGAGAGAGAGAGAGAGACTACTTCGCGACGAATCCAGCTTCCGTCATCAGCGACTTGTTGATGGCATCGTCCTCCTCGAGGAACTGCACCATGTCCTTGCCGGTGAGGAAGATCGGCTTCAGCGCCTGCTTCTCCATGTAGTCCTTGTATTCGGCGGTCTGCGTCACTTTGTGGAACAGCTCGACATAGAACGCCTGCTGCTCAGCCGTCACCTTGCCGGGCAGGAACATCGCGCGCAGCATCAGATATTGCACGTCGACGCCCTCCTCCTTGCAGGTGGGGATGTCGGCCCAGGACTGGGTGTCCGTCACCTTGCCGGTGTAGGAGATGCGCTCCTTGTCGAACACGCAGAGCGGGCGCACCTGGCCTGCGCGCCAGACTTCGAGATTTTCCGAAGGATTGTTGACGTTGGCTTCGGTGTGGTTGCCGACCAGCTGGGTCGCGGCCTCGCCGCCGGACTTGTAGGGTAGATAGGAGAATTTTGCGCCGGTCTTCTGCTCGAGGAAGACGGTCAGCACATGGTCCTCGCGCTTGGAGCCGGTGCCGCCCATCTTGAACGGCGCGCTCGCCGCCTTCGCGGCCGCGACGAATTCCTTCACCGTCTTGGGGCCCGCGCTGTTGTCCCAGAGCACGAACTGGTCGAGCGCGATCACCGAAACCGGGGTCAGCTCACGCCAGTTGAAGGGGATCTTGGCCGACAGCGGCAGCATGTAGATCAGCGAATAGGCGATCAGCACCTTGTTCGGATCGCCCTCGCTGGACTTCATGTACATCAGCGCTTCGGCACCCGAGGCGCCGCCCTTGAGCGAGACGACGATCGGCTGCTTCATCAGATTGTTCTTCTGGATCGCGGCCTGCATCATCCGCGCCATCTGGTCGGAGGCGCCGCCCGCACCCGCCGCCACCACGATCTCGACCGGCTTTGCCGGCTCCCAGCCGGCAACAGCCGGAGTGCCGCACAGCGCGACTGTCAGCGCAATCGCGGCCTTCATTCCATGTCCCACGGGCGTCTTCCCTATGTTCTTGTTCGGATTGGAAATTCAGAGATGAATTCAACGACCATTGTGCTGGCGAATCCGGCCAAGTTCAAGCCATCCGACGTCATCCCCGTTATGACTTTGGAATGAGATCTGAAATGAGACAAGCCTCGCCCTCCTGAGCTACAAGCGATCCGCGGGGCTCATAGACTCGGAGCAAGCAATCAGTGGCCCTGATCAGGGCCTAAAGTTATAAGGAATGGGCCCCTTCGACTAAGTGTCCGAAAATGCAAAAAAGCTAAAAGTAAGAAAGCTAAGAGTGACGAGTGATGCCGCGCCTGCTCTACATCAACGAAAAATTTGGCCACGATGCGACCATTATACTGGAGAGCGGAGACGCCTGCTGGATCTCGGTGGGCAAGAAGGGCGTCTTGGTGCGTTCGCACAAGCATAACTTTTGGGCCGGATTGCTGGGAGGCGTCTTTGGCCCGAAGCTCTACCAGGAACGAAATATCTACCAGGCACTAAGTGTCGCCCAAGCTCTCGCGTCAACGTTTCCGCCGGTTCCACAAATTCGGTGCAGGGACATGATGCTGAGGGCATTTTGTACAGCAGCCTGGCAGTGCTCGTCACCAGAACGTGTCAAGGCCGTACTTAATGATCCGGAGTTGCTCGCCGCGTAATTGCTACGCTTCACCGAGCCCATTTTTGTGCAACGCCGCGCTTGCAATTTTCTGATCAAACCATATTCGTGAAGCATGAATACGCGTAGAAAAGTAAGTTTAGACCTCGACCACGCGCGGCGGAGAACGCGGTGGAAAGTCCAGTGGGGAGTTCCCGCCCGAGCCGCTGGCGGCGCTGCAAGGGCAGCCGCCCTATCACGTGACGAGCGCAGGGAAATAGCTCGGAAGGCCGCTAAAGCCCGCTGGGCGAGACACTTGCCGCAAGCGACGCATGAAGGCGTCCTTCAATTCGGAACCATCGAGATCGAGGTTGCGGTCCTCGACAACGGGCAGCGCGTGATCACTCAGAGTGGCTTCATGGTGGGCCTGGGCCGCATTCGCCCGCCCAAAGGACGTCAGTATTACAGGAGCGGCCCCAATCTCCCTGCTTTTCTGACAGTGCAGAGTCTCAAGCCTTTTATCGGCGAAGACCTTTTCGCGATAGCCGACCAGATCGAATTCCGCACCAAGCAGGGCGTTAAGGCGTTCGGGTACGCGCCGAACTTCCTCCCAAAGGTCTGCGATGTCTTTGCGCGCGCACAACATGCTGGAGTCCTGAAAGCCACTCAGCACGACATCGCCAACCGCGCCCAAATTATCGCTAAGCAGCTCGCACGCTCATGCACGATGCGTCTCATAGATGAAGCGACGAGTTACCAAGAAATTCGCGAGACACAGACGCGGCGGAATACTTATCGGCGCGAGGAATGAAGCTAAAGCTCCCCCACAGGTTCCGCGGCACCAATCTAGGATAGGACTTATTTAGTTTAGCGCCGAGCCATAGCCTGATTAGCGAACTGGAAAGAGCGAGGCAGTTGGCGGTAAATTTGCCGTAGCGCGTCGCTATACGATGATGTTGCTCGATCCTGTTGAAGAACCGCTCAATTGCTTGCCACCGCTATAAGGACCACGCATGAGCTTCCTTCAAGGCGTCCTTATTGTTTTAATGCTGGCCGGCGCTGGTACAGCCGTGTTCGCTAAGGGTGCGTCGCAAGATCCAAAACCTAAATCGGAATGCCTCGTGAATGCTTCCGAACTGCCGTCGGGAACACCAAAGGTCATGTGTCCAACCCGCAGCTCACCGGGAGGCTTTTGCGTCTGTCCAAGATTCACTAAGGACGGCGAGGCGGACGGACACTTTGTTGGGACGGCAAGATAGCCAACCGCCTCAAGGCAATGAACGCGCGCGGCGTTAAATTGGTGGTCGAGCCTATCGACAATCAGCAGAAAGTGGCTTGATTGCGCCGCACTACTCTCCCGCCTGCCACCAGCCGGAGGCATCGAGGATTACCCTAACGCCCGCGCCTTGTTTGGCAAAAGCGGCTTGATCAAACGGTAGTGCCACTTTTGGTTTCCAATACAGCAGCGGCGGCGGCGCGGACCAATCCTGAATCCGACGCCGCCGCGCAATCGGCTCTGCCGAAAATGCCTCCTTCAACGCGAAGTGACATCGACAAAATAACCACTCTTCAGGAACTCGAAGTCGTCATCCTTAGTCGAATAAAGCGCATACCGGTGCTCAATTAGCGCCCGCGACCGGCAGTTCTTATCCTCTAGGCTGCAAGTTACAGCAAAGCCGCTCACCAACAGTTCTTTTGCTACGTCGCGACGAACATACATTCGTGTGTTGTCAATGATGAGGGGTTCATATGACCGAGTAAACGACGCTAGCTTGTAGAGCATTGGAATCTCTGCCCACTGCTCATGGGCCTCGATTAGCTCGGGGCGCTCAGTAGATATGACCTCGTCTAGTGCGCCGTACCCTTGATGGGCAAGGATTCGGTTCGCGAGAAGGCCTAAATCCACGATCCTCACGCGTGAGCAACAAAGGCCGACACCACCTACGTCTGGCGTCAGAAAGCTAATACTCGCCCTGCCTGTCAATTCCCGGATCCGATCCACGGCAAGTCCGGTGAGCCGGTAGGATGCGGGCGTTACACCGAATGGAGCAGACTGTGCCTGTGATCTGATAGTCAGATAGGCTTGCGAGAGCGGCGGCTTGGCGCTTGACCACCAGCTGACTACAACTGTTACTATTGTGGCAATCAAAACATATGAGCGCTGCAGTTCACTGCGAAACAACTCGAGTTTCTTAGACCAAAACCCGAATAGAAGAAGTGCAAACGGGAAAGCGAGCGTTTGCATTCGCCCCACGTAACCCCAATTAGTCCCTATTGCAGAGTTGAATGCAATTACTCCGAACATGGGGGCAAAGAGATATAACGACTTGGTGAATAGCTCCGTTCGCTGATTAAACGAGTCTAAAAAGCAAGCAAAGTGCAGATACACTATGATAGCCATAGACGAGAACAACAGTGGCATTGCCCTTACGACTTCGAATGCCGCAGAGGCCTTTTTGGCTAACTCCCTTAGGTTGTCTTCGTGGTAGGGAGGCTGCATTTTGGCGTAGATGGTGTTAGGAACCCAATCCGAGAAAAGCCAGAGCCGCAGGGCCTCGGTCCCACCCAGCACTGCCGTGCCCGTAAGCGCCAGGATCACGAAGTCTTTGGTCCGGCGCTCGTATAAAAGGGGTGCAAGGATGAATGCGTAGTAGACCATTGCCTCAAAACGAGTAAGGAGGAACACGCTCCCGAAGGCTGCGGCCTGCAACAGATTTGAGCGAAAATATAAATTCCGTACGACTCCAACTCCCGTGAAACACAAGAGCGGCATTTCCATTCCGTTCGCGATTTCGCTCAAAGACATTCCGAGAGCAGCGTAGGTCGAGAGCAACAGGGCTGAGGCGAACTTATCGAGTTTTAGATCCTTGGTTAGCAACCAGATCTGAAGGATCGTAAGGCAGAAGAAGAGCCCCGTCATGCCCTGAGCAACGGCGATGGCAGTAGCAAAGCTCGGCTGGAACAGGGCGACGAACGAATTAATTAGGAACCACGCGATAGTGGAAAACCCCTCCACCTGTTCCGAAAGCGGCGTCAGTGCGATGCGGCCGGTCGCAGCGAAGGTCTTCGAGTAAGCGAGTGTGATCGCGCCGTCGTCCCATCCCCGTGTTCCGACTAAGAGGACTACAGCCGTCGTGATCGCCACCTGCATTGCAATCGGCACTGCGATCGCAATTTTAGTGTTCGAGTTTCGAATCTCACGGTTCATCTCACGCCTGCCATGTCATCAAAAGAGGATCATTGAGGCAGTCCAGGACTAGCGCAGACGATCATGCTGGCGGGGCTTCCGATGATATTGAGCGGGCCGGACTATTGGCAGTTGCTGGCGATCTTCGAGTAGCGTCAGCAGGTTTGTCCCCCACGGCCCCGTCCCGAGAGCAACACTGACAGATTCTCGCTAATGACGGACTAAGATCGTGGCGAGGCTGGCGCGCGATATGCTCAAGTTCAGCCGCCGCGCCGATCGTGCGGAACGACGCGGTGGCGGCCGCAGGGGCCGTTCTTGCCGACCTTTGCGGCCTTTCTGCTTGTCAGCAGACCTGTGTGAATTGGACATACATTCGGGAATATTCGGCAACAACGGAACGGCAGATTGGCGTCGTGCTTTGGATTCCCGGTGACGGCCTCAGTCCCATGAGGCAACAGCCTGTCCGGAGGCCCCAGTATCATGCCCCCCGACCCGATGCTGGGGCCGCCACGGAGCTTGCGGACTATTTGCAGGCTGGCGTATCTGGCCGCTGTTGAACATAGAATGCGAAAACTGATTTTTTTGCGGCCGTCGTGCTTCCACGTCCTTGTCAAATATCTGGCTTGGCTGGGGATAAGCAGACATAGGCGGCGGCTCCGGTAGCCCCTGAGATCAGGCGAACGGCCTTGCGACCGGCGCGGCCTTCAATCACACGAGGACGCGCAACTGATGCTCACGGGCGACCAGCATCAACGCATCTTCCACGGCCGCACGCGGGGGCGTGCGGACCATGAAGGCGGCCCAATGCGAACCGCGTCCCTGCTTCCGGCCAACTTAAACGATCATCAGTTCCACCAAAGCTTTGCTAACCAAACAATCCTTCTGAGAGAAATTGCCCATGGCAGAACCGCTCCTTATGAAACTGGAAATGATTGCTCCTTTAGGTTGAAAGCAAAATGAAGTCGCAACGCCCTTCAAAGACTTCAAAAGCAAAAGCGATCGCGTGAAAAAAGAGACTATTGGCACGTCGGCCGATCCCAGCCTCTGCATCAGGCCTAACGAGACGTTGCACACGTACTCGCCGCTTGCGATCGGCCTAGTGATGGGGGCCGGGTTTGCAGGCCTTGGGCTCCGTTACCTCGCCCGGGAGCACGCCACCGACGACGCCATTCAGTTCCTGATCCCGTGGTATGCCTTTGCACGAGATCACGGTAATGCTGCACTGGCCGAACCTTTCACCAACTACACCCCGGTTTATAGCTATCTCCTACTGATCGCTACCCATTTTGATTGGCTGGGACAGCCACTGTCCCTCGTGAAAGCGATCTCGGGAGTATTCGAGCTGGGCTGCGCGATCGTCGTCGCCCAGATGGTCTGGCGAGCGACAAAGGTACCGTTGCGCGCGTGCGTGGCCTTCTGCGCGGTTTGGCTTGCACCTACGGTGATCTTCAATGGCGCATTGTGGGGGCAGGCCGATTCGATCTGGACCTTCTTCACCCTGGTTTCCGTGGCGCTTTTCATGCGGGACCGAAATGGCGTTGCGCCATTTGCGATGGCGTTTTCTGTGAAGGCTCAGGGCGTGTTCCTGGGACCCTTCGTGCTCGGCATGATTTTGCGCCGCCGGATCCACCTGGCGTGGCTAGCTACCATTCCCGGGATCTACGTGGTTCTCGCGATTCCGGTTCTCGTCGCCGGCAGATCGTTAGTTTCCGTGTTTGCGGTCTATTTGGACCAAGCTCACACATTCAATCGCCTCACCATGAACGCAGCGAACATCTGGGTGTTGGCTGGAGGAATGCCGTACGCGATCGGGGTCGCCGTCGGCATGGTGCTCGCGGCGGCGAGCGGGCTCGCCTTATCGATCTTCATCGCGCGCTCTCAACGGGCGGGGCCGGAGTTTATTCTACTGGCCGCATGTGTATCGCTTATGCTCATGCCGTATTTGCTCCCGAAGATGCACGAGCGGTACTTCTACGCGTTCGAGCTTGCGTCGATCGCGCTGGCCTGCCTCAATCCGCGCTATTTGCCCTTCGCGGTGATTGCTCAGCTCGACGGCGTGTTATCCTATCTCGCGTTTGAAACCGGAATCGTCCTGGGGGTGCTGCCGGCGGCACTCTGCAACAGCCTTCTCGCGTACTACCTCGTGCTTGATCTTTGGCGGAGCGAACGTCGATTTCGCCTACCGAAGCTAGCCTGGGTCGGCTTCATCGTGTCGGCCGCGGGTTTGTTCTCCTATTTGGTCTTCGAAGGACCCGGCTGGGACATATCCCCCGTGTACCTGCTCGCCACGGGTCTCGTCACGGCTGCGGCGCTGCGGCTCCTCAAAGACTCGCAACAGGCACCCACCAGCGGTCAAGAAGCAGGAACGCCTGGCGTTGCGGAAGTTTTGAGGAGTTAGTTAGCTTATCTGGTCGATTTAGACCGAGCATAGTTCGTGATTTCATAAAATCCTGCAGTGGCTTATATTTTTCTCGCCTCGATCACATAAGAGCTCTGGCGGCCTCCCTCATCGAAGACCGTGGTGGCCAAGACGCCAACGTTTGGTGGGCGCTCCCAGCTGGGACCGTGCTTTTCGCGGCCGTCGCACCCCTGGCGAGGCTGTCATGCGAGTTCTTCGAGAAACCGCTTCTACGACTGCGGAAGCCCTACATAGTGCGATCTAAAACGGGTGCGGCGGTGCCGCATACGCATTGAAATCCGATCTGCTACCTTAGGGGCAGCTCGATGGTTTGAGGTCTGCTATGGGTCTTGGCTGTGTGAAAACGCCAGGACGCTTGAGCGCGATAGAAGAAGTTGTTCGTCCAAGCCCCTTCTGGGGCTCAAGCTCGCAAGAGCTTTCAACTTTGACGACGAACTGAAGAATGCAATTCTAGTCGAGTATTGGTCCTTCGCGTTTTCACACAGGCAGGGTCAGAAGCGTCGCTCTGGCACGCCGCCGTTCACTTCCGGTCTACTCGGATGATCGGACATCCTCAGGCTCGCTTGCCACTTCGCCGATGGGCCAAAAGCTAACATCGCCACTGCTTCCGCTCGCTCCAATCCTATCGCGCCGCTCATTGAAGCCGCCACTCGTCGCTGATGATCCACCGAGAATATCTGAAGGCTTGTCGGGAGCTGCTCACTATCCGACAACAAAAAGCCCCGGACGACGCCGGGGCTTTGAGCTGCTGATTTTGATCCGGTTGGGCAGATCAGTACTTCGCGACCACCGGGCCGCCGAAGCGATAACTGACACCCGCACGCACGGTGTGGAACACCGGATCGTGCTCGTAGGAGAAGCCGGGGAACGAGACGGTGGAGTTGTTCCGGAAGGTGCCGAAATCGGTATAGCGGTACTCAACACGGGCCGACCAGTTGGGCGTGAAGCCGTATTCCCAGCCTGCGCCGACTGTCCAGCCGGTGCGGGTGGTGGAGACGGTCTCGAACACCGCGTTCGCGAGCACGTAGGTGTGGTCCATATCTGCCCAGGCCGCACCACCGGTCACGTAAAGCAGCGAATTGTTGAAAGCTACACCGAGGCGACCACGGATAGAGGCCTGAGCGTCGATCCGGAAGTCCGTGCCGTTGGTGTTTGCCAGGCGATAACCGCCCTTGACGTCGGCGCCCTCTATGTCGCCCTCGAGACCGAAGACGAATTGGCCAAACTGCCAGTTGTAGCCAATGTGACCACCGCCAACGAAGCCATCAGCGTTGAAGCCTTGGACGAAGCCAGTGGGGGCGCCCGTTGCGGTGACGAACTCACGGGTGCTGTTATCACCCCAGGCGTAACCGGCCTGCGCACCGATGTAGAAGCCGGTCCAGTTGTAAACGGCGGCGACAGGCGCCGGCGCCTTCGTGTAAGGCCGGGCGGCCAGATCGGCCGCTGACGCGCCGGCGGTACCGAGGACAAGAGCGGCGGCGGCGATGGCGAGCTTTTTCATTATCTTCCCCAATTTTTAGACATGGAATGCGAGCAATTTGATGATGCAACATAGCCGAGGAGTCGCACTAAGCATGTCACCTGTACGCCACAGCAGAGATCATTTAAGCGGTTCCTAAAGGCGAACTTTCGGGTCGCGCAACCCGCCTCCCGCTCGCATCAATCGACCATATTTCCCACCGGGAAGCCGGGTTTAGTCGCGGTCCGAAGTTCAGAATTTTGAGAAAAAACTCAAGGGCTTGAGTCAGCTTTGGAATGAAGTCGGACAAGTGCTCTATTCTTCACAAGCGCAGCCGGAGAGAGCGCGGCTGCGCCGTGGTAAGCGTGGTCCGGCTAAGGGCAGAGGCGGAAACTGCGGCATGCGGACGCGGGGTCGCACACGGTTTGTAGAGCGAATTGGACTTTCCCTGTTCGACCGTTTCCATGAATGTTGCGACTTAGTGACTGCCAATGTCGCCTCCCCCATCTCGCAAAGAAGCTGAACCACGTTAGCGAGCCAGAGACTGACGTGAAGATTAACCTTCCCGAGATAGACCTTAAGACCGTGCAAACCCTTGGCAGCGTTGAGCTCCAAGACGAGCTCGGACGGCCCGTCGGCCAATACTTTTTCGGAAAGGGACAGGGTCGAACCGTTTTCTTATTTGGGAAGTACAAGGGGACCTTTAAGACTCATGCAGAATGCCGAGCCTTCATCGACGGCGTGCTTGCGGTGATCCCCTCACCATTCTCCTGACTTTGATTGGGCTCGTTACCGCAGTGACGACGGGCCAATAAAAACCGGGCGCCTCAAGTCGGCTTTGGGTCAACGGCGCCGTTCTGACCAGCGGCGTGGCGATTCCGCTATAGCTCCGCCCCCGGTCACCGCAATGCCCCGTACGGAAGCGATGGGCCACAAGGCACTTGCTCGCAAAAAACCGACATTGGCTTGGTGGCTCGCTATAGGCTCCAATATGCCGACATTAGTGATGCTCCTTTCTTTGTCGTCCGGCGATTTGTACGTGTTCCTTGCGCTCGGGCTACTGGTAGGGCTTGGTCTCGGCGGTTTCGGCTTAGGCGCGCTTTGCGGAATAGTAAATGCGAGCCTCTTTGGTACCGAGCCTCCAAGGTGGGCGCGTAAGCTTCGGCAAAAGATCGATGAGGCTCGGGGATAGTCTGCTTCGGGTCATTAGCGCCGTTTGGAGGATCGGCCGGGTGGTTCCGGTCTACCCCAACGAGCCGACAACTGAGGACGCCGTTCGAAGCTCGCCTTCGGGCCATAAACCGACGTTTCGCATGCACTGGCTACGCTCGGCCCGGAGGTGAGCAATCCGCTTTTTCGTAGCTAAACCGCAGCGCGACGTCGAACACGGACGAGATAGCTACGCTGAGTGTCGTCGCTCTCTAAGGCGCCGCGCCGTCCGGGTTTGTAAGATCGATCTCAGATGAGGCTGAAGGTGATCGCGATTAAGAAGAACACGACCAGCCCGATGCCGACCAGCTTGAAGATGTAAGCCGCCTCAACATCGCGCCCAAGCCACTCGAAATCTGGCCCCCATAAGACGGTTGCGACGAATCCCAGAACAAGGGTCGTGATCAGCAGGATCACGTAGATGGTGTCCGTTGATTGAGCTTTCACTGGCCTACGCCGAAGTGTCCCATCAGCATTCCATTGATGTCCCGGGGTCTTACGCCCGGCACGCGTGAGAGGTCTCCTGTCGGCCAGAGGCGGAAGGTTGAGTTGCGCCGAATTAGCTCTCGTTGTGAGGTCGAAACGGAGAACCCGTGCCGAAACGCTCTCGGAGAGAATACCGGCGATAGCGGGGGCCGTACGAAAAGCGCAGCCATCGTTCCCGCTGCTTTGCGATTGCCATCCCGTGACGGAAATAGACAGCGATGGTCGCGAGAATGGCCATAACGCCAATGATCCAGTGTCCGGACCAGAACAGCGCTATGCTAAAGAGCCAAACGACGAAACCCGCAACCAGCCAAAGAAGCCAATAGCCAAAATACGAGGGAAAATCCGGCATCTTGTTTATCGGCATGACCCCCATCACTCCGTCGCTGGACCAAGCTGCAACGCCCACCAACTGATACATACCTTAGGTTGCGAAATTTCCAGCTTGCGCTATAATGATTCCTTTAAATCGTCCTTTTCTTTAATTCGGATGGTAAAATGATTGTTCATGAGGCACGCAGGTTTGCCGTCGGCACCCATTTCAAAATAAGTGAGCTTGGAGCGCTTCGATGCCCGGATTTGGCTCACAAAACTGGCACGGTTGTCGAATTCAGCCAACGCACCGGCGGCGTTACAGTGCTCTTTGATGACGCTGCAAGACCAACAGTCCTACATTGCGACTACATAACTACGTTGTCGTAGTAACAGATTGCGAACGACCTGCCGCTCGGCGAGGGCGGCCTCGTGACCGGTCCACTACCGACAGCAGACCTAAGAGCGGCCGGAGCTTGGATCGTCTCCGGGCCAATAGACGACGTTCAGTCGCCCTCACTCCTCTCGGGACTGCGAGCGCGCTATTCTCTTCCCAGCCCCGCCGCCTTAGGTCATGAGGAGCTGAGTAGGATGAAAAGGGATCGTCGTCTATATGCGCACCATTCCGCCGAGCATCTCTGCCGAGTTCAAAGGCAATCTGAGCTGATACGGACCGTGTCAGCAACGATCGAGGTCGTAGCTGCGCCGCCACGAAGCAGAACCGACAGATTGTCCTAACATCCCTTCAGTATTTGAAAGTCAACATGCCAAGATCGAGGGGGCGTTCCTGACGCCAAGATCGGGCGCTCTGGCTGAGCGTTTTGGGCCGATTACTCAAAGTTAGTGAGAACAATCCAGTCCCTCAGGGACACCGCATACACCGAACGACGGAATTTCCGCAATGGGTCAAAACCGGCGACGCTCTGATTGAGCAGAAAATTTCTGCTTAGATCTCAAAGCCGACGTCTGCGCCTTTATGAGTAAACGCCCTAATATGGCGCAGCCGGCCAAGGACGCGGGCTACTTGCCCTTCCAGTTCGGCGTGCGCTTGTTGAGGAAGGCGTCCATGCCCTCGCGAAAATCTTCGCTCATATACGCCTTCAGGATCAGGTCCTCGCCCTCTTCGCGCGACAGCGTGCGGCGGATGCGGCGCACCGCTTCCTTGGTCGCTTCCAGCGTGAGCGGTGCGTGGCTGGCGACCAGCTTTGCGGTCTCATCGGCGCGGCGCTGCAGCGTCTCGACGTCGGGCACGACCTCGTTGAGGAGGCCAAGCGCCAGCGCCTCCGGCGCCTCGACGAGCCGCGCCTTGAAGATCAGATCCTTGGTGCGGGCGGGTCCGACCAGCGCGACGACGCGGCTGATGTTCGACATCGACAGGCAGTTGCCGAGCGTGCGCGCGATCGGAAAGCCCATGCGCGTCGTCTCGGTGCCGATGCGCAGGTCGCAGCAGGCCGCGATGCCGGCGCCGCCGCCGGTGCAGGCGCCGGCGATGGCCGCGATCACGGGCACGCGGCACTGCTCGAGCGTGCCGAGCACGCGGTCGATGCGGGCCTCGTAGTCGAGCGCGTCCTGCGCGGTCTTGAACGCACGGAATTGGGAAATGTCGGTGCCGGAGGCAAACGCCTTGTCGCCGGCGCCGGTCAGGATCAGGGCCTTGATCGAACGGTCGGCGTTGATCTCCTGGCAGATCTCCGCCATGCGATCATACATGGCGAAGGTCATTGCGTTGCGCGCCTGCGGGCGGTTGAAGGTGATCCGCGCGATGCCGTCCTGGACGGAGTAGAGCAGGTCTTCGTTGGCCGTCGTCGGTGCGTTCATCGCGCGCTCTCTTCTTCTCTAGGTCGGTTCAGGCCAGTTGAGTCGCCAGGCCACCCGAGCCTTTAAGCCACCTGAGCCTTGGTCATCGGCACCACGTCGCGTCCCTTCAGGACGTCCATGGCCGCCAGGACGCCGCCGCTCCGGTGCGGAATCTTGGCGAGATCCAGGCCCATCTCGACGCCGGCGAGCGTGCCCATCAGCATCAGATCGTTGAAGTGGCCAATATGGCCGATGCGGAACACCTTGCCCTTGACCTTGTTCAGGCCGGTGCCGAGTGACATGTCGAAGTTCTCCAGCACAACCTTGCGGAAGGCGTCGGCGTCGTGGCCATCAGGCACGCGCACGCCGGTCAGCGCCGGCGAGTGTGCAGCCGGGTCGGCGCACTGCGTCTCCAGGCCCCAGACCTTGATCGCGGCACGCGTCGCCGCGCTGTGGCGCTTGTGGCGGGTCCAGACGTTCTCCAGCCCCTCCTCCTCCAGCATCTTGACCGCTTCGCGCAGGCCGTAGAGCAGGTTGGTGGCGGGCGTATAGGGGAAGGTGCCGAGCTTGTTGAAGTTGATGACTTCCTGCCAATCCCAGTAGGAGCGCATGCCGGGGTTGGCCTTGGCCACGGCCAGCGCCTTCTCCGAGACAGCGTTGAAGCCGAGCCCCGGCGGCAGCATCAGGCCCTTTTGGGAGCCGGCGACCGAGACGTCGATGCCCCAGGCGTCGTGCTCATATTCCATCGACCCGAGGCCGGAGATGGTATCGACCATCAACAGCGCCGGATGCTTGACGCGGTCGAGCAGCTTGCGCACCTCCAAGGGCGGTGTCACGCAACCTGTCGAGGTCTCGTTGTGGACGACGCAGACCGCCTTGATCGCGTGCTGCTTGTCGGCGACGAGGCGCTTCTCGATCTCGGCGAGGTCGGCGCCGTGGCGCCAGTCGCTCGGGATGAAGTCGACGTCGAGCTTGAACTTGTCGGCGATGCCGCGCCACAGCACGGCGAACTGGCCGGTCTCGCACATCAGGAGCTTGTCGCCGGGCGCGAACACGTTGACCATCGCCGCTTCCCAGGCGCCGGTGCCGGACGAGGGGAAGATGATCACGGGCTGCTTGGTGCGGAACACCCGCTGCATCGAGGCGAGAACCGCAAAACCGAGCTCGGCGAACTCCGGACCGCGATGGTCCAGCGTCGGCATGTCCATCGCCCGCAGCACCCGGTCGGGCACATTGGTCGGTCCTGGAATCTGTAAGAAATGCCTTCCAGTGTGCACGGTCATCGGCGTCCTTCCCGGTCTTTGAGGCTTGTCTCGACGTGAGCGTCGGGGGGCCCGAATTCGGGGCTCCCGCGAGCCGCTCGCATATCACTATTCGCCGGGCTTGTCCCTCGCCCGGCGAGGTCCGTCAATGCACAAGAAGCAGGGCTCGCTTGCCAAGGGCCGTGACGGGAGGCAAGACGGTGCCGGCGAACAGGCGAAAGCGGACCATGGCGGCGGAAGTGGCTGGAAAATCACCGGAATCGGCTCAAAAGGGCAGCCTGGCGGCACGCCTGGCCCGGGAAATCACCGGCGATGTCCTGTTCGACCGCTTCAGCCGTGGCCGCTACGCCACCGACGCCTCGTTCTACCAGATCGTGCCGGCCGGCGTGGTCGTGCCCAAGACCATGGACGAGGCCTTGCTGGCGCTGGCGATCGCCCGCGACGTGGGGCGCAAGGTCACCCCGCGCGGCGGCGGCACCTCGCAATGCGGCCAGACCGTCAATGACGGGATCGTGGTCGATCTGTCGAAACACCTGAATCGCATCCTCTCGCTCGACGTCGAGGGCCGCACCTGCGTGGTCGAGCCCGGCATCGTGCTCGACGATCTCAACCGCCAGCTCAAAGAGCATGGCCTCTGGTTCCCGGTCGACGTCTCCACGGCCTCGCGCGCCACCATTGGCGGCATGGCCGGCAACAATTCCTGCGGTGGGCGCTCACTCCGCTACGGCACCATGCGCGACAACACGCTGTCGATTGAGGCCGCCCTCGCCGACGGCACGCTGAGCCGTTACGGCGAGATCTCGCGCGATCTCTCCGACCTCGACGCCAACGACAGCGCGCGCGCCCTGTTCCGCGACATGCTCGATCTCGGCACGCGCGAGGCCGACGAGATCGCGGCGCGGTTTCCCAAAGTGCAGCGGCGGGTCGGAGGCTACAATCTCGATGCGCTGGTGCCGCGCAATGCGCGCAACAACATGGCGCATCTCCTGGTCGGCTCCGAGGGCACGCTGGCCTTCACCACCAAAGTCGAGCTGAAGCTGTGGCCCGTGATCCGCAACAAGGCGCTCGGCGTCTGCCATTTCGGCAGCTTCTATGAGGCGATGGACGCGGCCCAGCACCTCGTCAAGCTGAAGCCAATCGCGGTCGAGCTGGTCGACCGCACCATGCTCGCGCTCGGCCGCGACATCGCGATGTTCCGCCCCATTATCTCCGCCGCGATCAAGGGCGATCCGGACGCCGTGCTGGTGGTCGAATTCGCCGAAGAAGACCAGGCGGACAACGTCCTCCGTCTCAAACAGCTCGGTGAGCTCATGGGCGATCTCGGCTTCGGCTGGACCAACGACAAACGCAAATGGGGCGGCGTCGTCGAGATCACCGACCCCGCATTGCAGAGCGGCATCGCCGATTTCCGCGCCGCCGGCCTCAATGTCATGATGTCGATGAAGCAGGAGGGCAAGCCGGTCTCCTTCGTCGAGGATTGTGCGGTGCCGCTGCCGCACCTCGCCGACTACACCGCACGGCTGAACGAGGTGTTTGCGAAGCACGGCACCAGCGGCACGATGTATGCGCACGCTTCCGAGGGCTGCCTGCACGTGCGGCCCGTGCTGAATTTGAAGCTGGAGAAGGACGTCAAGGCGATGCGCGCGATCGCCGAAGAGGCCTTCGCGCTGGTGCGCGAGTACAAGGGCTCGCATTCCGGCGAGCATGGCGACGGCCTGGTGCGCTCCGAATTCCACGAGACGATGTTCGGCGAGCGTCTGGTCGCCGACTTCCGCGAGGTGAAGCAGCGCTTCGATCCCGATGGCGTGCTCAATCCCGGAAAGATCGTCGACGCACCGAAGATGGACGACCGCTCGCTGTTCCGCTTCAAGCCCGACTATCGCGTCGGCGAGCTGAAGACGAAGCTCGACTGGTCGGCTTATCCCGGCGCCGGCGGCGGTTTTCAGGGCGCGGTCGAGATGTGCAACAACAACGGCGCCTGCCGCAAGCTCGAGGGCGGTGTGATGTGCCCGTCCTATCGCGCCACGCGCAACGAGAAGGACGTCACCCGCGGCCGCGCCAACACGCTGCGCCTTGCGATCTCGGGCCAGCTCGGCCCCGGCGCGCTGTCGTCCGACGAGATGATGGAAACGCTCAAACTCTGCGTCTCCTGCAAGGCCTGCCGCCACGAATGCCCGACCGGCGTCGACATGGCCAAGATGAAGATCGAGGTGCTGGCCGCGCGCGCCGCCTCGCACGGCCTGACATTGCGCGACCGCCTGGTCGGTTATCTCCCGCGCTATGCCGGCCTCACATCGCGGCTGGCGCCGCTGGCCAATTTGCGCAACCGCAGCCCGCTGCTCCGAAAGCTATTCGAACGCTTTGCCGGCATCAGCGCGCACCGCGCCCTGCCCGCCTTCCGCAGCGACGTGTTTGCGCTGGCGGCTGACGTGGTCGGGCCCGTCGATGGCCGTGAGGTCGTGCTGTTCGCCGACACCTTCAACCGCATCTATGAGCGCGAGAACCTCGATGCCGCCCTGCGCGTGCTCACGGCCGGCGGTTATCGCGTGCATCTGCCGAAGGCGCTGAGCGGCAGCCGCCCGCTCTGCTGCGGCCGCACCTTCCTGTCCGCCGGCCTCGTCGATGAAGCCAGGGTCGAGCTCGATCGGCTGGTCGCCGCCTTTGCGCCCTTTGCCGCGCGCGGCGTACCGATCGTCGGCCTCGAGCCGAGCTGCCTGTTGACGCTGCGCGACGAGCTCGCCTCGCTGCGCAGGGACAACGACGCCAAGGCGGTCGGCGCGCACGCGCTGACCTTCGAGGAATTTCTGGTGCGCGAGGCCGAGGCCGGCCGGCTGCAACTGCCGCTCGGCGCCGTCGCTGAGAAGGCCGTCGTGCACGGCCATTGCCATCAAAAATCCTTCGGCGCCTTCAAGCCGGTCGAGCAGGTGCTGCGCCTCGTCCCGGGCCTTGCGGTCGAGACCATCGAATCGAGCTGTTGCGGCATGGCCGGCGCGTTCGGCTATGGCGCGGACACCTATGATGCCTCGGTCGAGATGGCCGAGCTGTCGCTGCTGCCCGCCGTGCGGCGCGCAGACCTGACGACGCTGGTCGTTGCCGACGGCACCTCCTGCCGCCACCAGATCCATGACGGCACCCAGCGCGAGGCGCTTCACGTCGCGCGCGTGCTGGCAATGAGCCTTGATAATGCCGAATCCAATTCCTCGACCAACTCAATCGCAAAGGAAACCAGCCATGGCTGACCTCACGCTCGACACCGCCCGCAAGATCCTCGATGCCGCCTTCGCGAAGGCCGGCGAACTCAAGCTCAAGCCGCTGGTCGTCACCATCCTCGACGCGCGCGGCGTGCTCAAGCTCGCCGCGGCGCAGGACGGCACCAGCCTGATGCGCGGCGAGATCGCGCACGGCAAGGCCTATGGCGCGCTCGCCATGGGCATGGGCTCGCGCGCCCTGTTCCAGCGCGCCCAGGAGCAGGCCTTTTTCATCGACGCCGTGAACACCATCGCCAAGGGTGCGCTGGTGCCGGTGCCCGGCGGCGTCCTGATCATGGACGGCGCGACGCTGCTCGGCGCCGTCGGCGTCTCCGGCGACACCTCCGACAATGACGAGGCCTGCGCGGTGGCCGGCATCCAGGCCGCGGGGCTGAAGCCCAACGCGGGCTGACGGTCTCGTAGGGTGGGTTAGCGCTGTGGGCGCGCAAAGACCGCAGGGCGTAACCCACCTCTTCTGTCTCTGCGGCAGCAGAAGCGGTGGGTTACGCTACGCTAACCCACCCTACGAGTTGCGTGCGCGGTTGCGCGCCCCTCACCGCCCCGTCCAGACCGGCTTCCTCTTCTCGCTGAACGCCTTCAGCCCTTCCTTGGCGTCCTCGGTCATCGCGAGCAGCGCGATCTGGCTTTCGGTGTAGGCGATGCTCTCGTCGAACGACATCGAGGCGATGGCGCGCATGGCGTATTTGCCGCGGCGGATCGCGGTCGGGGACTTGTCGACGATGCGGCCGATCAGCCAATCGACCTTGGCATCCAATTCCGCCGCCGGCACGACGTAGTTGAGCAGGCCCGCGCCTTGCGCCGACTTGGCATCGAACGGCTCGCCGGTGAGCGCCCATTCGTTGACGAGCCGCGGCGGCGCGATGGATTGCAGCAGGCTCAGGACCTGCATCGGGAACACGCCGACCTTCACCTCCGGCAGGCCGAAGACGACGTGATCGGCCGCAACCGCCATGTCGGTCATGCAGAGCAGGCCCATCCCGCCGGCCATGCAGACGCCGCCGACGCGCGCGATCGCGGGTTTGGTGGCGTTCTGTGACAAACGTAACAGATCGGCATAGTCGACATTTGGTTTGGAATGATCCATCGCGAAAGCCGCGCCGGAATTCTGCAAGTCCGCGCCCGCGCAGAACGCCTTGTCGCCCGCGCCCGTCAGCACGATGACGCGGACGTCCTTGTCCTCATGCGCGTCGCGATAACCTTTGGTGATGCCGGCAATGACCTCGCCGTTCAGTGCGTTGCGTTTCTCCGGCCGGTTGATGGTGATCCAGAATGCCTGTCCGCGCTTTTCGGTGATGATGGCTGTGGTGTCGGTCATGGTCCGCTCGCTTCCTTGGCTCCGCTTTGCCGCCATTTGCGGCAGGACGGGCGGCGCGTGCAAGGCCAATCTGCAGCAGAGGTCACCATAGCGTGTGGGCGCAAATTCGCTTGGCGATTGAATTAATGCTGACGGCCGCTATCCTGACTGGAGATTTTGATCACCAATGAGATATTTCATGCGCGCCGCGATGATGCTGTTGCTGGCAGGCTTGCTCGCGCTGAGCGCGGGCCCCGCAAGCCGGGCGGCCGATGCCGCGAAACTCGCGCTGGTGATCGGCAACGCAAGATACCCCGACAACGAATTCGTGCTGAACGAGGTCGCCAACGACGCCCAGGACGTTGCCGAGGAATTGAAGCGCGACGGCTTCGTCGTCGACCGGCAGAGCAATCTCACGGCCGATTCCATGCGGCAGGTGCTGGATCGCTTCTATGCCCGCATCGAACGCGGCGCGGTGGCGCTGATCTTCTTCGACGGTTTTGCCATCCAGTCCAACCGTCAGACCTATCTGCTTCCGGTCGATGCGCAGATCTGGACCGAGCCGGACGTGGCGCGCGACGGCTTCAGCCTCGACACCATCCTCGCCGAGATGAACACGCGCGGCGCCGCGATCAAGATCGCGCTGATCGACGCCTCGCGCCGCAACCCGTTCGAACGGCGCTTCCGCCGCTATTCGGCGGGCCTTGCGCCGGCGATCGCGCCGAGCAATTCGCTCGTGCTCTACTCCGCAGCGCTCGGCGCGGTCGCCGCAAGCGGCAAGACCGAGCACGGCCTGTTCGTCGCCGAGTTGCTGCGCGAAATGCGCGCGCCGAACATCAGCGCCGAGCAGGCCCTGACCAACACCAAGAACGGCGTGGTCGCCGCCACCAAGCGGGAACAGGTGCCGTGGCTGTCGTCCTCGCTGACCACGGAATTCTCGTTCGCAGGTTCGGTGACGCAGCCGTCCGACAACACGGCTCCGGCCAGGCCCGAGCCGCAGAAACCGGAACTGCAGAAGCCGATCTGCGAGGTGCCGCAGGCAGAGCCGCCCCCGAGCGCCGACGATCTCGCCAGGGATCCCGTCATCGCCGATCTCAGCCGCAAAATCGCGGCGAACGCCAATGACGTCGCCTCGCGCTACAAGCGCGGCCAGGTCTACGCGATCAAGCGCGCCTACGCGCTCGCCATGCAGGATTTCGACCTCGTGATCCGCAGGGATCCCAGGGATGGCGAGGCGCTCAACAACCGCTGCTGGACGCGGGCTGCGACCGGCGATCTGCAGGGCGCGCTCGCCGACTGCAATCTGGCGCTCCAGGTCGATCCCGGATTGAGCGATGCGCTCGACAGCCGCGGGCTCGTCAATCTGAAGCTCGGCCGGACCAGCGAGGCGATCAAGGACTACACCGACGCGATCCAGCGCAACCCGCGCTCGTCATCCTCGCTGTTCGGCCGCGGCATCGCCACCCGCAAGGGCGGCGGCGACGGCGCCACTGATATCGCGCAGGCAAAGTCCATGAACCCGAACATCGCGAAGGAGTTCGCAGGTTACGGCGTCACGGAATGCCTGCCCTAGGCTGCGGCGGAGGCCTTCCTGATCCAGACCTTGTTGTCGTGGAACGCGGCCCCGCCGATCGGCGCGACGGTTTCGGCTCCCGTCAGCATGTTGATGCCGCGGCCGCCGATATGATTCTTGTTGGGATGAACGGACTCCGCGATCACGACGCCGCGCCGCACGCCGTCGAACAGCGCCGCAACCAGCGTGGTCTCGCCGCGGGTATTGCCGAGCGTCACAGCGTCGCCGTCGGCGATGTCGAGCGCGGCGGCATCCAGCGGATGGATCATCACGCTCGCCTTGCCTTCGCGCGCCTGGGAGGACGGCGTCTCGTTGAAGGTGGTGTTGAGGAAGCTACGCGAGGGGCTGGTCGCAAGCCGGAACGGATGGGCCTGGTCGACCTGCTCGATCACCGCCCAATGGTCCGGCAGCGACGGCATGCTGTCGAAATCGCCCATCGTCACGCCGAACGGCGGATGCGCCCAGTCGGCCCTGAAGTGGAATTTCCGGTCGGCATGGGCGAAGCCGTCGAGATAATGCGAGGTGCGGAAATCCGGTTGCAGATCGCGCCAGAGATCGGCTTCGAGCCCCGCAATGTCGCCGTGGTTGCTGAGCTTCAGCGTCGCGTCGATCAGTTCGCGCGGCGTCAGCTCGAAGCCCGGATGCCTGGCGCCAAGCCGCGGCGCCAGCGCCTGCAGGACCTCGTGGTTGGAGCGGCATTCGCCGGGCGGGTCTATCAGCTTCGGCCCGACCGAGATGTGCTGATGGCCGCCGCCGTAATAGAGATCGTCATGCTCCATGAACATGGTCGCCGGGAGCACGATGTCGGCCATCTCGGCCGTCTCGGTCATGAACTGCTCGTGCACCACGACGAACAGGTCCTCGCGCGCAAAGCCCTGCCGAACCAGCGCCTGCTCCGGCGCCACCGTCATCGGGTTGGTGTTCTGGATCAGCATCGCCTTGACCGGCCCCTTGCCGCGCAGGGCCTCGGCATCGCCGGTGAGGATCCGGCCGATCTGCGACTGGTCGAGCGCGCGAACGCTCGGGTCGACGGCGTCGTGGCCCTCGATGATGGATTCGTTGAAATGCCACAGCGCGTAATTGTTGAAGAACGCGCCGCCGCCTTCATATTGCCAGGCGCCGGTCACCGCGGGAATGCAATTTGCCGCATGCATCTGCGTGGCACCATTGCGGCTGCGCGTAAAGCCGTAGCCAAAGCGGAAGAAGGTGCGCTTGGTCTCGCCGACCGCTTTCGCAAAGGCCTCGATCTCCGCCACCGGCACGCCCGAGATCGCGGAGGCCCATTCCGGTGTGCGCGTCTTCAGATGCGCTTCCAGTTCGGCAGGGCAGTCCGTGTACTTGTCCATATAGGCGCGGTCGGCATAGCCGTCGCGGAACAGGACGTGCATCACGCCGCAGGCAAACGCGCCGTCGGTGCCGGGCCGCAGGATGATCTTGATGTCGGCCTGCTTCATGGTCTCGTTGTCGTAGATGTCGATCGCCGCGATTTTCGCGCCGCGCTCCTTGCGGGCACGGGCGGCGTGCGTCATCACATTGACCTGGGTGTTGACGGGATTGGTCCCCCAGATCACGACGAGGTCGGACAGCGCCATCTCGCGCGGATCGACGCCGGCGATCTTGCCGGTGCCGATCGCGAACCCGAGGCGCGCGACGTTGGCGCAGATGGTCTGATAGAAGCGCGAATATTTCTTCACATGCGTGAGGCGGTTGAGGCCGTCGCGCATCACCAGCCCCATCGTGCCGGCGTAATAATAAGGCCAGATCGATTCCGCGCCGAACTCGCGCTCGGCTTGATTGAAGCGATGCCCGATCTCGTCCAGCGCCTCGTCCCAGGAGATCCGCGCGAACTGCCCCGAGCCCTTCGGCCCGGTGCGGCGCATCGGAAAGGTGACCCGCTCGGGGTGATGGATGCGCTCGGCGTAGCGGGCGACCTTGGCGCAGACGACGCCGGCCGTATAGGTCTGCTTTTTCGAACCGCGGACCCGGCCGATGCTGCGGCCTTCGACCACCTCGACATCGAGGGCGCAGGCCGAGGGGCAATCATGCGGACAGGTCGAGTGGCGGATTTCGATCTTGGCGTGCTGGTTCATGTCCCATTGCGTAACACCAAAATACCGGCCCGCCGAGCGCATTTATCCGGCAAGACCCATGCGATTTGCTCAAACCGCACGCGCCGCGGGGTTCCTGCTGCAACCGCGAAATGCGGACCGGCCACACCGAAAGCCGCCCGGTATTCCCGGACCAATCGCCCTTGTGGGGCGTCGACAGTTCGCGTCCGCTGCAGCTACAGTGCCGGCCAACAAGAACGATATCAGGGAGGTGGGCATGAGAGCCCGAAGCTACATGCTGGCGCTGGCCGCCGGCCTGCTTGCCGCATTCTCGGCCGCTCCCTCATTCGCACAGGATTATCCCACCCACGCCGTCCGGATCGTGGTGCCGTTCGGCGCCGGCGGGCCGGCCGACGTCGCGGCCCGGCTGATCGGCAGCGTGCTCCAGGAGAATTTTGGCCAGCCCTTCGTGGTCGAGAACCGCACCGGGGCCGGCGGCGTCATCGGCACGGTCGAGGCAGCGAAGTCGCCGGCCGACGGCTACACGCTGCTGATGATGTCCAATACCCAGACCGCGAATGAATCGCTGCTGACACCGGACATGCGCAAATACGAATTGATGCGCGACCTCGCACCGATCGCGCCGGTGAATTACTCCGATCTCGTGATCGTGGTGAACCCGCAAGTTCCGGCAAGGACGCTGCAGGAGTTCATCGCGCTCGCCAAATCGCAAGCAGGCAAGCTGAACTACGCCTCCTCCGGCCAGGGCACGCCGTATCACATGGCCGGCGAGCTGTTCAAAGCCATGGCCGGCATCGACATCGTTCACGTGCCCTACCGCAACAGCGGCGAGGCGCGCAGCGGCGTCATCGGCGGCCAGGTGCAGATGATGATCGACGCGGTGCCGGCTATGGCCCCGAACATCGCCGAGAACCAGGTGCGTGCGCTCGCCACCACCGGCAAGCAGCGATCGGCGGTGCTACCGAACGTGCCGACCGCGATCGAGGCGGGAGTGCCCGGCTATGAGGCAACGATCTGGCTCGGCCTGATGGCCCCGGCCGGCACGCCGAAGCCCGTCATCGACAAGCTCAATGCGGCCGTGAACGCAATGGTGAAGCGGCCCGACATCGTCAAGCTCTGGACGGATCAGGGCGCCGTTCCCATGTCGATGACGCCGGAACAGTTCGACAAATTCCTGCGCGGCGACATCGAGAAATGGGCCGACGTCGTCAAGAAGTTCGACAAGTCCTGAGGCCGCAGAGCGATCATGCCCACCATTCAATTCCGGCTCAACGGCGCAGCCACGGCCGTGGATGCCGATCCCGACCAGACGCTGCTCGATGTGCTGCGCGGCCGGCTCGGCGTCACCGGTTCGCATTTTGGCTGCGGCGCCGGCGAGTGCGGCGCCTGTTACGTCATGGTCGGCGACCGTGCGATGACCTCCTGCGACATGCCGATGTGGTCGGTTGCGGACAAGGACGTCGTCACGGTGGAAGGTCTCGGCACAGTGGACGCATCGCATCCGCTGCAACGTGCCTTCATCTCCGAACAGGCGATGCAGTGCGGCTATTGCGTATCCGGGATACTCGTCAGCGCGGCGGCACTGCTGAAGCGCAATCCGTCGCCGACGGAAGCTGAAGTCAGAGCCGCGCTCGATCGCAATCTGTGCCGCTGCGGGTCGCACAATCGTATGGTCCGCGCCGTGCTGCGGGCGGCCTCGGAGATGGCGACGTCATGAGCGTGCCGTCCCCTGCTCCGAAATTGCCGGTCAGCCTCGCAGCCAATCCCAGGCTGTCGTCCTGGGTGAAGTTCACCGATGACGGCCGTGCGACGATCTCTCCCGGCAAGGTCGAGATCGGCCAGGGCATCGTCACGGCGCTAGCGCAAATCGCGGCAGACGAGCTCGACGTCGATATCGGCAGGATCGAGATGATCCGTGCCTCGACGGCAACCAGCCCGAACGAAGGCGTCACCTCGGGCAGCCTCTCGATCCAGCAGTCCGGCCGCGCGCTGCGCCAGGTCTGTGCCGAGGTGCGTCAGCGCTTCCTCACCGCGGCGTCGGAACGTCTCGGCGTCGATGCGTCGCTGCTCGATATCGATGACGGCACCATCACGGGCCCTGGCAATGTCAGGACGAGCTATTGGGAGCTCGCCGGCGACGTCTCGCTCGATCACGACGCAGCGGGGGGCCCGTTCGCGAAGAGCGCCGCCAAGCGCGCCGTCGCCGGACATTCGGTCCAGCGTGTCGACATTCCCGACAAGGTGTTCGCGCGGCCGCGTTTCATCCACGACCATGCGCTACCGGGACTGATGCACGGACGCGTGCTGCGGCCTGACATCTCGGGCGCCAAATTGATCGCACTCGAGGAAGCGGCGGCGCGCGCGGTCCCCGGCCTCGTTGCGATCGTCCGCGACGGCGGCTTTACCGGCGTGGTTGCCGACAACGAGGCGGCGGCGGACGCCGCGCTCAAAGCCTTGCGCAAGGGCGCGACATGGTCGGCCGGCGAGCCGCTGCCCGATGAGCACGATCTGGCGGGTTTCCTGAAAAGCCAGCCGGTCGAGACCACTGTCATCGACACCAGGACGGTGGAGCCAGGGCGCAAGCCTGCCCAAACTCTGCGCCGCCAATATACTCGCCCCTACATCGCGCATGCTTCGATCGCGCCATCCTGTGCCATCGCACGATGGGACGGCGATCGCGTTCATGTCTGGACGCACAGCCAGGGTGTCTACCTGCTCTGCGCCGATCTCGCGATCGTGCTCGAGCTGCCGGCCGACAACATCGTCGTGGAGCACATGGAGGGCGCCGGCTGTTACGGACACAATGCGGCCGATGACGTCGCGCTCGATGCCGTGCTGCTGGCGAAAACCGCTGACGGCCGTCCGGTCCGGGTGCAGTGGTCGCGCCGTGACGAGATGTCCCACGCGCCGTTTGGCGCGGCGATGGCCATCGAGATCGAGGCCGATCTCGATGCCGACAACGAGATCACCGGCTGGCGCCATACGATCTGGAGCAACGGCCACGCGGCACGGCCGGGGCGCGCGGCGCAGCCGGCGCTGCTTGCGGCAACCGAGATCGCCAATCCCTATCCCCGCATGATCTCGACCAACCCGCCGGCCGCCAATGGCGGCGGCGGCGACCGCAACTCCGTTCCGCTCTACGACTTCCCGGCCTGGACCATCACGAGCCACCGGCTGCTGACCATGCCGGTGCGCACCTCGGCGCTGCGGACGCTGGGCGGGCAAGGCAATGTGTTCGCCATCGAGTCCCTGCTCGACGAGATCGCAGCCCTGCGCGGTGAAGATCCGATCGCGTTCCGCCTGCGGCATCTGCGAGACGAGCGGGCCCGGGACGTCATCAGCGCCGCCGCGCGACGCGCCGGATGGAAACCGCAGAGACGATCCGGCGTCGGACACGGCGTCGGCTTTGCCCGCTACAAGAACACGGGGGCCTATTGCGCGGCCATCGCCGAGATCGAGGGCACCGATGACATCCGCGTCAAGCGGCTGATGCTGGCCGTCGATGTCGGCGAAGCCATCAATCCTGACGGCGTCATCAACCAGATCGAGGGCGGCGCGATCCAGGCCACGAGCTGGGTGCTGAAGGAGCGCGTCCGCTTCGACCGGACCCGGATCACCTCGACCTCATGGACGGACTACCCGATCCTGGCATTCAGCGAGGTGCCCGCCGTGGATGTCGAGATCATCCAGCGGCCGGAGATCGAGCCGGTCGGCGCCGGTGAAGCCGCGCACGGCCCGGTGACGGCGGCGATTGCGAATGCGGTGTTCGACTGCCTCGGCGTGCGCGTGCGCGACCTGCCGATCACGCGCGACAAGATCATTGCAGCCATGGAGCTTGCGTCGTGACGACAGTGAACGTTTTGAGCGGAGGCGCGGCACAAGGCCTGGTGCGCGGCGTCACCGAGGCTTTCAACGCGCAAACCGGCCTCAATATTGCCGGCGAGTTCGGGGCGGTCGGCATCATGGCGGACAAGCTGCGCGCGAGCACCCCGGCCGATCTCGTGATCCTGACACAGGCGCTGCTTGCGAAACTTGCCGAGGAGAAGCTCGTCGTCCCCTCCTCGATCACGGATGTCGGCCGGGTCGAGACCGCGCTGGCGGTCCGCAGCCGCGATCCCAAGGTGACGGTGAAGACCGTGGCCGATCTGCGCGAGGTGCTGCGCAGCGCCGACGCAATCTACGTCCCCGACACCAAGGCCTCGACCGCGGGACGGCACGTCGCCAAAGTGCTGGACCAGCTCGGCATCGCCTATGACGCCGCATCGCGCCTCAAGATATTTCCGAACGGCGCGACCGCGATGCGGGAGCTCGCGGCATCCACGGCAACGCGCCCGATCGGATGCACGCAGGCGACCGAGATCATCGCGACCGATGGCATTGTGCTGTCGGGATCGCTGCCGCCGGGGTGCGAGCTGGTGACGATGTACACGGCCGGCGTGACCGCGCAGGCGGCGCATCCGAACGAGGCCGCCGCGCTGATCGCGCTGCTGACCGGCGCAGATCACGGAGAGCTGCGCCGGCGTGCCGGCTTTGCCGGCTAGTCGCGGGCGCCCTTACTTGTGCAGCTGGGTGAGACCGGTCGGCGGGCCGTCCACGGCGGTCCAGCCGCCATCGACGAACAGCGTGCTGCCACTGACATAGCTCGCGGCGTCCGAGGCGAGATAGGCAACCGCGGTGGCGACCTCGTCGGCGCTGCTCCAGCGGTTGAACACGGTGTGGCCGGCATAGAGATTGTAGATGTCGGGCCGCTGCTTGAACGGACCGGTCAGCGCGGTCTCGGCGATGCTCGGGGCGATCGCGTTGACGCGGACGCCGGCATGGCCGACCTCGGAGGCAAAGCCTTTCACCAGCAGGCCGATCGCCGCCTTGGTCGAGCCGTAGACGCCGAGGCCCGGCTCGATGGTGACGGCGCGCACGGACGAGCAGGCGATGATGCTGCCGCCCTTCTGCGCGACCATGATACGGCCGAAGGCCTGGAAGAACCACACCGTGCCCTTGACGTTGAGGTTGAGGACGCGGTCGAGATCCTCCTCGGTGTAGTCGAGAATGGTCTTGCGGATGTTGAGCCCGGGCGTCGTCACGGCGATGTCGAGCCGCGAAAATTTCTGCATCACGGTTTTGGCGAGCGCATTGACGTCCGCAGCGCTCGCGGCGTCGCACATAGCCGCCTCGGCCCAGCCGCCCTTGTCGCGAATGCCGGCGGCGGTGGCTTCCGCCGCATCCAGCGCGCGATCGGCGCAGACAACGCGGGCCCCTAACCCAGCCAGCGCCTCCGCCGACGATTTGCCGATGCCCGATGCGGCGCCGAGCACCACGGCCGTCTTGCCGGTGAGATCGAAGAGCTTGCGATAGTCCGTCACTGATAGCTTCTCCCTGTAGCTGCTAGCCCTTGTAACCCATCAGCAGGCGGGGCAGCCACAGCGAGAATGCAGGGACGTAGGTCACGAACATCAGTGCTGCGATCAAGGCGGCATAGAACGGCAGGATGGTGCGCATCACCGCGCCCACCGAGATGCCCCCGATGGCGCAGCCCACGAACTGCGTCGTTCCGACCGGCGGGGTGTTCAGCCCGAGAGCGCAGTTGATCAGCATCAGCATGCCGAACTGCACCGGATCCATGCCCGCCTTCATCGCGATCGGCAGGAAGATCGGGGTGCAGATCAGGATGGTCGCGGCCATGTCCATGAACGTGCCGAGCACGAACAGGATGACGTTGATGAGCAGGAAGATGACCCAGGGCTGCGTGGAGACCTTGCTCATCAAGGTGCCGGCGAGGTCGGCCACCTCGTAGAGTCCCATCAGATACTGGAACATGGTGGAGACGCCGATCAGCAGCAGCACCACGCCCGTCGTCTTCACCGCCTTGGCGGCGGCGCGCAGGAAGTTGCTCCAGGTCATGGTGCGGTAGATGAAGAACGTCAGCAGCATCGTGTAGGTGACCGCGACCGCCGCGGATTCGGTTGCGGTGAAGACGCCGGACAGGATGCCCGCCAGGATGATGCCGACGATCAGAAGACCCGGCAGCGCGGCCGCGAGCGAGCGGAAAACCTCGGCCCAGCCCGGAAACTTGCCGGCCGGATAGCCTCGTTTCACCGCGACGCCATAAGCGGCGACCAGCATGCATGCCATCAGCACGATCGCCGGCAGCAGGCCGGCAGCGATCAGCGCGCCGATCGAGACCTTGCCGCCGGCGGCCAGGGCATAGATGATCATATTATGGCTGGTCGGCATCAAGGCTCCCACCAGCGAAGCGTGGGTGGTGACGTTGACGGCGTAGTCGGTGTCGAAGCCTTCCTTTTTCATCATCGGGATCATCACCGCGCCCATCGCCGACACGTCGGCCACGGGCGAGCCGGAGACGCCGCCGAACAGGGTGCAGGCGACCACGTTCGACATGCCGAGCCCGCCGCGGATGTGCCCGACGAGATTCTTGGCGAGCTGCACGATCTTGTCGGCCACGCCGCCATGCAGCATCAGCTCCCCGCTGAAGACGAAGAACGGAATGGCAAGGAACGAGAAGATGTTCATCCCCGACATCATCTGCTGGAAGATGACGGCAACCGGCAGGCCTTCGTAGAGGATGGTGCAGATCGCCGACAGGCCAATCGCGAAGGCGACCGGGACGCCGAGGATCAGGAAGCCGAAGAAGGTGGCGCCGAGGATGATCAGTTCCATGAGGGGACGACCTCTTCGCCTCGCAGGAGAGCAATGATGTGCTCGATTGAAAAGGAGACGATCAGGACGCCGGAGGCGATCAGCGGGACGTAGCGGATGACCTCGGGCAGACCGAGATTGGGGATCTTCACGGTCCCCACGGATGCTCCGAGGATCCAGCCGTTGTAGGCCATCGCAAGACCGAACACCGCCACCAGGACGTGGATGACGAGCTCGATCTTCTCGCGCGCGTGATCCGGAAGCATCACCAAGAGACTGTCCATCCCGATGTGTCCGGCATCGCGCACGCCGACGGCGGCGCCGATCAGCGTGACATAGAGGATCAGAACCAGCGCGAGGTTCTCGGTCCAGGTCGGGCTCGAATTGAGCACGTACCGGCCGAACACCTGGTAGAACACGACGGTGACGATGAGGAGCAGCCCGCTCACGGACAGATACATGCCTGCGCGCGCGATGACGGCATTGACGCGCGACAGCAAGCCGGTCGCCGGGCGTGCGGCAACCGCCCCCTGCTCGTGGTCTGCGACGTGTGGGTCTGTCATTCCCGCGCCTCCTTGCGAGGGTCCGGTGTCGCCTTCGAGGCGACGCCGGACCCGACGCTGTGGTCTTACTTCGTGTCCTGGATACGCTTGACGAGGCCCTGCAGCTTTTCGTCACCGGCGAACTTCTGGTACACCGGCTTCATCGCGTCGACGAATTCCGCCTTGTTGGCGATCGTGACGACCTGAACGCCGGCTGCCTCGACGGTCTTGCGGGACGCCTGCTCACGCTCGTCCCAGAGCTTGCGCATGACGGGCACTGATTCCTTGGCCGCCTTGCGGACCATCGCCTGATCCTCCTTGCTCAGCGTGTCCCAGACCTTCTTGGACATCACGAGGACTTCGGGCGCCAGGGAGTGTTCGGTGATGTTGTAGAACTTGGCCGCCTCGAAATGGCGCGACGATTCGTAGGAAGGCCAGTTGTTCTCGGCAGCGTCCACCAGGCCGGTCTTGAGTGCGGTATAGACCTCGCCGTACGGCATCGGCGTCGGGTTGGCCCCGAGGCTCTGGATCATGCCGACCCACAGGTCGGATTGCTGGACGCGAATCTTCAGGCCCTTCAGGTCCGCGAGCGACTTGACCGGCGCCTTCACGGTGTAGATGGACCGGGCGCCGCTGTCGTAATAGGCAAGGCCGACCAGGCCTGCGGGCTCCATGGCCGCCAGGATCTCATCTCCGATCGGCCCGTCGAGCACGGTCCGCATGTGCTGCGTGTCCCGGAAGACGAAGGGCAGACACAACGCGATGGTTTCCGGCACGAAATTGTTGAGCGGCGAAGCGTTGATCCGCATCATGTCGAGCGCGCCGATCTTGAGCTGCTCGATGGTGTCCTTCTCGGAGCCCAGGGCTCCGTTGGGAAATACCTTCACGCCGAGCTTGCCGCCGCTCGCCGTCGCGAGCTGCTTGCCCATGAACTTGACGGCCTCGACGGTCGGGTAGTCTGCGGGATGGATGTCGGCGGAGCGGAAATCGCGCGCGGTCGCCAGGGGCGCTGAAACCGCCAGTGCAACGGCTGTGATGATACCGGTGAGTGTCTTCATCTGGGCTTCCTCCTGGGTTGATTATGTCGTTGTCGGGGCCGATGCTGCGGGCCGTCTTGGGTCGCTCCCCTTCCGGTGTGAAGTCAAGCGCCAATGTCGTCCCTAGGGCGCGCGGCATTCCATGTCCAAGCCAAATCCGGCATTGATCGATGCAGCAGTTGCATCGATCAATCTGGCGCAATTCGCGTCGTTGTGGAAGCCTGTGGGGCGGCTTGCGTCGCCGGCACGTGACTTGACGCGACCAAGAGAGGCCCCTCAAGATGTCCGAAACAGCGGACGATCTCGAGGGAATGCCCATGCCGCGGAAGCTGATCGATATCTCGGTGCCGCTCAAAAACGACGTGACGGCCGATCCGCCGGGCAATCACCCGACGATCCAGTATATCGATCACCAGCAGGGCTTGCCGCGCATGCTGCAATTCTTCGACGGGCTCAAGGCGCAGGACTTGCCGGACGGCCAGGGCTGGGCCGTCGAGCAGGTCTCGCTGTCCACGCACAACGGCACGCATCTCGATGCGCCCTGGCACTTCCATCCGACCATGAACCGCGGCGAGCGGTCATGGACCATCGACGAGGTCCCGCTGGAATGGTGCCTTCAGCCCGGCGTGAAGCTCGACTTCCGGCATCTGCCCGACGGCTACGTGGCGAGCGCCGACGACGTCGAGAAGGAGCTGAAGCGCATCGGGCACACGCTGTCGCCACTGGAGATCGTGGTCGTCAACACCAGCGCCGGCGCCAAATTCGGCAAGGCCGACTACGTCAATTCCGGCTGCGGCATGGGCTACGAGGCCACCATGTACCTGCTCGAACGCGGCGTGCGGCTGACCGGCACCGACGGCTGGAGCTGGGACGCGCCGTTCGTCTACACCGCGAAGAAATATGCCGAAACGAGAGATGCCGGCCTGATCTGGGAGGGCCACAAGGCGGGACGGCACATCGGCTATTGCCATCTCGAGAAGCTGCACAATCTCGACCAGTTGCCCTCGACCGGGTTCACAGTCTCATGCTTTCCCGTGAAGATCGAACGCGCCTCGGCGGGCTGGACCCGCGCGGTCGCCATCATCGACGATCAAGTTTGAGGCATCACGCGCCGTCGAGGCCGCTCTCGGCGAGTTCGCGCAGCGCGTCCGTATCCAGCACGACGATGGCGCCGTGCTCAAGGCGGACCCAGTTGCGGCCGGCCCAGGCGCGCAATTGCTTGTTGATGCTCTCGCGCGTCATCCCCACCATCTCGCTGATCTCCTGCTGCGTGATGGCGAGCGTGCCGCTGCCAGAGTCGAACTTGCGCTCCTCGGTGAGACCGAGCAGCGCACTGGCAAGCCGGCCCGGCAGATTCTGCAGGATCACCTGCTCGACCTGCTGACTGGTCCAGCGCAGGCGCGCGCAGAGCAGCTCGATGAATTTCATCGCCAGCGCCGGCTGGCTCTTCACGAACGGCAGGAAGTCCCGGCGATCGATGATGTAGAGCTCGCAATTGGTGTTGGCGGTCGCATCGGCCGACCTCGGAGCGCCGTCGAGCACCGCGATCTCGCCGAAGATTTCTCCGGGACCGATCAGATTGAGAATGGCGTTCCGTCCATCGGGGGACGAGGAGGAAATCTTCACTGTCCCCGTGATCACCGCGAACAGATTGTTGCCGGGATCGCCCTTGGCAGCGATCGTCGCGCCGCGCTTCACGGTGGTGTGCTTGGCGTAGCGGCAAAGCTGATCGAGCGCTTCCGGCTCCAGATCCGCGAAGATCGGGTGCTTGCGCAGGACCGATAGTTTGTTGCCCGCCGACTGTCGGGGGTCGCCGGTCTTGTCCTGAGGCACGCCGCGGGGCTCCTAAGACTGCGAGGCACTGAGGTTCCTGCGTAGTCAACGTTATCAGGCTTTTCAACCGGAAAGCACCCGCGCGTTTTGTGGCAAATGCCGCGAAAAGGCCGCGTTCAAGCCGAAAGCCTGCATCCGAAGGCTGCGCCGATGCGGCCCGGTCGATGCAGAGTTGCAGGCTGCGCAAGCCGCGCTTGCGTTGAGGCGCTGGCGAAGGCCAAGCCGGCCGAGCGTCGGCTGTTGGCGCGTCTGAGCGGACTTAGGATCTCAGGAGGTCAGCGCTTGGCATCCGAATCGAGCCGGCCTGCACTGGTTTGCCGGTCTGCCCAGGCCAGAGCTGCGGCGAATGCGACGAAGATCGCGACGACGACGATGGTCACCAGCAACGCATCAGCGGGCATCATGCACCTCCCGGATTGTTAGAGCATTATTTGCTGCAGCCGCCCGGTGTCATTGATCGAGATCAAAAATTTCGGGGCCTTGCGGACGGACCATCAGGCTGCGGCCAGCGCCTCGGCACGGGCAGGATCGAGCAGGCTGATGCCGCCGTGAATGATCTCGATCACACCGTGACGCTCCAGCTTGGTGAAGGTGCGACTGACGGTTTCGATGGTCAGACCGAGATAGTCGGCGATGTCCTGACGGCTCATCGGAAGCGGAACGGTGTCGGACAGCCCCTTGAGCGCGACCTGCCGTTCCCGCCAGCCGAGCAGAAAGGTCGCGACCTTCTCGTCGGCCGAGCGGCGGCCGAGCAGGACCATATGGTCGCGCGCCTGGCTCAATTCGCGGATAGCCAGCTCGTTGATCCGCCTGAGTAGAAGCGGCCGGTCTTCGATGAAACGGCCGAACGGCGCCTTGGCGAACTGGCAGACGGTCACCGCGCCGATCGCATCGGCCGAAAAATTGTGCCGGCCCGATATGTTCATCCCGAGGAAATCGCCGGGCAAGGCAAAACCGACGATCTGCCGCCGGCCGTCGGGCAGCAGCTTGTACAGCCGCATGACGCCTTCGAGGACGTTGTAGAACGAGGTCGTGATGTCCTCCTCGGAGAACACGGTCTCGCCGGAGTCAAAATGAACGCGGCGTCCGAGATGCTCGAATTCCCTGAGCTCGGCCGCATCCAGCGACGAACAGACCGCCGCTCCACGTACGGCGCAATCGCTGCAGAAATGGCCGTTCGGCTCGATCGTGACCACGGAAGGCTTCATCCACCGCTCCCCGCGCCGGCTGCTCCCGACACCAGGCCGAGTCCACCGCGCGGGTGCATTTTACTGCACTGCGCCAAAGCCAATTGACAGAGATCAAATTTGAGCGGCATCCCCGTCATATTCTGCGTCCAGAGTTCGACGGGATCATTTTCCATGCTGCAAGCCGCCCTGCGTCACGGCCTGATCGGGCTACTTCTGATGATGCCGGCGCTGGCGGCCCCGACCGCCGAACACGCGGCAAGGCCTTCGCACGGGCCAATTGCGCACGCTGTCATGCGATCGACCGCGTCTCCCGCAGTCCGCTCGAGGGCGCGCCTCCGCTGCGCACGCTGCACCAGCGTTATCCGATCGAGACCCTTGGTGAGGCGCTGGCCGAAGGGATCTACACCGGTCACGACGACATGCCGGCCTTCGAGCTCAGTCCGGACCAGATCCACGATCTCCTGTCCTACCTGAAGACGCTGGAATAGAAGGCGTCACACCGCCTGCACGCTCCACCCGATCAGCTCCTTGGCGATGCGGGCAAAGGCTGCATCGAAGGCGGCGACTGCAGCGGCCGGCTCGACCTTGTCGAGCTTTTCGCTGGTCTCGACCAGTCGGGATGCCACCACCTTGCCGTTCTTGTCGACGATCCGCGCCGAGAGTTCGATCTCCACCCGTGCCTCGCCCTCCGTGGCGATCCGAAAGCGCCGGATGTCGATCAGGAGCTGGTAATCCGCCTGACCGAGATCGCTCGTACGTAGCGGGGCGTGCGCGATGTCGTAATTCTCGAAGCCGTCGATCAGGCGCGCCTGCACCAGTTTCGGAATGCTGTCGGCCCAGAGAAAATCCGCAAAACCCGGCCTGTCCCCGACGGGCGCGAACAGCATGCGCTGGGTCTGCAGCATTGCGACCGCGGTCGGCTCGGGAATGGCCAGGGAGGCGGAGAGCGTCTTGCCAGCCGGCCCAAGATTCTTCGGCGTACGCAGGTCGTAGGTGATTTTCTGCGCAGGCGTCCCACCACCGGTCATCTTCTCCAGGCCCGCAATAATGCCGTCGAGCTTGCCGGTGTTGCGCGCGAGCCCGTCGGAGAACGTCTTGAAATTCGCGATGGTGTCCTTCAGTGGGCCGGAATTGTCCTGGAGCACCGTGTCGACCCGGCGCAGCGCATCGCGCGCCGCCTGCGTCATGCTCTGGCCGGCGCCGGCTTCGGCGATCAAGGTCACGGGCTCGCCTGCTTTGGCGACGATCGCGCCGCCCTCCAACGTCACCACCGGCACGCCGGTCAGGCCCTGGAATTCGAGGCCGACCCTGGTGTCGGAACGCACCGGGGTGGCGGCCGCAACCGAGATCGTCGCATTGACGAAGCGCGGGTTATCCGGCGCGAGCCCGAGCTGGGTCACCTCACCGACGCGGATGCCGTTGAACAGCACGCCGGCGCCGACCAGGAGGCCTGGGACCGGCCCCTGGAATTGCACATGATAGTTCGTGCGCGGCCCGATGCCGCCGGTGTTGTTCAGCCAGTAGACGAAGCCGAACACCGCGAGGATCGCGGCCAGCACGAAACTGCCGATCAGCACGTAGGGAGCGCGGGTTTCCATGTCTCATCTCATCTCGTGTTGCAGCATCTGCGAGCGCTTGCCGTGGAAATAGGCGCGCACCCAGGGATGCTCGGATTGCAGCAATTCGCGCATCGGGCCGATCGCCACGATCTTGCCGTCGGCGAGGGCGGCGACGCGATCGCAGACCGTGGTCAGGCTCGCGAGGTCGTGGGTCACCATGAACACGGTCAGCCCCAGCGTCTTTTGCAGCGTCGTGATCAGCGCGTCGAAATCACCGGCGGCGATCGGATCGAGGCCGGAGGTCGGCTCGTCCAGGAACAGGATCGGCGGATCGAGCGCGAGGGCGCGCGCCAGCGCCACGCGCTTGGTCATGCCGCCCGACAGCTCCGCCGGATATTTGTCGGCGTCCTGGGCGCGCAAGCCGACCATCTCGAGCTTGGCGATCGCGATCTCGTCCATCAGCTCCTGCGACAGGACGAGATTCTCGCGCAAGGGAAACTGGACGTTCTGGCGGACCGTCAGCGAGGAGAACAGCGCGCCTTGCTGGAACAGGATGCCCCATGTCGTGGCGGCGCCGCGGCCGTGGCCGCCGGTGGGCTGCCCCATGACCTCGATGGTCCCACCTTGGCGCGGGATGAGGCCGATGATGGTGCGCATCAGCACCGACTTGCCGCCGCCGGACGCCCCCACCAGCCCGAGAATCTCGCCGCGGCGGACGTCGAGGGACAAATGGTCGAGCACGGTCTGGCGGCCGAATCCGACCACGAGGTCACGGACGCGGATCGCGAACTGGTCCTGCGATGCGTCCATCGTCACATTCCGATCGAGGCAAAGAAGATCGCGAACAGGCCGTCGAGCACGATCACCAGGAAGATCGACTTCACCACCGATGTCGTGGTCTGCCGCCCGAGCGATTCCGCGCTGCCCTTGACCCGCAATCCCTCGCTGCAGGCCACGATCCCGATCACCAGCGCCATGAACGGCGCCTTCAGGATGCCGACTTCGAAATGGGTGACGGAGATCGCCTCGTGCAGCCGGGCGATGTAGATCGCCGGCCCCATGTCGCCATAGAACTGCGCGACGAGACCGCCGCCATAGAGCGCGGCGATCGATCCGATGAAGGTGAGGATCGGCAGCGCAATGACCAGGGCCGCAACGCGCGGCAGGATCAGGACCTCGACGGGATCGAGCCCCATGGTCGAGAGCGCGTCGATCTCCTCGCGCATCTTCATCGAGCCGAGCTCGGCAGTGTAGGCGCTTCCCGACCGTCCCGCGACCATGATGGCGACGATCAGCACCCCGAGCTCACGTAGCACCAGGATGCCGACCATGTCGACGGTGTAGGACTCCGCGCCGAACCTGCGGAAGTGGAAGAAGCCCTGCTGCGCGATGATGGCGCCGATCAGGAAGGTGATCAGCGCGACGATGGGGATCGCCTGCCACCCGATGCGGTAGAGCTGATACACCAGCGAGGTCAGCCGCAGCGAACGCGGCCGGCGCAGCACGCCGATCACGGCCATGAACAATGCGCCGAGCATCTGGAGGAAGATCGTGACGTCTTCCCGCGCATCGGCCGTGGACTTGCCAAGATTGCCCAGCCTCGCCAGCACCGGATTGGGCGCAGCCGTCGGGGCCGGCGTGTGGCGGTTGACCTGGCGCACCTCATCCAGCAGCCCGCTGAATTGATCGGCGACGCCGACGAATTCGGCCGATCTGCCCGATGTTGCGGCCCTGCGCGACAATTTTTCCAGGACCCAGGCACCGAGCGTGTCGAGCGCACTGACGCCCGACATGTCCAGGGTGACGACGCGCGAGCGATCGACGTCGGCACCGACCGACCGGGACAATGTCTCGAGCGTGACCACATTCGCGGCGGTCCAGGGCCCTTCGGGGCGCAGGTTCAGCGCGTCGCCGGACGGCGTCGCGAGCAACAGCGGTTCGTGGTTCACGCTTCCACCTCATCGGGACAATCGGTCCCCATTCAGACGGCATTTCTAGGCCAGCATATGGCGGCCGGCTTGACCTGTCTCAAGACCCGGACTGCGGCCACCGCTTGAGGCAAATCAAGCGCGAACGCACAGGTGCGCCTTAGGCTCGCTTTCATTCAATGGGGATAAGAGTCCATGTTCGACAGCGACAGGATGAGCGAAGAATTGCGGGCGCTGAAGGTTGATGTCACACGCTTGCTGGGCACCGCCGGCGAGGAGATGTTCGAGAGCTCGAAGGACCGCGCCGAGGCGCTCGCCGATCAGATCCGTGCCGCGCTGACTGAGCTCGGCGAGACCGTGGATGAAGAGCAGGCGCAGCTCCAGGGTCTCATAGCGGAGCGTCCAATCACTTCGCTCGCCTCCGCCTTCGCGCTCGGCGTCGTTGTCGGCTTCATGCTGAGGAGACATTAGGTGAATACCGAGAATGTGGTCAAACATCTGCGTGCGCTGTGGCGCACCGACAGGATCATCGCGGACATCAGGCTGCGCCATCTGCTTGTTGGCCTCGGCTTGCGAGCCTTCGCGGCGCTGATCGCGGCGTTCGGGCTGCTGATGCTGGAGCTGTCGGCCTATTTCGCGCTGGTGCAGATCTGGAGTGCGATTGCCGCGGCGGCCATCCTCGGCGCCGTCAATTTCGCCATCGCGGCCGCTCTCTTCGCGATCGCCGGCCGGGCTCCGTCAGGCCGCGACATCGAGCTCGCCAACGAGATTCACGACACCTCCATCGAAGCTCTTCAGCTCGAGGCGCGTGCGCTTCAGGCCCAGGTGTCGGGCGCGGTGCATCATCCGCTCAGCACGATCGTGCCGGTGCTGGTGCCCTTGATCGCGATCATCATCAGGAACCTGCGGACGTCCTCCAAGACGTCCGCCTCAGCGAATTCGGCTGAAGCGCGCTCCTGAAGCAGGCGCGCTCAGAGCTTCAATTTGACGTCGCAGATATCGGGCTCGGCAGGATCGGGCTTGACCTCGAAGCCGAGCTGCCGGCACATTTCGAGCATCACGGTGTTCTCCTTGAGCACGTCGCCCGAGATGACTTTCAGCCCCTCCGACCTGGCGTAGTTGATGATGAGCTGCATGAGCGCCCAGCCGAGCCCCCTGCCCTTGAGGTCGGACCGCAGCAGGATCGCGTATTCGCCGCTCTCGTAGATCGAATCCGAATGGAGCCGGACCACGCCGACCATTTCGCCGGTGGCCTCGTCGAAGGCGATGAAGGCCATCGCGCGCGCATAATCGAGCTGGGTCAGGCGCGCGATGAACTCGTGGGTAAACTCCTTCATCGGTGCGAAGAAACGCAGGCGAAGGTCGTGCGGCGTGACGTGACGCAGGAATTCGTGGATGGTCGGCTCGTCCTCGGGGCGCATGGGACGCACGAAGATGCGCCAGTCATCCTTGAGCTTGAGGCGGCGCTCCCATTGCGAAGGATAGGCGCGAACGGCGAAATTGGCCGGGCCGGAGCCGACAAACTTCCGCTGCGGCGGGCCGACGGCAACGCGGGCGTCGACCGCGGTCACGCCGGTTTCGTCCGCCAGCAGCGGATTGATGTCGAATTCGCGGATCTCGGGAATGTCGGCCGCCATCTGCGCCAGCTTGACCAGCACCATGGCGACGGCGTCCTGCTTGACGGCCGGCACATCACGATAGGCCTTTAGCAGCCGCGACACGCGCGTGCGGTCGATCAAATCGCGGGCGAGCTGCAAATCCAGCGGCGGCAGCGCCAGCGCCTTGTCGTTGATGATCTCCACTGCCGTGCCACCGCGGCCGAACACCACGACGGTGCCGAAGGTGGGATCGTCGGCGAGGCCCAGGATCAACTCGCGCGCCTTCGCCTTGACGACCATCGCCTGGACGATGACGCCGCCGATGCGGGCCTCGGGCCGCAGCTTTCTCGCCCGGGCGAGGATGTCTGAAGTGGCGGCCCGCACGGCCTCCGGCGTCGTCAGATTGAGCACGACGCCGCCGACATCGGATTTGTGGATGATGTCCCGCGACATGATCTTCAGCACCACGGTGCCGCCCTGCGCGAAGATTTCCTTCGCATAGGCCACCGCCTGCTCGACATCGGCCGCCGCATAGGTCGGCACCATCGCGATGTCGTAGGCCTCGAGCAGGTGCTTGATCTCGACAGGCTCGAGCCACTCGCGGCCATCAGCAATCGCGGCGGTGACGATCTGCCTCGCCCCCCTTGCATCCGGTACGAACGTATCGGGCATCGCGGGAGGAACCTGGCTCAGCTCCTCCACCACTTCGCGGTGCCGGACCAGATGCATGAAGCCGCGCACCGCGTCGTCCTCGGTCGGATAGTTCGGCATACCGGCACCGGAAAGGGCCTGAATGATGTGCTGATCGGCGCCGACCCAGGCCGCCAATACGGGCTTGGCCCATCGGCGGTGCTGCTCGCGATATTTGCCGACGATCTCGGTCACGGTCGTGGCGATCTCGGCGGCCGAGGCGATCGCCGTTTGCACGTTGAGGACCAGGACCGCATCATTGTTGCGATCGGCCAGCAGCACCTCCAGCGCCGCCGCGTAGCGCGAGGCGTCGGCATCGCCCACGATGTCGACGGGATTTGCACCGGACCAGGTCGGCGGCAGAGCCGCATCGAGCGTCTTGCGCACCTCCGGTGAGATAGTCGCCGGAATTCCGCCGAGCTCGACCAATCGATCGACGGCGAGGACGCCGATGCCGCCACCGTTGGTCAGGATGGCGAGACGCTTTCCCGTCGGAGATTCGACGCGGCCGAGCGTCTCGGCGCAATCGAACAGCTCACGCAGATCTGAGACGCGCAGGACACCCGCGCGGCGGAACGCCGCGTCATAGACCGCGTCCGCGCCGGCGAGCGCGCCGGTATGCGTGGCGGCCGCCTTTGCGCCCTGCGCCATGCGGCCGGATTTCACCACGACGACGGGCTTGACGCGAGCGGCGGCACGCGCCGCCGACATGAATTTGCGCGCGTCCTTGATAGATTCGATGTAGAGCAGGATCGCGCGGGTCTTGTGATCCATCGCGAAATAGTCGAGCAGATCGGCGATGTCGACATCGATCTGATCGCCGATCGAGACGATGCCGGAAAAGCCGACGCCGCGCTGCGCAGCCCAGTCGACCATGCCGGCAGCGATCGCGCCCGATTGCGAGATCAACGCGAGGCTGCCCGCCCCCGGCATGTGTGCGGCAAAGCTGGCATTCAGGCTGACCCCGGGCATCATGATGCCGAGGCAGTTCGGTCCGATCAGCCGCATGCCGTATTTGCGGGCCGCCGCGATTGCAGCCTCGTGCAGAGATCCCGGTCCGTGGCCGAGCCCGGCCGAGACGATCAGCGCGCCCGCCGAGCCGCGACGCCCGGCCTGGTCGATGATACCGGGAATCTCGCGCGCCGGCGCGGTGATGACCACGAGCTCGGGCACGAAGTCCAAGCCGTCCAGGTTTTTCACCGCGGCGACGCCGCCGATTTCGGCATGGCGTGGATTGACGAGGCCGAACCGCCCCTTGAATTCGGTCTTGTGGATGTTTTCCAGAACGGCGCGTCCAACGGAGACCGGACGGGCGCTCGCGCCGACGAGCGCAACCGAACGCGGCGCCAGCAGATTGTTGAGACGATAGGTTGACATGAAAGCAAATGCGCCGGGTCAGCGGCGGTTCCGATGGTTGACGATCAGGCTGGGAAGATGGCGAGCCTAGTGCGAGATCATAACCCAGCACGGTGGCTGGCCAATGACGGTCTTTGTCACACCGCCCCACACGATCTCGTTCAGGCGTGAATGATGGTAGGCGCCCATCACGATCGCATCCATGCCGTGGGAATTCGCCCAGCTTCCCAGTACCTTGCCGATCGAGCTGCCGTTGCCGGTCACCGTTTCGAAGGAGGCATAGACCCCGTGTTCCCTGAGATGATCGACGAGAGCCGCGCCGGATTGCACGACTGCGTCATCCCTGTCCTGCGTTACCGTCACCACACGGACCACGCTGGCGGCCTGAAGAATCGGCAAGGCGTCGCCGACCGCACGCGCAGCGCGGGCAGAATGATCCCAGGCGATCATGACGTTCTCGAATTCCGGCCGCAACTGCTCCGCATGCTGCTCCGGGCAGAGCAGCAGCGGCCGCCCGGATTCGAACAGGAAAGTTTCGATGATGTGCTCCGTTCGGCTGTCGTGCGGCTTCACGGGAAACAGCGTGAGATCGCTGAAACGGGCATGCTCGGCCAGGATCGCCGCGATCTCCTCCGCCGGCACCTTGCCCGTTCGGCTCTGGGCGCGAATGTTGGCGCGGGACGCCGCTTTGGTGAAGGCATCGAGGAGCTGCTGCGTGTCGTTCGCCTCACGCGAACTGACGGCCTCCGCGGAATCGCGGTCATGGGGCAGCATCACTTTCGGCCGCTCGAAAACGTCTTCCTCGAGCGCGAGCGCCGTGATCCTGGCGCCGAGGTCGGCGGCGACGGCCACACATTTCTCGATCGCAACCAGGGCCGATCCGCGCGGCTGGCCGACAAGCGGCAGAAAGACATCCTTGATGGGCATCGGGATTCTCCTTGGCCGCCACAATAGGCCGGCTTTGGTCGAGAGGCTTGATCCTCGTCAAGCCAAGAAAACCTCGTCCAGTCCACCAGTAACTGGCGTTAACCGACGTCAAGGACTGGCCGCGATCTGCTTCTAAGGATTACCTTGGTCGGCGGACGGGCCGCCTTCCGACGCATCTGGATGTGCCAGCGGGAATGACAAACGATTCTGCGACCCAGGACCGGATCTTTGCGGCTCTAACCGATTCTGCCGTGCATCCTGACGTGAGGCGGATCGATACGCACGCAGCTTCCGTGTTCCTCGACGGCAAGCGCGCGTTGAAGATCAAGCGCGCCGTGCAGTTTCCCTTCCTCGATTATTCGACGCTCGAGAAGCGCAAGGCGGCCTGCGAGGAGGAAATCCGGATCAACCGGCCGCTGGCGCCCCAGATCTACCACCGGGTCGTGGCGATCACCGAGGAGGCGGACGGCTCGGTGCAGGTCGACGGTCCCGGCCGGCCGATCGAGTATGCGGTGGAGATGGCGCGCTTCGACGAAAACCGGACGCTCGATCATCTGGCAAAGGCCGGCCCGCTGGATGCAGCCCTTGCCTCGGCTGCCGCCGACGCGATCGTGGCTTCCCACGGCGCGGCGACACGCGCCGACGGCGAAGCATGGGTCGCCTCCATCCCCGCCCTGATCGACGGCAACGATAACGGTCTGCGGGCCGGCGGCCATTTCAACGCGGCAGACGTCGACAAGCTCGGCAAAGCCTCCCACGAGGCATTTTTGCGTGTTCGTCCGCTGCTCGCAGAGCGCGGCGGTCAAGGCTTCGTGCGCCGCTGCCATGGCGATCTGCATCTCGCAAACATCGTTCTGATCGACGACCGGCCGGTGCTGTTCGACGCCATCGAGTTCGATGCGCAGATAACAACCGTCGACGTGCTTTACGATCTCGCATTCACGCTGATGGACCTGTTGCACCACGATCAGCCAGATGCGGCCAACATCGTCCTGAACCGCTATCTCGCCGTGACGCCGGCCGACAATCTCGACGCGCTCTCGGCCCTGCCGCTGTTGATGTCCATCCGGGCGGCGATCCGCGCCCAGGTAGCCCTGGCACGGCTGAAGCCGCCGCATTCCGATGACCCCGGCATCCTTGACCAGGCACAGCGTTATTTTGACCTCGCCAGGACGCTGCTCCATCCTGCCGCCCCGCGCCTGATTGCGGTCGGCGGCCTGTCAGGCACCGGCAAGACGGTCCTGGCGCTCGCGCTCGCGCCCTTCGTCGCACCGCCCCCGGGAGCAATCGTGCTGCGCAGCGACCTCGTCCGCAAGCAGATGTTCGGGGTCGAGGACACGCACCGCCTGCCGCCGTCCGCCTACACGCCGGAGCACGCGGCCCGCGTCTACTACACGCTGGCTCAGCACGCCCGGCGGGTGCTGGCGCAGGGCCACTCGGCGATCATCGACGGCGTCTTCGCCCGCGAGGACGAACGGGACGCGATCGCCACACTGGCGCGGGAGCGCAATGTGCCCCTGAACGGCCTGTTTCTGGTTGCGGACCTCGCGACCCGGCAGATGCGGATCGGAAGTCGCCGGGGAGACGCATCCGACGCCACGCAAGAGGTTGCTGCGCAGCAAGAGCACTATAATATCGGTCACGTCGGCTGGGCGACCATCGATGCATCCGGGACACAAGCGCAGACGCTCCAGAACTGCCGGGACGCGATCGCTGAAAGCAAATAAGGCAATCTGATTGGCGCGGACAAAGATGGCGCGACCCACCACGACCTCGACGGCCGTTCGCGCCACGCCGGCGGCGCGGCGCAATGCCCTGCCCGGCCGCCTCAGCCCCGGCATGGCCTGCGATACGGCGTTCCGCATCATCGCGCGCCGTCACCTCGATGCCGTGCTCGCCCAGCATGACGGCACCTGCCGCGGCGATCCCGACGCGCTGCACCAGATCCGGATCGCATTGACGCATCTGCGAACTGCCATCCGCTTCTTCTCGCCGATAGTCGACGACGCCCTGCGCCCGAAGGTCTGGGCCGAGCTAAAATGGCTGAACGGTCAGCTCGGCATGGTACGGGATCTCGACGTGGCGATCGAGCGGATCGTCGCCGAGAGTGGCGACAATCTCGCGGTGGTCGCCGAGCTTCAGCGTTGGGACGAAAAGCGCGCCGAGAGCCACCGCCTGCTGGCGCGCGCGCTGCAATCCGCGCGGTATCGCCGCCTTGTCGAGCAGACCTCGACCTGGATCGAGAGCGGCCCCTGGTCGACCCGGCGCAGCAAGGAAGCCATACGATTGCGCCGCTGCACGCTCGCCTATCACGCGACGGAGCGGCTGACCGAGTGGGAGACGGCGCTGCTCAAGAAGGCGCGAAAACTCCGCAAGCTCGACGTCGAGAAGCGCCACAAGCTGCGGATTCTCAACAAGCGGCTGACCTATTCGATCGAGTCGCTCCAGGACCTGTTCGCCGATGAATCGCTGACGAAACAGAAATCCATCCTCAAGAAATTGCGCAAGGCGCAACGGTCGCTCGGACGATTGAACGACGATGCGCGGGGACAGGCGCTGGCGGCGTCGTTGAACGGCGCCGGCGTCGAAGCCGGCAATCGATTCCGCAACCGCAAACGGGAAAAGAAGCTGTTGCGGACGGCGTCAACGGCCTACCGCAAACTGGACAAAACCAAACCCTTCCGCTCCTCGGACCTCGCACCGAATTCCGAGCCGGAGGTTTAAGTGTGGACGTAGTCCCCTGGCGCATCGGGCAGGCCGGGAGCGTCTCCAAGCCCGATCGGCGGCGGATCGCAGGGCGCACCGGAGCGCGCCGCCAGCCATTTGGTCCATTCCGGCCACCACGACCCTTCAACGCGCGGAGCCAGCTTCAGCCATTCGTCCGCACCGACATAGGGCGCGTCCTCGGCCTTGCTCAGCACTTGATAGCTGTGGCCGGGCTCGTCGGGAGGCGCGACGACGCCGGCATTGTGACCGCCGCTGGTCAACAGGAACGTCACGTCGGCATCGACCTGGTAGTGAATCTTGTAGACGGATCGCCACGGCGCGACGTGATCGGCCAGCGTGCCGACCACGAACATCGGGGCGTGAAGATCGGACAGCGAAACGTTCCTGCCGCCGACGTGATAGCGCCCGCCGGCCAGATCGTTGTCGAGGAACAGCTTTCGCAGATATTCCGAATGCATGCGGTAAGGCAGCCGCGTTGCGTCCGCGTTCCACGCCATCAGATCGCTCGGTGGCGCGCCCTCACCCATCAGATAGTCGTGCGACAGCCGCGACCAGATCAGTTCGTTGGAGCGCAGCAGCTGAAAGGCGCCGGCCATCTGGGTCGTGTCGAGGTAACCGCGCTGCCACATCATGTCTTCGAGAAAGGCGACCTGGCTCTCATTGATGAAGAGCGTCAGCTCTCCGGCCTCGGTGAAGTCTGTCTGGGCGGCAAGGAGAGTAACGGTGCCAAGGCGCTTATCACCGTCACGCTCCATCGCGGCGGCAGCGATCGACAGCAATGTACCTCCCAGACAATAGCCGAGCGTATGGATCTTCCGACCCGGCATAACGCGGCCGATCATGTCCAGCGCCGCCATGACCCCCAGCCTGCGATAGTCGTCGAAGGCGAGATCCCGATCCGTCGCATCCGGGTTGCGCCAGGAGACCGCGAACACGGTGAAACCCTGACCCGTCAGATATCTGACCAGCGAGTTCTGAGGCGAGAGATCGAGGATGTAGTACTTCATGATCCAGGCCGGCACGATCAGGATCGGCTCTGGTCGCACCTGCGCCGTGGTCGGATGGTATTGGATCAGCTCGATCAGCGCGTTACGGTAGACGACCTTGCCGGGCGACGCCGCCACCGACCTGCCGACCACAAACTGCTCGCCGTCCGCCAGTTTCGAGGCGGACAGCAGGCGCATCAAGTCACTGCACCAGTTCTGCCAACCGAAGACAAAGTTCTCGCCGCCGCTCTGGAACGCCTTCTCCAGGACTTTCGGATTGTTCGCCGCGAAATTCGACGGCGCCAGCATGTCAAGCATCTGGCGCATCGAGAACTCGACGATGGCCTCATTGGCGTGCGACACGCCGCGCACGCCGGTCGCCGCATCCCGCCACCAGCGCTCTGTGAGCAGAAATGCCTGCGCCAACAGATTGAACGGCGCGGTCTCCCATTGCGGTCCGCTGAAGCGGCGATCGCGTCCCTGCGGCTGGATCACAGACCACGGCTTTTGCTCCGGTGACGCCGCGTGCGCGGCGGCTTCCGCCAGCCGGCCGGTGTCGCGCAGGATGCTGCGGACAATCTCCATCTGGCGCTGCGGCGCCGCAGCCAGATGCGAACTCCAGTCGAGCCAGGCCAGCGACAAGGCCAGCGGCGAAATCCCGCCTGTGAATCGCGCCAGCATCGCGTGAAATGCGCGGTCGAGAGGATATGGCTCCGATGCAGGCGGCGGATCGGCGGCAGGCATTCCGGCGGGTATTTCGGGGCTCACCGTCGAGGCTTCGGGAGCAGCGACGGGATTGACGGGAAGAGCCTGCGCCGCCGGCACTTCGGCCCGTGGAAAGATCTGCACGACGCTCATGGCTCAATGTTCCCGAGGGGCTTCTGGTCTACGTCGGCGGCAGGATATGACGAGGCTTCGCAGAGGCGTTGAGCTGCATCAAATCCGGGGCGCGGATCACGATTGCTTAATCAGGACGGACGGGCCTCGTCCGATTGACCTGAGTCAAGCCGCACCCTGATGTCCGCGCTAGTTTTCGCGCATCGAATTTCGATAGAGCCAGCGGAGTTGCCCATGCGCGCCCACCAGATCATGACCCGGTCGGTCATCTCGGTTACCCCCGACACAAGCATCGTCGAGGCGGCAAATATCATGCTGAAGCGGCATGTCAGCGGTCTCACGGTGGTCGACGATACCGGCAAGCTGGTCGGCGTCGTGTCGGAAGGAGATTTCATCCGCCGCAGCGAAATCGGCACCGGGCGCAAGCGCGGACGCTGGCTGCGGTTCATCCTTGGTCCGGGCAAGTCGGCCAGCGATTTCGTCCACGAGCACGGCCGCAAGGTCGCGGAGGTGATGACCGACACGGTCGTCACCATCACGGAGGATACGGCGCTCGCCGAGATCGTCGACCTCATGGAGCGGAACAACGTGAAGCGGCTGCCGTTGGTGCGCGGCGACAAGGTCGTCGGGATCGTATCCCGCGCCAATCTGCTGCAGGCGGTGGCGGGGCTCGCCCGCGAAGTGCGTGATCCGACGGCGGATGACGACCACATTCGCAGCCGCATCATCGACACCATGGAGAAGAACGACTGGTGCCCGTTCGGGCTGAACGTCATCGTCCGCGACGGCATCGTTCATCTCAGCGGCGTCATCACCGAAGAGCGCACGCGGCAGGCCGCGATCGTCGCAGCCGAGAACGTCGATGGCGTGAAGAAGGTGCACGACCATCTGTGCTGGGTCGACACCATGTCGGGCGTCTATCTGAACTCGCCCGAGGACGACGAGCTCGCCAAGGCCAGCTGACAAGGCGAGCTGAGCCAAGCGCGATTCAGTGCGGAATGACGGCAGTGGCCTCGATCTCGACGCGCGCCGCCTTCTCCACGAGGCGCACCACCTGCACCAGCGCCATCGCCGGGTAATTTGCGCCGAAGATGGCACGGTAGACCTTGCCGAGCTCCTTCAGGTTGGACAGGTACTCGTCCATGTCGACGACGTACCAGGTCAACCGCACGAGGTGCTCGGGCCTCGCGCCTGCCTCAGCCAAGATCGCGGCGATGTTACTCAAGGTCTGCGCCACCTGCGCGACAAAGCCGTCGGCAAGACGCTCTTCGGCATCCCAGCCGATCACCCCGCCCGTGACGACGATGCGCCCCTCAGCGGCCATGCCATTGGCATAGCCCTTCGGCATCGGCCACCCCGACGGCTGGAGCACCTGCACCCGCGAGCGGGTGTCATCCTCGGCTGCTGTCGGCAGCACCGCGAGTTGCGGGCCTTTCGGCGTCGTCACGGACAATTCTTCATCCCTCTCTCATTCCGCCGCGACGCCTGAGGACGTCGCCGCGGCCTGCGCCAGTTGCCGCAAGGCAAAGCGCTTCAATTTTCCGGTCTCGGTCTTGGGTAGTTGCGTCACGAATTCGATGGCACGCGGATATTTATACGGCGCGATCTCGCGTTTGACATGTTCCTGCAACTCGGTCACGAGCTCTGCGTCCGGTGTCACGCCGGGCGTCGCGACGACATAGGCCTTCACGATCATGCCGCGCGCCTCGTCGGGGGCGCCGACCACGCCGCACTCGGCGACCGCCGGATGCGTGAGCAGCGCCGCCTCGACGTCGGTGCCCGCGATATTGTAGCCGGCCGACACGATCATGTCGTCGGAGCGAGACTGGTACCAGAAATAGCCGTCGCTATCCATCAGGTAGGTGTCGCCGGTGATATTCCAGCCATTCTTGACGTATTTGCGCTGCCGCTCGTCGGCGAGATAGCGGCATCCGGTCGGCCCGCGCACCGCGAGGTTCCCCATCGTGCGCGGCGGCAAATCGTGGCCGTCATCGTCGACGATCTTGGCCTCATAGCCCGGCACGGGCTTGCCCGTTGCGCCGGGGCGGATCTCGTCCTCGATCGCGCTGATGAAGATGTGCAGCAATTCAGTCGAGCCGATGCCGTCCATCAGCTTGATCCCGGTCGCCTTGAGCCAGGCGTCGAAGGTCGGCTTGGGCAGCGTCTCGCCCGCGGAAACACATTTGCGAAGCGAGGAGATGTCGCGGCCCGGCAGCTTGCCGATCATCGCCCGGTAAGCGGTCGGCGCCGTGAAGCAGACCGTGGTCTTGTATTGCTCGATTGCCGTCAGCACGTCGTCGGGCGTCGTCTTCTCCAGCACCACGAAGGAGGCGCCGATATGCATCGGAAACAGCACGCCGCCGAAGCCGAAGGTGAACGCGAGCGGCGCCGAGCCGACGAAGCGATCCTTCTGTTCGGCTCGCAGGATGTTGCGCGCATAGCCGTCGCAGACCGCGAGCATGTCGCGGTGGAAATGCATGGTGCCCTTGGGATCGCCTGTCGTGCCGGACGTAAAGGCGATCAGACAGACGTCGTCGGAGGCGGTATCGACGGCCTTGAACTCCGGGCTCGCGTCAGCGCTGAGCGCTTCGAGCGAGTCCGCCGCGCCATTGCCCCAATAAACAACTCGCTTGAGAATTGGCGCCGCAGCCTTTGCCCTCTCCATCTCCTCGGCGAGCTTTCCGTCGCACAGCGCGAGCGCAATCTCCGCCTTCTGGATCGGGTAGGACAGCTCCTTGGCGCGCAAGAGCGGCATCGTGGCCACGACAATGCCACCGGCCTTGATGACTGCGAGATAGGTCGCAACCATCATCGGGTTGTTGGCGGAGCGTAGCAGCACGCGACCGCCGGGGATGAGACCGAGCTTGCCGACCAGCACGTTGGCGATGCGGTTCACCAGCGCTTGCAGCTCGCGATAGGTGTAGCTGACGGCGGGACTGATGACGCAGGGCGCATCGCCATGGCCCTGCTCGACCCAGCGGTCGAGGAAATAACTGACGCAGTTCAGTCGCGGCGGATAGTGCAGTTCCGGCCGCGTGAAGATGAACTCGGGCCAGAGCTCGCGTGGCGGCAGATGCTGCCGCGCAAACGTATCGACATGGGCCGTCGCAGCGTTTCCGTCATGCGAGCCCGACACTTGAATCTTGGCGGCGTTGGCCATCGCACGCTCCTTTCAGCATGGATTGCACCCGGCAGCACGATCTGGGAAACATTTTAGGCTTAAAACAATTTGGCGCAATAGCGGATTTTGGGCATTCCGTGCTTTTTCCTGCGGCAAAAGGGATTGGGCGGCGGTGCTTACGGCCGGCGGCGCGCGGCCGATTTCTGCGCCGACGCCTTGGTCTTGGCGAGCAGCCGCATCAATTCGCGCACATCCTTCGGCGAAAGGTCGGCGAAGAGATCGGCGATCCAGGTCTCGTGCTCCGCGGCCATCTTGCGGAACTCGGCGCGACCGAGTTTCGTGAGGCGGATCACCTGGACCCGGCGATCCGTCTCCGAGGTCCGGCGATCGAGATGGCCGGATTCCACGAGGCGCTCGACGAGACCGGTGACATTGCCGTTCGACACCATCATCCGCTTGGAGACATCGGACAGCGTCATACCGTCAGGCGCCTTGTCGAGCTGCGCCATCAAATCGAAGCGGGGCAGCGTGACGTCGAACCGCTGCCGCAGCCGGCCGCGAACCTCGCCCTCGATCAGGGTGGTGCAGGTCAGAAGGCGCAGCCACAGCCGAAGCTCGTCGGCATGGTCTTCCGGCGTTTCGACGGCCTTGGTCTCGGAATCGAGCATCTCGGTGCGTTCACTCTCGGCGGGCATTGGCGCCGGCACGGATTCCCCAACATTTTGAGCTTCAAATAAATCGACGCCGGCCGCAAGTCCAAAGCTGCAACAATCGACCGCACGCCAATTTCTTTAGGCTTCAAATAATTGGCGCGCCGCTTGCATGCGCCGCTGCCCGCGGGATGACGACACTTTGAGCGCTGCTTGCCGCGGCCGCCATCATCAGCATAAGCTTGGATCAGAGTACGCGGCTTGCAACGCAAGCCCTGATGTCACGGGGGACAGATCATGAAGACGCAATTGACCTTGGCCGCAACAGCCCTGCTGCTCGGCACCGCCATGACCCCCGCCCTCGCCCAGGAGAAGATCAAGCTCGGGGTGATCGTGACCCTGTCGGGACCCGCCGCAGCGCTTGGCCAGCAGGTTCGCGACGGCTTTGCGCTCGCAGTAAAGGACCTCGGCAGCAAGATGGGCGGCCGTGACGTCGAGGTCGTCGTGGTCGATGACGAACTGAAGCCGGACGCGGCGGTGACCAAGGTCAAGGGTCTGCTCGAACGCGACAAGGTCGACTTCGTGATCGGCCCGATCTTCTCCAACATCCTGCAGGCGATCCACCGGCCCGTGACGGAATCGAAGACCTTTCTGATCAGCCCCAACGCCGGCCCGTCGACCTTTGCCGGCAAGGACTGCAACCCGTTCTTCTATGTGACCTCGTATCAGAACGATCAGGTGCACGAGATCCTCGGCAAGGTCGCGCAGGATCGCGGCTACAAGCGCATGTACCTGATGGTGCCGAACTATCAGGCCGGCAAGGATTCGGTGGCGGGCTTCAAGCTCGACTACAAGGGCGAGATCGTCGAGGAATCCTACATGCCGCTGAACACCCTGGACTTCCAGCCGGAGCTTTCCAAGATCTCCTCGCAAAAGCCCGACGCACTCTTTACGTTCATGCCCGGCGGTCTCGGCGTCAATCTCGTCAAGCAGTACCGGCAGGCCGGCCTCGCCGACAGCATTCCGGTGCTCTCGGCGTTCACGGTGGATGAATCGACGCTGCCGGCGCAGCAGGATGCGGCCGTCGGCATGTTCGGCGGCGCCAACTGGGCGCCCAATCTCGACAATGCCCAGAACAAGAAGTTCGTCGCGTCCTATGAAGCCGCCTATAACGTCGTACCCGGCACCTACGCCTTCCAGGCCTATGACGCCGCGATGCTGATCGACAGCGCGGTCAAGGCCGTGAAGGGCGACCTGTCGAACAAGGACGCGGTCCAGGCCGCGCTGAAGAAAGCCGACTTCACCTCGCTGCGCGGCACCTTCAAGTTCAACACCAACGGCTATCCGATCCAGGATTTTTATCTGACCAAGGTCGCCAAGCGTCCGGACGGTAAGTTCCAGACCGAGATCGTGCAGAAGGTCTTCGAGAATTACGGCGACCGCTACGCCAAGGACTGTAAGGCGGCGAACTAAAGCCGCGCGTCGCGTTAAGGGAGGACTTCAATGAGCAGCGAAATCACCGGCATTACCCGGGCCAACGAGGGGATCCAGGGTATTTCCTGGAACATCCTCGGCCAGACCTACGTGCCGAAGAGCAAGACCGAGCACAGCTTCTCCTGGCACGCGACATTGCCGCCGGGCACGTTCGTGCCGCCGCACATTCATCCCGACCAGGATGAATATCTCTACATGCTGGAGGGCAAGCTCGACTTCATGCTGGGCAATTCCGAGTCGCAGGCGACCGCCGGCGACCTGATCCGCCTCGGCATGGGCGTGCCGCACGGCATCTTCAACAAGTCGGAGCAGACCGCAAAGGTGCTGTTCTGGGTGTCACCGACCAAGAAGCTGTTCGACCTGTTCTGGGGCCTTCACAACATGAAGGAACAGAAGCCGGAGGACGTGGTGGCGATGGCCGCCGAGTTCAACATCCACTTCCTGCCGCCGCCTCCCGGCGCTGGCTAGCGGCAAGTCTCAAGCGCGCACCGCCGCAAGCCCCGGCACGGCGGCGAAGCCTGCCTTGGTGGCGTAGCCGCGCACGATGGCCTCGCGCTGGGAGTAGCTCAGCACGTTGTCGACATTGTCGAATCCATCAGGGGCGAGCTGCTCGACGGCGTCGATGACGCCCTCGGGGCCACCGCGCCGGTTGGAGCGGACGATATCGGCCGTCATCGGCAGGCGCTTCTTCTCGTATTCGAGCAGTGCCTGGCGCGGATGCTCGGCGCGCACCAGCGCGTCCGCAAGGCAGCGCGCATCGAGGATCGCCTGCGACGCCCCGTTGGAGCCGACCGGATACATGGGGTGCGCGGCATCGCCGAGCAGCGTGACACGTCCTGACGACCAGTAGGGCAAGGGATCGCGGTCGCAGGTCGGATATTCGTAGAATTCGGGCGTCGCCGAGATCAGGCTTTTGACGTCGACATAAGGCACCGAGAAGCGGGCGACGTGCGGCATCAGCTCCTCGCGGCGGCCCGGCCGCGACCAGTCTTCCTTCCGCGGCGGTGGCGCATTGCCCTCGCCCACCTTCACCAGCACGGCCCAGTTGGTCAGGCGGCTCGCCGAGCTCGATCCCTCCGCGATCGGATAAATCACCACCTTGGCATTGAGGCCGCCGGCCACGATCATCGATTTGCCGGTGAGGAACAGCGGCCAGTCGCGCGCACCGCGCCACAGCATCAGGCCGTTCCAGCACGGCGGACCTTCATTTGGGAACAGCGTCTCGCGGACGCGGGAGTGGATGCCGTCGGCGCCGATCAGGATGTCGCCGCGCGCGGTGTGGACATGCGCGCCGGCACGATCGAAGAAGTAGGCGGTGACGCCGCCCTCGTCCTGCGTGAACGCGCCGAGGCGGCAGCCGGTGTGGATTGCATCCACTCCGAGCCGCTCCTCGACCGCGCGATGGATGACGCCCTGAAGCCGGCCGCGATGAATCGAGAATTGGGGCACGTCGTGACCGGCGTCGATGCCGCGGGCTTCGCGCCAGACCTCCTGGCCGTGGCGGTTGAGATAGTAAAGCTGATCGGTGCGGATCGCGACATCGTCGAGCTTCTGGAGCAGGCCGAGTCCGGCAAGCTCGCGCATGGCGTGCGGCAACGTATTGATGCCGACGCCGAGCTCACGAATGGTGTCAGCCTGCTCGAAGATCTCGCATCCGATGCCACGCGAACGCAGCATCAGCGCCGTGGTGAGACCACCGATACCGCCACCGACGATAATCGCCTTCATCGCCCTTACTCCACTCGAAATATGCCAGGCAATGAGGTTAACGTCGCACGGGCGGTTACTCCGCCGCAAGCGGCTTTGTCGCCTCCGCCTTGAGCTCGGCCCGGGTTTTGGGCTTAGCCTTAATGCGCAGCTCCTCCAGATCCTGGCGGTCGCGGACGCTGTTGCGGAAAATTTGATCCTTCCCGGGCAGATATTGGGGCGGGCAGAATGCGCTTTCTGCCCCGTACCAGGCCGCCGCCCTCATGGTGAAGAACGGATCGACCAGATGCGGCCGCCCAAGCGCCACGAGATCCGCCCGGCCAGCAGCCAGGATGGTATTGGCCTGGTCCGCCGTCGTGATGTTGCCGACGCACATCGTGGCGACGCGCGCCTCATTGCGGACCTGATCCGAGAACGGCGTCTGGAACATGCGGCCGTAGATCGGCTGCGCGTCACGGACCGTCTGTCCCGTCGAGACGTCGACGAGATCGACACCAGCCTCGGCGAAAGCGCGCGCAACCGCCACCGCATCGTCGCCGGTGATGCCGCCGTCAGCCCAATCGGTCGCGGAGATACGTACCGACATCGGCTTGTGCGACGGCCAGACCGCGCGGAGCGCCTCGAAGATCTCGCGCGGGAAGCGTAGACGGTTGTCGAGCGAGCCGCCGTATTCGTCCGTCCTGGTGTTCGTCAGCGGCGAGATGAAGCTGGCGAGCAGATAGCCGTGGGCGCAGTGCAGCTCCAGCATGTCGAAGCCGCAGCGCTCGCCGCGCTCGGCCGCCGCGACGAAAGAGTCTCGCACCGCATTCATGCCGGCGCGATCGAGCTCGCGCGGCACCTGGCTGTCGGGGAAATAGGGTAGTGGCGATGCGGAGAACACGTCCCAGCCGCCTTCGTCCAGCGGGCGATCCATGCCGTCCCACATCAGCTTGGTCGCACCCTTGCGGCCGGCATGGCCGAGTTGCAGGCAGATTTTCGCGGCCGAATTGCCGTGGACAAAGTCCACGATGCGCCGCCACGCCGCCTCCTGCTCGTCGTTCCACAGGCCGGCACAGCCCGGCGTGATTCGGGCATCGTGGCTGACGCAGGTCATCTCCGTGAAGATGAGGCCGGCGCCACCGATCGCGCGCGATCCATAGTGCACGAGGTGGAAGTCGGTCGGCACGCCCTCTTTCGCCGAATACATGCACATCGGCGACATCACGGCGCGGTTGGCGACCTCCATCTCGCGCAGGCGGAACGGCTGGAACAACGGCACCGCCGGCTTTTTGATGTCGACGTCAAAGCCGCTGTCGCGAACCTGTTTGGCAAATGACTTCTCGACCTCGGCCACGAAATCGGGCGCGCGGAGCTTGAGATTGTCATAGGTGATCGCCTTCGAGCGCGTCATCACGCCGAAGGCAAACTGCACGGGATCAAAATTCCAGAAGCGGTCGACATGCTCGAACCAGACCAGCGAGACGTCGGCGGCGTGCTGCGTCTTCTCGACCTCCTCACGGCGGCCCTGCTCGTAGACATCAAGCGCCGCCTTGATGCTGGGAGCTTTCTCCATCGCATCGGCCAGCGCAATCGCGTCTTCCATCGCGAGCTTGGTGCCGGAGCCGATCGAAAAATGCGCGCTCGCCTTGGCATCGCCGAGCAGCACCATGTTGTCCTTGACCCAGCGCTTGCTGCGGATCATCGGGAAATTGCGCCACATCGAACGGTTGATGAGCAGCTTGTGCCCATCGAGGAACCAGCCAAAAATCTCGGCCATCCGCGCGGCGGACTGGGTCTCGTCCAGCCCCGTGAGGCCAGCCCGCTCGAACGTCTCGGGATCGGTCTCGAAGATCCAGGTCGAGTGTCCGGCCTCATACTGATAGGCGTGGGCGATGAACGGCCCCCACTCGGTCTCCTGGAAGATGAAGGTGAAGGCATCGAGCGGCTTGGTCGAGCCCATCCAGGCGAACTTGTTGGAGCGGAGGTCGACCTCTGGCTGGAAATGATCGATGTATTTCTCGCGGAAGCGGCTGTTGATGCCGTCGGCGATCAGGACGAGATCGGCATCGGCGAAGCGGGATTCGTCGTCGACGTCCACCTCGAAATGCAGGACGACGCCAAGCTCGCGGGCCCGCTCCTGAAGGATCAGGAGCAGCTTGCGCCGCGAGCAGCCGCAAAAGCCGTTACCGCCGACCCGGTGGACCGTGCCGCGAAAATGCACGGCGATGTCGTCCCAGTAGGCGAACTCCTGGGTGATGCGGCGATAGCTCGGCAGATCGTGTTTTTCAAAATTGTCCAGCGTGGCATCCGAGAACACCACGCCGAAGCCGAAGGTGTCGTCGGCCCGATTGCGCTCATACACCGTGATGTCGGCGCCCGGGCGCTGCTTCTTGAGCAGGATCGCAGCGTAAAGACCCGCAGGTCCGCCACCGATGATCGCGACTTTCATGGGAGCCTCGCCAATTCACCCGGCCATGAAACTATTTTAAGCCTAAAATAATTTCGCGCAAGTCCCCCCTTGCTGGCCGGCTCGGACAAAGACGCCGTTAGTCGCCCCTGAAGACCGGCTTGACCTTGTTGGCGAAGGCCTCGAAGGCGCGCTCGAAATCGGCCGTGGTCATGCACAGGGCCTGGGCAACCGCTTCCGCCTCGATCGCCTCCTCCACCGACATGGCCCATTCCATCGCCAGCATCCGCTTGGTCATGGTGTTGGCGAAGGTAGGCCCTTCCGCGATCTGCTTGGCCAGGACCTGCGCCTGGGACAGCACCTGCTCCGACGTCACGATGCGGCTGAAGAAGCCCCAGCGCTCACCCTCCTCCGCGGTCATGAACCGGCCGGTATAGAGCAGCTCGGAGGCGCGGGACTGTCCGATGATCCGCGGCAGGATCGCGCAGGCGCCCATGTCGCAACCGGCGAGGCCCACCTTGTTGAACAGGAACGCGACCTTGGCCCCGCTCGCCGCGAGACGCATGTCCGAGGCCATGGCGACGATCGCACCAGCCCCGGCACAGATGCCCTCGACCGCGGCTATGATCGGCTGCGGGCAGGCCCGCATCGCCTTGACGAGGTCACCGGTCATCCGCGTGAAGGCCGTCAGCCCCTTGGTGTCCATCTTTACCAGCGGGCCGATGATCTCGAACACGTCACCACCGGACGAGAAATTGCCGCCAGCGCCGGTGACGACGATGGATTTGACCTCGTCGTCGAAGGCGCAAGCGCGGAAGAAATCGGTCAGTTCCCGGTAGCTTTCAAACGTCAGCGGATTCTTTCGTTCGGGCCGGTTGAGCGTGACCGTCGCGACGCCGTCGACCACCGCCAGCACGAAGTGCTGCGGCGAATAGTCCGCGAGCGGAATGGTGACGGGATTTGCTGGTCTGCTCATGCGATCTCCTTGGCTTCGTTGTTCCGCGCCTGCGCCATTCACGCTAGACCTCGCCCCCGGCCACGGCAATCGCCTGCCCGGTGATCGCGCCGGCGCCCTCGCCGCACAACCAGAGCACCGCGTCTGCCACTTCCCGAGGTGCGATCAGGCGTCCTTGCGGATTGTGTTTCGCGAGCTCTGCGATCGCCTGCTCGCGACTACGCCCCGTCTTGTTCATGATGTTCTCGATGCTGCCCGCGACGAGATCGGTGTCGGTGAAGCCGGGACACACCGCGTTCACGGTGACATTGCTTCCGGCCATCTCGATGGCAAGGGAGCGCACCAGACCGATCACGGCATGCTTGGCCGCGCTGTATGCGCTGACATAGGCGTAGCCCTTCAGCCCCGCCGTCGACGCGACCGCGACAATTCGGCCATAGGGACGATCTTTCATGCCCGGCAGCACAGCACGGACGGCGTGGACCACGCCCATGAAATTGACATCCATCATGCGCGCAAAAAGAGCGGCGTCAGACTTCGCGAATGGCGCCGATTCGGCGCTGCCTGCATTGGCAATCAGGATATCAATCGGCTGCCGCGCGCTGGCCTCGCTAATAGCAGCCTTCAACGACGTTTCGTCCGAAACATCGGCAACGGCCGCAAAATGCGCGGCGCCGGCGTCGACCGCCTCCGCAAGAGTCGCGGCATTCCGGCCAAGCACCGTCACGATGGCCCCGGCACCGACAAGAGACGCCGCGATCGCGCGGCCGATGCCGCGGCCACCACCGGTCACCAGTGCGTGCGGCGAGTGCGGCAATCCGGACATGCGCAGGCTCCCTCGGATCCAATGATCGTTCCTCCGATATATTTTAACCTTCAAATTTTTGCAACGAAAGCGGCGCTCGTCACGACACGAGAGGGCGGCCCGAAAATTGCTTTAAGTATAAAATTATCGCTTCCCATCCCCCACAGGCCTGTTAGCATCAAGGGCCAAGCAAAAGGATGTCGCGTGTCGCAGCCTGTGCCAATGATAACAAAGGACGGACGCTTCGCCTATGAAGCCGCGGGCGATCCGAATGCGACACCTCTCATTTTCCTGCACGGCATCGGCGGTGCAGCGCGGGCCTGGCGGCGGCAACTTGCCACGTTCGGCGGCGGCTTCCGCGCAATTGCATGGGATATGCCGGGCTACGGCAGATCGGCGCCGCTCGCCAGCGTCAGTATTGCTGCCCTGGCGGAGGCACTCCAGCAATTCATCGAACAACTCGGCGCGGCCAGACCCATCCTGGTCGGTCACTCGATCGGCGGCATGATCGTGCAGAAATGGCTGGTGCAATCTCCAAAGCTGGCACGCGCGGTCGTGCTGGCGCAGACCAGCCCTGCCTTCGGCAAGGCCGACGGCGAGTGGCAGAAATCGTTCATCGCGGCACGGCTCGGGCCGCTCGATCGCGGGGAGACGATGAAGTCACTGGCGCCCTCGCTGGTGAAGGAGCTTGTCGGCGACGATCCCGATCCGAACGGGATGGAGCTTGCACGCGAATGCATGGGGAGCGTGCCCGAAGCAAGCTATCGTGCCATGATGCTGGCTCTGATCGGCTTCGATCAGCGCAGCACGCTTGCGAATATTTCCGTCCCCACGCTGTTGCTGTCGGGTTCCAAGGACAACAATGCCCCCGCGCCGATGATGGCAAAGACGGCGAGCTACATCCCTGGCGCCGAATATGTCGAGCTCGCCGGCGTCGGCCATCTCGCCAACCTCGAGCGCCCCGAGGCCTTCGACGAGGCCCTCGGCCGGTTCCTGAACTCTCTCGCGACCAAAGCGTAAGGTGACTGCGCAATGACCATGCAAGTCAGCAAGACGATCGGCACGACCGACAAGGTTGCACTGGATGCGCCGATCTTCGATCCCGTTGCATTCCGCCTCGGCGACGAGCAGGCCGGCATCATCACCCGCGCAAGGGAGATCGGCCAAAGCGTGTTCGCCGCTCGCGCTGCGACCTACGATCGCGAGGCGACCTTCCCGATCGAGAATTATCGCGACCTGCACCGCGTCGGTCTGCTCGGCATTGCCGTGCCCAAGAAACATGGCGGGCTCGGCGCGAACTACCAGACCTATGCTTTGGCGGCTGCCGAGATCGGCCGCTATTGCGGCGCGACCGCGCTGACCTGGAACATGCACGTGTGCTCGACCCTGTGGTCGGGGCCGCTCGCCGACGATCTCGACATGGACGCGGACACCCGCGCCGAGCACGAGCGGCGGCGCGCGGTTCACTACAAGCGCATCGTCGAGGACGGTGCGATCTATTCGCAACCCTTCTCCGAGGGCGGAGCGGCCGCCGCAGGCGGTGTCGCCTTCGGCACGGAAGCAAGGCCCGTCGAGGGCGGCTGGATCGTCAACGGCAAGAAGATTTTTGCATCGCTCTCCGGCCACGCCGACTATTACGGCGTGCTCTGCACCGAGATCGAGGAAGGCGAGAAGGCGTCTCGCCGCAACACGCTTTACCTCGCGATATCAGCCAAGTCCGAAGGCGTCTCGGTCGTCGGTGACTGGGACCCGCTCGGCATGCGCGGAACGGTTTCACGGACGCTTCTGTTCAAGGACGTGTTCGTGCCGACCGACTCTGCACTTATGCCGCGCGGCGTCTATTTCCAGGCCGCGATGCGCTGGCCGCACATGTTCCTGACGTTGTCGCCGACCTATATGGGCCTGGCTCAAGCCGCCTATGACTTCACCGTGCGCTATCTGCGCGGCGAAGTGCCGGGCATGCCACCGGTCAAGCGGCGGATGTATCCGACCAAGCAGATCGCGGTCGCGCAGATGCAGATCAAGCTCGAGCAGATCAAGGCGATCTGGTTCCAGGCCGTCACCGAAGCCTGCGCCAATCCGAGCAAGGAGCAGGTGCTGCGGGCCTACGCCGCGCAATATTCGGTGATGGAGGGTGCCAACGAGCTCGCCGCGCTCGCGATCCGCACCTGCGGCGGCCAGGCCATGCTTCGCTCGCTGCCGCTGGAGCGGATCTATCGCGACAGCCGCTGCGGCTCGCTGATGCTGCCCTGGACTGCCGAACTCTGCCTCGACCGGATCGGACGCGAGGCGCTGTATGAGACCGGCGAGACGGACGACTGACGGTGGACCTCTGCAGTCTGATCGATCGCAACGCGGCGTTCGCGCCAGACAAGACAGCCATTGCCTTCGAAGGGGAACGGCTGAGCTATGCGGCGTTCGCCGCACGCATCGAACACACCGCGACGGCATTGAAGCAGGAGCTCGGCGTCGGCCGCGGCGACCGCGTCGCCATTCTGAGTCTAAACCGGCCGGACTATCTGGTTCTGCTCTACGCCTGCGCGCGACTTGGCGCGATACTTGTGCCGCTGAACTGGCGGCTCGCCGTCGCCGAGCAGCTCTTCATTCTCACCGATGCGGGCGCCAAGGTGCTGGTGCTCGAGCAGGCATTTGAGGGCGTTCTTTCCGGGCTCGCCCGGACCGCGCCGGGGACTGCCGTCGTCGGCCTCGACTTCGCGCCGCCCCGCGGCACGACATTTGAAAGCCTGCTGGCGCGCAGCGACGGCAGCAGCCGAAATCCGCACACCGATCTCTCCTGCCCGCTGCTGATCGTCTACACGTCGGGGACAACCGGGCGGCCCAAGGGCGCAGTGCTGCGCCAGGAGGCGCTGTTCTGGAATGGTGTCATGAGCCAGCACATGCACAACATGACGTCCGACGATCATGTGCTGACCGTGCTGCCGTTCTTCCACGTCGGCGGCCTCAACATCCAGACCACGCCGGCACTGCAGCTTGGCGCGACCGTCACGGTCCACGCGCGCTTCACGCCGGATACCGCGCTCGCGACCATCGAACAGGAGCGGCCGACACTCACGGTCATGGTGCCTGCAATCATCCAAGCGGTGAGCGAACATCCTGCCTGGGCCGCCACTGATCTTTCGTCACTCAAGGCCGTCGCCACCGGCTCGACCATCGTGCCGCCGCATCTGATCGAACGTTTCGTCGCGCGCGATGTCCCGGTGCTTCAGGTCTACGGCTCGACGGAAACCTGCCCCATCGCGATCTATACGCGCCTCGGCGGCGACCTCTCGCGGGTGGGATCGACCGGACTCGCCGGCCTGTGCTGCGAGGCAAAGATCATCGATCAGGCTGGCAACGAACTGCCGGCGGGCACGCCGGGCGAAATCGCGGTGCGCGGTCCCAATGTGTTCTTCGAATATTGGGGCAATGCGGACGCCACGCGCGATGTGTTGCACGACGGCTGGTATCGCACCGGCGACATCGGCCTGTGCGACGCACACGGCTATTTCTGGGTCCGCGACCGCAAGAAGAACTTGATCATTTCAGGTGGAGAAAACGTCTATCCGGCCGAGGTCGAGCGCGTCCTGCTCGAACATCCTGACGTCAGCGAATGCGCCGTGATCGGCCGGCCGGATCCGCGCTGGGACGAGGTGCCGATCGCTTATGTGATACGGAGATCCGGCTCCCGGCTCGAAGCGGATGAACTCAAGACACACATCCAGACGCAACTGGCCCGCTACAAGGTGCCACGCGATATCGTCTTCGTCACCGACCTGCCGCGCACCGCGCTGGGCAAGGTCCAGCATTTCCTGCTGAAGCAGCTCGATGCGCAGTCGCGCGCGCAAGGAGAAGCATCTTGAAGATTGCAGTTCTGGGTGGGGGAAACGGCTCCTTCGCGGCCGCGGGCGATTTTGTGCTGTCGGGGCATGAAGTGCGGCTCTGGCGCCGCGATGCCGGTCAAGTCGCGGCACATCGCGCCGCCGGCTCGCGCATCCTGGTCAAGGATCACAACGGCCGCCACGACGTCAAGCTCGCGCTGGTCACGACCGACATCGCCGAAGCTGTCAACGGCACCGAGCTGATCCTGTGCCCCGCGCCTGCCTTCGCGCAGACCGATATCGCTCGCCTGCTCGCCCCGCATCTGCGGGACGGTCAGGTCGTATTTCTGCCGCCAGCGACATTCGGCTCGATGATCTTCGCAGAGGCCGCGCGGGAAGCTGGGAACCAGGCCAAGGCAAGCTTTGCCGAAACCGGCACATTGCCGTGGCTCACCCGCAAGCACGGACCGTTCGAGGTCGCGATCACCATCCGCGCCAAACGGCTTCCAGTCGGCGTGTTCCCGCTCGACCGGGCACCGCATGCGCTCGAGGTCATCGGACGCGCTTTCCCCGATACGATCGAGCCGTGCGGAGACGCGCTGTCCGGTGCGCTGATGAATGCAGGGCCGATCATCCATCCGCCGCTGATCGTGATGAATGCAGGTCCAATCGAACATTTCGAGCGCTGGGACATTCACAAGGAAGGCACGCAGGCCGCGATCCGCCGGGTGACCGACGCGCTTGATGCCGAGCGAATTGCCGTACGCGAAGCGCTTGGTTACGGCGCACCGCATTTCCCGCTCGCTCATCACTATGCGAAAGAGGGCGAGATCTGGATGTATGGCCGCGGCTCGCACGACCGGCTGACGGATTCAGACGACTGGCGCGAGCGGATCGTGCTGACGGAGCACCGCTACATGCGTGAGGACCTGCGGCTTGGGCTGTCGCTGCTGGTTTCCGTCGGCGGCCTGGCTGGCGTGGCCACGCCGCTGGCCAGAGCTTTCCTGTCGATCGGCGGCGCGGTCTGCTGCGAGGATTTTGCGCGAGGTGGCCGCACGCTCGAGATGCTGGGGCTTGGTAAGCTCAGCAAGGCTGAATTGCAGACGTTGCTTCGCAATGGATTTTGACCGATGACCAATCGCGCCAACATCGTCTGTCTGGGGGCTGGCCGCATGGGGCGCGGCATTGCCGTCGCTTTCGCCTACGCTGGGCATCAGGTCACGATGATCGACGTCAAGGCGCGCTCCGCGGAGGAGTTTGCCAAGCTGGAGGCGGACGCGCTCGGTGAGGTCGCGAAGACCTTTGCCAGCCTGTCGAAGCTGGGGCTGCTGACGGAGGTGGATGTCGATCCGCTCGTCGCGCGCGTCTCGGTAGTGCCCGCCAGCCAGAGCGGGGCAGCGCTCTCCGAGGCCGGTATGGTTTTCGAAGGGGTTCCGGAGGTCGTCGAGCTCAAGCGCGAGGTGCTTGGGTCAGCCTCACGGCAGGTCCGACCCGACACGATCATTGCATCGACGACGTCGACCATCCTCGTCGATGATCTCTCCGGCGCGATCGTGAATCCTCGCCGCTTCCTCAACGTGCATTGGCTCAACCCGGCCTATCTGATCCCGCTGGTCGAGGTTTCGCCCGGCAGAGCCACCGATCCCGCCATCGTCGCCGAGGTCAAGGGACTGCTCGAAGGCATCGGCAAGGTCCCGGTCGTCTGCGCGGCGACGCCCGGCTTCATAGTTCCGCGCATCCAGGCGCTGGCGATGAACGAGGCCGCACGCATGGTCGAGGAAGGCGTCGCCAGTGCCGAGGAGATCGACAAGGCGATCCGCTACGGTTTTGGCTTCCGCTACGCGGTACTCGGACTGCTCGAATTCATCGACTGGGGTGGCGGCGATATCTTGTACTACGCCAGTCGCTATCTCGAAGGCGCGCTTGGCAGCGACCGTTACCGCGCGCCGGACGTCATCTCACGCAACATGCATGAAGGTCGGATCGGGTTACGCACGGGTGCCGGCTTTCTCGACTATTCGGGCATGGACGTTGACGCCTATCGCGTAAAGCGGCTTCAGGCCATGGTGGATCTGCTGCACCATTTCGACCTTGCGCGTCCACCCGTGCTCGACCGCAATTAGCCGAAGACGTCCTGCAACACGCCTTCGCGAACGACCGCGACGCCATCGAGCTCGATGGTCGTTCCCATCATCGGCAGGTCGAAATGCCCCGCCGTGTAGCGGCCGGCGAACTCGTTCGCGCCGGTCGAGAACAGGAAATTGCCGGAGACGGCCCGAATCTCGGTGCCGTTGGTGTCGCGCTGGTCGTACATCGAAAGCGCTTCATAGCGCGCACCGGGGTTCATGCCGAAGCCGACATGCGACACGGCATATGCCTCGCGATCGCCCCAGGCGGCGAGATAGGCGCGCATCATGGCGGCATCCGTGCCTTCGCCTTCCAGCTCGACGACATAGTCGTCCTTCAACGTCATCTTCACAGGTGACGTCAGGTAGCGCTTGAAGGTGAGATTGATGTCGCCCGGCGCCATCACCAGCGTGCCGTTGATGGTCCCGCTCTTGGGGAAGCTGACGACGATTCCGCCTGGCCAATGCGCCAGCGTGCCGGGCTTGTCGGTCCAGCCCCACACGCCGACTGTGGACGCTCCGACCATATCGACATCGAGCGCGGTGCCGGCCTTCGAGGTCACCCGCATCCGCTTGGTCCCCCGCAACATCTTGGCCGCCGCACGAACGCGCTTCTCGAGCGCAGGATCCGGCACCATCCGCTCCAGCGCTTCGGGATGCTCGTTCGAGATCACCAGGATCCGCGCACCGGCTTTGAGGATCTCCGGCGTCTCCACCGCGTGCATCAGGCCTTCGATGGTGCAATCCACCACGAAGCCGGCCTGCTGAAGTGCGCTGATGACTGGCCCAAGCTTCTGGATCGCCTCGCTCGCCCCCGTTGAGCGAACCGGAACGATATTGCGGTTGCGCGGTGTGGGCATCACCACGTGAAACGGCCGTGCGCCCATGCGCAGCAGCGCGAGCTCCGCCAGATGCACATTCAACGCACGCGACTGGGTTTCCGAGAGGATCGCCGCGGTATCGCCGGCCTTGACGGCGCAACGTTCAAAGATCTCGCAAAATGCGTCGATCCATTTTGCCTCGATGCGATCAGCCAGCATGGTTCACTCCCGGTCTTCTGGTTTCTTCTTGGTCGGTTCACGCCTCGGGAAAGCCCCGCAGCAGGTACGAGCGCAACGCGCCGAGGAGGCCATTCAAGATCAGGCCCAGCAGCGAGATCGTGATCAGCGGCACGAACATGTCGACGGCCTGAAAAGTTCGCGCCGCGGTCACGAGCGCGTGCCCCAATCCGTCCGTCGACGTGATCATCTCTGCCAGAAACACCACGATGCAGGAAATGACAAGCCCGATCCGGCATCCGGTCAGGATCGACGGCATCGCCGCCGGCAGCACCACCTTGAATAGGATTTCGTAGCGCGGCGTTCCCGCCGCCATCGCCGACCAGATCAGCTTCTGTTCGACGGTCGACGCGCCGTAATAGGTCGAGAGCAGAATGGGAAAGAGCGCGTCCGCGGCTACCAATGTGATCTTCGACCCGTGGCCGAATCCGAGCAAGAGCAGGAGTGCCGGATAGAGCGCGACCTTGGGCAGCGGCGCCAATACGCGGACGATCGGCCGAACCACGGCATTGATCGCCGGATTGGCGGCGGCGGCAATGCCGATAGTGACACCCAGCACGACCGCAATCGCGAAGCCGGCAAACAGCCGGATCAGGGTTGCGGCGATCTCCTGCTGAAACGTCCACGTCACGAGTTGCTGGAGCAGCCGGCCGAAGACGAAGCCAGGCGGCGGCAGCAAGACCGCGGGCGCGAAGCCGAATGACACCAGGCCTTGCCACAAGGCGATGACCAGCACGATCGGGGCAATGCCGAGAAGGACGTTTGCGGAGAGAAAGCGCGACATCACGAAAAACTCAGCGGCATGTCGAACTGAGGCTCGGACCAGCGCACGAGTCTGGCCCGAACCCTTTCAAAAATCGCGTCGAGACAGATACCCATCGCGCCCACGATGATGATCATCGCAAAGACGGTGTCGTATTGGCCCATGTCGAGCGCATTGAACAGGATATTGCCGGCGCCGGACTGGCGGGCGATCATCTCACTGGTGATCATCGTGATCAGCGCCAGCACCAGTCCCGTGCGGCAGCCGGTCAGGATCTCCGGCAGCGCCGCGGGCAACACGATCCGCACCAGGCGTTGTGCCGGCGAAAGCCCCATCGCGGCACCTGACCACAGCATCTTCTCTTCGACGGCCTTGGCCCCCTCGAAGCTGTGATAGATCACGGGAAGGCTGACGCCCAGGAAGATCACCAATGTCTTGGTGACGTCGCCGACGCCCAGCCAAAGCATGATGATCGGCATCAATGCCGCCTTCGGCACCGGATAAATCACCATCAGGAGCGGATTGAAAAAGGCCGCGACACCGCGGCTGCGTCCCATCAACAGGCCCAGCGGAATCGAAACCAGCACCGCCACACCGAACCCTATCGCCATGCGGCGAAGCGAGGCCAGAATGTTGATCAGGGATTCCTTGTCGCCAAGAATATCCGGAATTGCCCGGATCGCATCGATCGCCGTCGGGAAACTGTCGTTCTTCAGCGCAAGCGATGCAACCTGCCACACGGCCAGCAACCCGATGCAGGCCAGCACCGGAGCGGCCCGTCTGATCAAGGTGGCCGACGACATCATGATGCCGGCCCGGCTTCGTCGCTTTCATCGAACATGCGCTCGATATCGACGACGTACTTCTGATAGCGGGGGTCGAGCAACAGCTCGTTGCGGCGGCGCGGTCGCGGCAGATCGATGTCGATCACCTCGCGGATGCGGCCGGGCGATTTCGACATCATCACGACTTTGTCCGAGAGAAAGACGGCTTCGTCGACCGAATGGGTGACGAACAGCACCGTCTTGCGGTCGCGCTCCCAGATGTTGAGAAGGTCGTTCTGCAGCCGCGTCCTAGTGTGCGCGTCGAGCGCACCGAACGGCTCGTCCATCAACAGCACTTCCGGATGGTAAGCGAGCGTCCGCGCCAACGCCACGCGCTGCTTCATGCCGCCCGACAATTCCTTGGGGTAGAAGCTCTCATAGCCCTTGAGACCAACCATCTCGATCAAGGCCCGGCTCTGCGCTTCCGCTTCGGCGGCGCGCACCCCTTGCTGACGCGGGCCGTACATCACGTTGCCCAGCACGGTCTTCCAGGGAAACAGCGCAAATTCCTGGAATACCGGTCCGCGATCCGGACCGGGCCCCGTGATCGCATGTCCCTTGATCTTCGCCGAGCCGCTGGTCGGACTGACAAAACCGCCGACAATATAAAGCAGTGTCGACTTGCCGCAGCCGGACGGCCCAAGGATGGAGACGAAGGCGCCCTCCTCGATCGTCAGCGAGATCTCGGAAAGCGCCACATGATCCTTGCGCGCCGAAGTCTGAAAGACCTGCGAGACGCGGTCGATCTCGATGATTGCAGAAGCCGGCTCTTGTGACCTCACCGGTCTCACCCATTCGCTCGATCTCGCAGGCACTACCGTCATCCCGTCTCACTCGCGCGAACATTCCTCGACGAACCTACTGAACGTTCTCCGCCAGCGGCACGAGCTTAGCAAGAAACCTGCCAGACAGGCGGTCGATTTCGCACCCGTGCGGTGCGTCATTCGAACCACGGCCATTCTGCCGGGCCTTCATGCGTCACGGCTCCGCCCGGCGCCTGCCCCACCAGTCGCGCATACTTTGCGAGTGCGCCGGCACGGTGACGCGGCGGACGTTGCTTCCAATCCCGTCGCCGCGCGGTGAGTTCCTGCTCATCGAGCAGCACATCCATCCGCCGGTTTGCGGCATCGATCCGGATCCTGTCGCCGTCGCGAACGAGTGCAAGCGGACCACCAACAAATGCTTCGGGGGCCACGTAGCCGATGCACATGCCGCGGGTCGCGCCGGAGAACCGGCCATCGGTGATCAGCGCCACCTTTTCGCCCATGCCCTGCCCGTAGATCAACGCGGTGACGCCGAGCATCTCGCGCATGCCGGGGCCGCCGACCGGCCCCTCATTGCGGATCACGAGGACCTCGCCCGCCTTGTAACTGCGGTCACGAACCGACGCGACGCAGGCTTCCTCGTCCTCGAAAACGCGCGCCACGCCTTCGAAGAATTGACTCTTCAAACCTGCAACCTTGATCACCGCACCGTCGGGACAGAGATTTCCCTTCAGCACCGCCACGCCGCCGTCAGGCATGATCGGCGCGCGAGCCGCATGCACAACGTCTCCGTCGGGTGCGTTGGCCCCGCCATATTCTTCGGCAAGTGTACGGCCAGTGATGGACAGGCAGCTGCCGTCGATGTGCCCGCTCTGAATCAGCTCACGGATCACGACCGCCGCGCCGCCGATGTCGTAGACATCCTTTGCCGTATATTTGCCCCCAGGCCGCAGATTTCCGATCAGCGGCGTCCTGGCGAAGACCTCGCCCACATCGTCGATCGTGAACGCAACGCCGGCCTCATTGGCGATGGCGGGCAGATGCAGCGCGGCATTGGTCGAACCACCCGTCGCCGCAACGATCGCCGCGCCGTTCTCGAGGGACTTCCGCGTCACGATGTCGCGAGGCAACGGCCCGCCGCGTTCCAGCATCTCCATGATCAGGCATCCGGCGCGCCGAGATATCTGCGCACGCTCGGCATAGACGCCGGGCACCATCGAGACGTTGGGGATAGTCAGGCCCATCGCCTCCGAGACCATTCCCATGGTGTTGGCGGTGAACTGGCCGGCGCACGCGCCGATCGTCGGCAAGCAGGCACGCTCGATCCGCTCCAGCGTGGCGCCGTCGATCTCACCCGTCATGAAGCTGCCAACGGCCTCATAGGAGTCGAGCACCGTCAACGTGCGCCCGTCCACGCGGCCCGGCAGCGCGCTGCCGCCATAGATGAAGATGGAGGGCACGTTGCAGCGAACCATGCCCATCATCACACCGGGAAGCGTCTTGTCGCATCCGCCGTATCCGATCAGCGCATCGTAGGCCAGACCATGGACAACGGCCTCGATCGAGTCGGCGATCAGTTCACGCGAAAACAACGAGAACTTCATTCCCTCGTGGTTCATGCTGATGCCGTCAGAAACCGACACGGTCGAGAATTCACGCGGCGTGCCGCCGGCCTCCTCGATGCCCGTTTTGGCCGCGGCCACCTGAAAATCGTGGGTCATGTTGCAGGGCGTCTGCTCGCCCTTCATGCTGACAACGCCCACCATCGGCTTGGCAATCGCAGCGTCGTCGAGCCCCATCGCGCGCATGAATGCGCGGTGCGGGGCCCGGTCGAGACCGTCAGTCGTGACTCGTGATCGCAACTTCTTCATACGTGCATCTTCTTCGTGCCTCGTCCCGGATGACCCGGGACGCCCGCGAGCACCTGGCTCGGATCATCCGCCTGGTGGCCTTACTGCAGCGGCGCGACGATCGTCGGATGCTTGAACTGCGCGACATCCAGCTTCGGCAGCATTCCGGTCTCGGCGTAGATGTCCAGCATCTTCTGGATTGCCGGGAAGTTCGGCGCCGCGCCTGGATCACGGCCGAAATCGTTATCTTTGAGCAGGTAGGTCTCGAGCACCGGGAGCGGCGCCTTCAGCACTTCATTGACGACCTTGAGAGTCTCCTCGCGGTTGGCCAGCGCCTTTTTCATGCCCGAGGTGATGTCACGGACATAGGTCTTGACCAGTTCCGGGTTCTTGTCGACGAAATCGGCACGGCAGGCTTCCAGGATATGCACGATGTTCGGCATGGCCTGGGACAGCGAGAAGAGCTTCCTTGTACCGCCCTTTGCCTCCGCCCGCGCGGCGAACGGCTGGTTCATATTCACCGCATCGACGCGGCCTTGGCGCAGCGCATCCTCGGAGACGGCAAAGCCGACCTCGACCAGCTTGATATCCTTGGCCGGATCGACGCCATTCTGCTTCAGGAGCAGGTTGAACGGGCCTTGCGTGCCGCCGCCAATCACGGAAATGCCAACCGTCTTGCCCTTGAGGTCGGCAATCGTCTTGATCGGCGAGTCATCCATCACGGCCCAGTAGACCGAGAAGCCGCCGGGCTTCTCGAACACGTGCTGCGCCACGATGTAGGCTTTGAGATTACCGCCGACCACGCCATTGGCGAGGGAGAGCGGCGCCTGCGTCGCGCAGTCCAGCGCGCCGGCTGCTAGGGCCTGCGTCATCGGCGCGGTGCCCTGGAATTGGGTCCATTCGATATTGTAGGTCTTGCCGATACTGGGAAACTCAGCCGGGCGGCGCATCATCCAGTACTTCGATTCCTCGGCCGGGATCGTCCAGCCGACGCGGATCGTCTGCTGCGCCCATGACGGGCTTGCCCCCGCGCTCACGGCCGCTGTCGCCCCCAAAGCCAGGATCCATCTCGAAACGGTTCGCATCGTGCCCACTCCGCTGCTCCGGCGCCGACCGGCGCCACCCAACCCCGACCGGGCTCAAATCTTTCATGGTTCAAACAATCAGGCAAGCCATGCGAGCCCGGCGGTTTTGCCGTCCGATACGCAATGTATGGTAAAGCCACGTCGCGCTGCGGCAGAAGGAGGCAACCTATGGCTGATGCGAGCAAGGAAAACCCGCAACGCGTCGAGAGGCTCGGCTATCTCGGCCTTGGCCTGATGGGAACGCCGATGACCCGACGCCTGCTCAAGGCCGGCTATCAGGTCACTGTCTGGAACCGTTCGGAGGGCAAGGTGGCTCCGCTCGCCGAGGCTGGAGCCAGGCGCGCAGTCACGCCTCGTGATCTCCTGACGAACTCCGATATCGCCTTCATGTGCGTGACGGATGCCGCGGCTGTCGAGGAGGTGATCTTCGGGCCTGAGGGGCTCGCGGCAGCGCCCGGCGCAGGCAAGCTTGTCGTCGACTTCTCGTCGATACATCCCGACGCCGCCCGCGATCTGGCAAAGCGATTGAAAGCCGCCAATGGCGCCGGCTGGATCGATGCACCGGTTTCCGGCGGAACGAAGGGCGCCGAGGAAGGTACCCTTGCGATCATGGCCGGCGGAGAAGCAGACGAGATCGAGAGGGCTCGCCCCTACGTGCTGGCCATGGCGCGCAGGTTCACCCACATGGGCCCGACCGGCGCCGGCCAGACCACGAAACTCTGCAATCAGGTGATCGTGGGATGCGCGATGGCCGTGCTGGCAGAAGCCACGCGCCTGGCCGTCAACGCCGGTATTGACGCCAATCGCCTGCCCGAAGCGCTCGCCGGCGGCTTCGCGGACTCGATCCCGCTTCAGCTTTTCGTGCCCAGAATGGTCCAGGGCATTCACTCGCCCCCGCTCGGTCATATTGCCACGATGCTCAAGGATCTCGATACGGTCGCCGACGTCGCGCAGGCAACGTCGACGCCGGTGCCGATGGCCACGCTTGCGGGCCAACTTTTCCGGCTCGCGAAGGCCGCACGCGGCGCGGAAGCGGACGCGCTGGAGATTTACAAGCTTTCAGCGGCAGAGCGCTAAGCTGTCGAGCGCGATCTGAAGCACGTCAAGGCGACGTCTTGCGCTCGTCATCTGCGAGGAATCGGCCGAACGTCCCCCGCGCGAAGAGCAGCGGTTCCTTCGCACCGTAGGTATAGGCCTCGACCGCGCCGAGAAAGATCACGTGGTCGCCGCCATAATAGCGATTCACGGAGCGGCATTGAAAGTTGGCGACGCTCTCCGCAAGCACCGGCGCTCCGCCGAGGCCCGGCGTCCAATCCACACCTGTGAACTTGTCGTCCGACGATTTGGCGAATTTTGACGCAAGCGCCTGCTGCGAAGCGCCAAGCACGTTGACGGTGAAATGGCTGGCGTTCTGGAAGATGGTCAGACTAGAGGAATAGACGACCAGGCTCCACAGGACCAGTGGAGGGTTCAGCGAGACGGAGGCGAACGAATTACAAGTCAGTCCGTAGGGCTTGCCGTCAGGCGCTGCGGCCGTGATGATCGCCACGCCCGTTGCATAGGTTCCGAGCGCGTTGCGAAAGTCGCGAGGATCGATCGACGAGCTGTCGCTCGCGAACTCGTTGGCGGGATCGGGAGCGCCGGGCTGCTGCGGCAGATCATTCATCGGCCGGCCTCAGAGCGTGAGATTTTCGGACGGCAGGCCCAGCGCCACCCGTCCATAGTTGGTCCCGGCCGCATCGAAGTTGAATGCGAGATGCGAGTTGATCGCGTGCGCATCGCGGAACTGCCGCTGCAACACGCCGGTCGTGAACAGACCGCGCGCGCCGCTCGCGGCAAACAGCATCGAGACCGCGTCCGTGCACAGGTTCACCGAAAAAGATCCGTCGCGCCGATAACGGGTCTTGGTCGCCATGCCAGGGATGTGACCAAGCCGCGCATCCTCCATGGCATCGAGGCACGCCGACCGCATGATCAGGCGCGCGGCGTCGATCTTCGCCGAGGCCTCCGCGATCTTGATCTGGGTGCTTTGAAAATCGCTCAATTTGGCCCGGTTGTAGGTTGAAATACGATGACGTGCGACCTCCGTATAATCGTCGAGGCACGCTTGCGCATTCCCCAGCGCGACACCGGAGAGGACGTATGGAAACAGCGAGAACACGGGCAGCGTATAAAGCGGATTTGGATTGACCGTGCTTCCCGGCGTCGGGCCGCCTGAGAGGTCGCCGACAGCGACTGTCATATGGTCAGCCACGAAGACATCCCTGACCTCCACGTCGCAGGACCCCGTCCCGCGCAGTCCCGCGACGTTCCAGGTGTCCAGCACGCTGTAATCGCCTTTCGGCAGCAGAAAGATGCGATACTCGATGCCGTCCGCCTCGTCGTCGGAATAGACCACGCTTGCAAGCATGTTCCATTCGCAGGAGGCAACGCCGGAGGAGAATGGCCAGCTGCCGCGCAGCTGATAACCGCCTTCGACTCGCGTGGCGCGTCCGGCGGGAAAAATGAACGAGGATGCGATCAGCGCATCCGGATCACGGCCCCAGACCAGATCCTGCGCCTTTTGCTCGAACATGCCGAGCATCCAGTGGTGGCTCGCCAGATTGGCGAGATTCCACGCTACCGACGCATCCGCCTGTCCGAGCAGCTCAGCGCAGTCGACAAGAGCGACATAGTCGAGCTCGGCACCGCCGATCCGTGCCGGTTGAAGCATCCGGAACAGGCCGGCTTCATGGAGGTCCATCTCGGTTTCCGACGGGAGATGCCGCAGCTCCTCCGTCCGCGCCGCCCGCTCTCGTAGTCTCGGCACGAGGGCCCGGGCCTTCGCGATCATCGCCGCATAGGCGCTTTCGCCGGCTTCCGGCCCGGTGGGCTGACCCATGCTCGGCTTTCGACCAGGCGCCATTCGTGTCCCTCACTCTGGCGTATTTATGCGGCCGGCCCCTTACCAAATCAAGTCAATGCGGCCGGCAGGCATCATGAAGCATCGATTCCGATGCCGCGCGCTGCCTGTTGCCAGCGGACTAACGGCTCCGGTTTAAACCGGAGTCGAAGGCTTGCCCGAGCCAAAGACGCCCCTCCGGGTAAACTCCGCGATCCGACGCTCGTCATAACCGAGCATGCTGCGCAAGACGTCCTCGGTATGCTCACCTAACAGAGGGGCCGCAACGGGATCGATCGCGCCGGTCAGGCTCATGGTAATCGGCGGCTCGATATTGGGCACCCATTCCGCTGTACGGTGCGGAATGCGGCTCAAGCGATGGCGCTCACGAGCCTCTGGCGCATTGAACCCCTCCTCGACCGTCCGGAGATAGCCGACCGGAATATTGGCCAGCTTCATTTTCGCCATCCAGTTCTCGAGCGTATCGCTGGCAAAGACCTCTGCAATGGCTGCTCGCAAAACTTCCTTGTTCTCGGAGCGGGCCTTGCGCGTGGCAAACTGCGGATCGGTGATGAGATCGGGCCGGTTCAGCACCTCGACCACGAGCCGGCGATACAGCCGATCGTTGGCGCAGGCCATGTAGAGCGGCCCATCGGAGGCCTCATAGACGCCGACGGTGGGAGACCCGCTCGGCGAATTGCCGAACCGGCCGGGGTTTTCGCCATTGATGAGATACGCCATGCCGTAAAAGCCGGTCATCCCTATCGCAACGTCGAACAAGGCGACTTCGACATGCTGCCCGCGACCGAGCCGGTCCCGCGCCAACAGCGCCATCAGGATGGCGTTACAGGCAGACATCCCCGTTGCCATGTCCACGATGGGCGGCCCGGTACGAACCGCTGGGCCGTCGGCAAATCCGTTGAGCGACATGAAGCCGCTTTCCGCCTGCGTGATGGGATCGAAGCCGGGGCGCGAGGCGAACGGTCCGGAACGTCCGTAGGCGGAGATCGAGCAATAGACCAGCCGTGGATTGAGCGGGGCGACCGCCTCATAGTCAAGCCCGAACTTCTTCATGACCCCGCTCGAGAAATTCTCAACGACCACATCCGCCTTGCGGATCAGATCCAGCGCGATCTCACGGGCGTCCGGCACGGCAAGGTCGAGCGCAATGCCGCGCTTGTTGCGGTTCAGGCTGAGATAGGCGGCGCTTTCGCCGCCAATTTCGGCGTGCTCGTAGGCGCGCGTGTCGTCGCCGCCGTCGGGATTTTCGATCTTGATGACCTGCGCACCAAAATCGGCAAGCGTCTGCGTGCAGGCTGGGCCGGCGACGACACGCGTGAAATCGATGACCAGCAGACCGTCGAGCGCACTCGGCCCTTCCGTCGCTCGCGACGAACGTTCCGGCAATTGAGGCTTGGTCGGCATCGATAGCGCTCCCTTACATCGGCTTGTGGTCGCCGAATTTCCTGCAGGAGCAAGCTTAAAGCCCGGCGCCGCCAACTTCGCAAGGGCCTCGCTCGCTTCACCTGAAACGCAAAAACGGCCCGGCAGCGTCAAGCTGCCGGGCCGTTAGATATTTGAGCGTATGGAGGCTGCGCGAATCTTGCGCAGCAATTCTAGTCTGAGAAGGTCACGTTCCGCATCACGGGAAACCACTCCAATTGCTCAGCGCAGCCACTTTCGCCAATAAAGCGTATGCGACCAGGCCCAGGGCGATTCGGGCTCGTACAGCCGATAACCCGCATGGATGAAATTGTTGGCAGATACCGGATTGTCCGTCGTATCGGAGACGATGCTGTCCCATCCCAGACGCCGCCCTCGCGCCTCGATCGCTCGCATCAGCCTGAGTTGAAGTCCCCGTCCCCAATGCTGCTGCAAGACCCCGACCCGACAAAAATATCCGCTGTTTCGCGCATGTGTCGACGGCACAACGCCGGCGAAGGCCACCGCGTCATCATCATGGTAGGTGAGCCACCACGTACCCGATTCGAACTGCGGCAGGGCCGCCCCACCGAAGAATGTCAGCCGGTGCAGATCGCCGAGAATCTCGGCAGTCTCATCATCGTCCGCATCGACGATACGAATTCTGTACATGGGATACCTATTGGCGGGGTAATCGGGAGTGCGCGACCTGCGACTCCGTAGCGGTCGAGGCTCACTTGCCCAGCACGACCTTGACACCGAGCCAGACCGCACCCATCAGACCGGTCGCAATGACCGTGATCACCGCCTTGAAGGTGTAGCTCTGCGCTTGTTCCACGCTCTTCCGCCAGCGCCGCAGGTGCTGGAAGTCAGCTCTGAGCTCGCCACCCACCCACTGCACGATCCACATCGTGAAGGCATCCGCCGCAGCGCCGGCGCCGCCGATGTCGATGAAGGCGCGGAGCGGCAGGAGAGGATCGGCGGAGACTTTTCCGATCCGCCCCCCGGCTCGCGCCTCCGACAGCAGCGAGGCGAAATAGGCGCCCTCGAAGGCGCGGGCATACTCGCCCTCCCAGATGTGATCGTAGCGCTCCGGATAGAGTTTTTGATCCAGCAACCGTTCCTCCCCGAGCACATCCGGAAACCAGGGATTGTCGCGCCAGTTGGCTTTCACCACCACCGCCCCGTCGGGCTTGCGCCCGCGCAGAAAGTCGTCGATCGCATCGCTCTTGCGGCGCGGATTCCAGCTCGCCCAGAGCTCGGAGTCCTTGGCGCGGATCGTCGGCCGCAGCAGCGCGAGGCTGCGCGCGCTCAAGCTCTGCGCCTCGTCGATCCAGGCGATGCGAAATCCCTCCAGGGATTTGATCGAGTCCGCCGTGTGGTCCTGAAGTCCGCGGAAGATGATGAGCCCGTCGCCGGGCGTCTCGATCTTGTCACTGAACAGCCTGAAGCCGTGGCCAAGGCGCAGGCTCGAGATCTTGCCCTCGATCAGACGCTTGGAAGATTGCGCCAGCGAACGCTGCGCCTCGCGAATGCAGACCGCGAGCGTGCCGCGCTCGGCCTGGCAGGTCTCGACCAGGAGCTCGCCGAAAAAATGCGATTTGCCCGAGCCGCGTCCGCCGTAAACGCCCTTGTAGCGCGCAGGCTTCAGCAGCGGCTCGAAGATTTTTGCCGTCGGAATTTTCAGAATGGACAATGGCTACGCTCGCTCGCCCTAGGGCAGGCCAGTGCGCCTGCGCCACATCGCGGACCCGTCTTCGCTGGTTGTCCTTGCCGGGTTTGGGTCAGGTCAGGAGAGGCCGCATTTTCAGAGAATGGCGGCCAAAGCCCGAAGAGCCCTCCGAACTGTTTCTGCGCGGCCAGTGGGAGCGTGGAAGAAGGGCCGACGTTCGGAACCTCCGGCGGCCTTGAGTCGAACGCGGATCGGTTCGGGCTTCCTGCAGGCAATCTCATCAGGATCCGCACGTCTTCAGGAGACGTTGCAGGCACCGCGCGGGGGCATTCCGCAGATATTGCCGATACTCCGGGATGTAAGCACACATGTCTGGCGTTGGTTTGGAGAATCTGATGAAGGAGGCCGTTCTTGTCTCTGATCGCGATCGTTCCGGATGGCGTTCTCTCGCCCGCATTCTCCACCCCAGCACCAACCGCGATCGAGACGAACACAAGATCAAGATATCCGGCAGCTCAGGCCTTCGGACCAGCATCGCCCTCGATGGCGTCTTCCGGGCGCACGATGACGCGCTCGACCCGGTGGACCAATTCCGGCACGCCGTCTTCGCCGTTCTCGATCGGCTGTGCCGCCTTGCCCCAGCCGCGATCCAGGATGGCGTTGGCCGCCGAAAGGCGCACGGCCGGTGTCGCGTCATCGCTGCGCATGATGCCGACGAGAACCCTCAGGGCCGTCCTGGTGTGGCTGCGCGCCAGCGAGCGGATCTCGGTCAGGCTCCGCGCCCTCGACGTCTTCCTGGCCGCGGGCTTGGGGGACGGCTCGCTTGCAAGCTCGCATTCGACATCGTCGCTCACGACAGCGTCTCCCACAGCACGATTGCGACCAGGCCCGCGAGCGCGAGCGATATCAGATAGGCAGTCATCATCCCTCCATAAGAAAGAAAATGCGCGGCAGATCGCGCCAGGCGAGGCGCGATCGTTTCGGGCGCGAACCCTATCTCGGTGTCTTCCGGAGACCGCAGCGGCGCGGGCAACTGGCCCCAGCGCCGCGGGCCGGCACGTTCGCGCGTGCACGGCCGGCAATGGTTCGGACGGCGGCGCGCCGATCGGCGCTCCAGGTTTGACGAGTGCGTGGCCGTAATGCGCCGCCGCCGTCCGATCTCGGAAACCGAGACGAAAAAACCCGCAGCGGATGTGCTCCGCGCGGGTGAACCAAACTCGTCTCGATGATGTCACTATGCCGGTGTTTTGCCCGACGTGTCAAAGCCCCGTTGAAATGAAACAGCCCGCTGCAGACATTCTCCGCGCGGGCTGAACCAAACTTCTTTCGATGATGCCAATATGCCAGTGTTTTGCCCGACGCGTCAAACGAACTTACCGGCCCGGCGAAAGTTAGCCGATCAGGAGGATCGGTGAGATGACATCTGAGAAGACGTCACCAGAGACATCGCGACAATTGCCCGGAGCCAAGCCGCGCATCGACAAGGAGCGCGAGACGCAGGAGGCGATCATCGAAGACGCCGGCGAGACAAAGGAGAGCGACCGCGATCTCGTTCACGGCGAAGGCGGCACCATCGACATTCCCGCCAAGCCCGGTGATTTGTCGAAGGACGATTAGGCGGACCGGCGCCCGGGCGGGAACTTATCCGACGAGAGGCGCGTTGAATGCTTCGTCAGAAGGAACGTTCCTGTGAGCCGCACTGTGCTGGTTGTTGACGACGATCCCGCCGTCCTCGACGTGATCGTTGGCATGCTGGAAGATCTCGGCTGCGAGGTGATCAGCGCCCAAAGCGGCCTGGATGCACTCGAACGGCTCGAGCAGAACCAGGACATCTCCATCCTCATCACTGACATCAACATGCCGGGCATGGATGGTCATGAACTGGCCGAGCTGGCCAAGCGCGTCCGCCCGGAGCTGAAGATGCTGCAATTGTCGGGTCGCGAGCCCCGGCGCGGCGGCCTTCCGATGATCAGGAAGCCGTTTTCGTTCGAGGAGCTCGCCGACATCATGCAGCGGACCACCGGCATCAGCTGACCGTCCAATGCCGCAAAAGAAAACCCGCCGCAGATTGCTCCGCGCGGGCTGAACCAAACTCTTTCGATGATGCCTTTATGCCGGTGTTTTGCCCGACGTGTCAACGCGGCGAACGCGGAGGAGGAAGCCCCTCCTCCCAACTCGATATGTGGTGCGCAACGGGCTTGCTTCAAGTCCCCGCCTCTGCCGTAGAACCCCCGACCCGGGAAACATCCAGAGCAACCAGCCGAGGGGTCACGACATGCCTGTACTGCTTCCGACGTCCCGTTCACGCCGCCGGCCACAGGGAGCCGACGCGCGGAACCAGATGCCGCCCGACCACGCCGTGGTGATCGCAGGCGGCGGCCCGACCGGGCTGATGCTGGCCGCGGAGCTCGCGCTCGCAAAGGTCGATGTCGCCATCCTCGAGCGGCGCGCGAGCCAGGATCTCGTCGGCACGCGCGCCGGCGGGCTGCATGCCCGCAGCATCGAGATTCTCGATCAGCGCGGCGTTGCGGATCGCTTCCTGCGCGAGGGACAGATCGTCCAGCTCGCGGGCTTTGCCTGGACGCGGCTCGACATCAGCGATCTCCCCACAAGGCACGCTTACGGGCTAGCGCTGCGGCAGAACCACATCGAGCGCATCCTGGCGGACTGGGTCGAAGAGCTCGGAGTGCCGATCTATCGCAATGTCGAGCTCTCGGGCTTCGCACAGGACGAGATCGGCATCGACGTGACGCTCGCCGGCGGCGAGACGTTGCGGGCAGACTATCTCGTCGGCTGCGACGGCGGTCGCAGCCTGGTGCGCAAGGCCGCCGGCATCGATTTTGCCGGCACCTCACCGACGCTCAGCAACCTCATGGCCGAGGTCGAGATGCGCGAGGCGCCGGAATTCGGCCTGCGTCATGATGCGCTCGGCTTTCACGGCCTCAGCAAGACCGAGAGCGGCCGCGTGCTGGTCGTCGTGACGGAAGCAACGCTCGCGCGCAGCGGCGAGCCCTCCTTGCGCGATCTCAGCGATGCGCTCGTCGCGGTCTACGGCACCGACTTCGGACTGCAAAATCCCGCCTGGATCTCCCGTTTCACCGATGCGGCACGGCAGGCCGTGACTTATCGCAAGGGACGCGTGCTGCTCGCCGGCGATGCCGCGCATATCCATCACTCCGTCGGCGGGCAAGGCCTCAACCTGGGTGTGCAGGACGCCGTCAATCTCGGCTGGAAGCTGGCGCAGGTGGTGAAGGGCGTCTCGCCGGACAGCCTGCTCGACAGCTACCATGCCGAGCGCCATCCCGTCGGCGCGCGCGTGCTGCGCAACACCATGGCGCAGATCGCCCTGCTCCGCCGCGGCGACGACGGCCTCAAGGCCGCGCGCGACACTGTCTCCGAATTGCTCGCCATGGACGAGCCGCGCAAACGTTTTGGCGCCATGATGAGCGGGCTCGACATCCGCTATGATCTCGGCGAAGGCCACGCGCTGCTGGGGCGGCGCATGCCGGATCTCGATCTGACGGTCGAAGGGCAGAAGCTAAAGCTGTTCACGCTGCTGCACGGGGCGCGCGGCGTGCTGCTCAATTTCGGCAAGCGAGGCGGCATCGACATCGGCCCCTGGAAGAACCGGATCGATGTCGTCGATGCCCGCACCGATTGCGTATGGGAGCTTCCGGTCATCGGCCAGGTCACCGCACCGGACGCAGTGCTGGTGCGGCCCGACGGGCACGTCGCGTGGGTGGGAGACGAGAGCCAGCGCGGGCTTGAGGAGACATTGCTGCGGTGGTTCGGACCGGCTGCGGCGGCGTAGCGCCCGTACTCCTGAATTGGGCGCTAGTTCGGCGGCCCCTGATGTCCGCTCGTCTCTCCAGACGAGCACAAACAGCGGACATCATCGAAGGTCGCCGATGGGCCAGTTGCGATCACCCTCCTTACTCGCGCGGAACTGCAGCAGCTTGATCGACGAGATTGGTATTGGCCGCAAGTTTATGCGAGCACGCAAAAACGATCCGAGACGTGGCAGGTATCTCGGCTTCGGCTCTACCGTCTTGGCCGATGAGGATCAATCCGGCGCCGCCATTTGCTACATTCAGAATAATCGGGTCCCCGCTCCAGGTCATGATCGGCTCCATTCCGATGATGAGGAACTCGCCCACGGCCTGGTCGAAATATTGGATGCGCAATTGTGGTCCGACCTCTGCCGGTGCGAGTTCAAAGCCGAGTTTTCGAGCCCGTGAGTAGAGGTCAGCTAACGTCACACTATCGCTCGTGAACCCAAGTTGCGTCGGGGAGACGAGTGCAAGCTCCATGTCTGTCTTCTGAGAAGCAGTAATAAAGGACGGTCGGGCAAGGATTTCGCCCGCTTGACTGCCCACACTGCATCGCATGCTGTCCATTGCGTCGCGCAGCTTAAGTGAGTCGGCGAACGTGCCTATTGCAATTGTCTTCCATATCGCAATGTCGCGCTCGGATTTAATAAGCCGTTGAGGCGCTTCGGACGCGCGTGTCTTGAATTTCAGCTGTCTCTCCAAAACATCGCGAGCTGCGCACTGGGCCTGCGCCGTACTGCTTGCGAGCTGAAGGATGCAAACTGAAAGGATTAAAACAACTAAGGAGTGGCACGCCGTGCTTCTGTTGTGACGATTGACTGAAGTGCATTGGGTTATGCTTTTTGGAATAGACATGGCGGAATCACTTTTTCGATCAAGCTGACAGAAAAAGCCCGCCTCCGAGTCAAGGGGAAGAACGGAGGGAAATGACGTTCATGAACATTCCCCGGCCGCTTTTGAAATGCGTCCGGAGGCGGGGCCTATGGCTTCAAGAATTCCAATTTCCAAATTGCAGGCTGCAGCCCGTAAGCCTGATCAAGCCTGTCCATCAGAACTAAGGCACGATGTGAATGAAGCATAGCAATGTGGTTGCATCCGCTCAATATGCCAAAAGTCTGCTACGGATCGTTAGCGCGGCTTGGAAGGTCGGCCGGTTGCTTCCGGTCTAACCCAATGAGTCGACAACTGGGGACGCCGCCCACGCCGCCCGAACCTCGCCTTCGGTCCAGAAGGCGAATTACTCCGGTGATAAGCGCGGGGATTTCCGGCCCAGGCAGTATATGCGCCGTCGCTCTCTCCCATTTGTCAACGTGGCTGACGGTAATCGCCCGGAATTGCTGTTGCGCGAACTATTGGGTGGAGTCTTCCGGCACCAGCCATGATGAACGTGTCTTCGTAAAACTGGTCGTGGTGGTGAAGTTCGGCGCATGTGTGACCGGCTGCATTAGCGGTGTCATGGCGCGCGATATGGACTTCGAGGTGAACGGCGCCGTTTAAGTTACCATCGCCTGCACCTCTTCCCTATGAACCAATGGCCGGCCGCAGCGCGACCGGCGACGGTGTCGTCATGCTGGCGGGCGCGCAGCCGCGGCAGACGATTGGACTGATGATCTGATCAATCGGAAAAGGAATTATCCAACAGAGGAGTATCCTATGAAGTTGGCTCAAATATCAGCGCTAGTCATTTGTCTGCTCGGCGTGCCGGGAATTTCTTTGGCCGCGGACGCCAAGGGGGACGTGCAGCAGGCTTACGCCGCTTGGGATGCCGCATTCAACAAGCACGATGCGAAAGCCATCGGCGCTTCCTATGTCGCGACGGCAAAATTGATGCCGCCCACACATCAGGTGGCGTCAGGTCCGGCTGAGATCGAGAGTTTCTTTGCCGGACTCTTCGCGAACGGTGTGACGGGTCACAAGTTGGAGATGATCGACGTCGGCGGAGATGACAAGGTTGTATTCGGCACAGCAAAGTGGAGTGCCACGGGTAAGGACAAGGAGGGCAAGCCATCTCCGTTGGGTGGTTTGGCGATGCACGTATTCGAACGCCAGGCCGACGGCTCGCTCAAATTGAGGCTGCAAACATTCAACTAAAGCGGTCGAAGCTTCATCGGTCCGGTGAGGCGGCAGCCTCACCGGACACCAAGGGCTACTTGTCCCGGTGCGGCGCCTTGAACCTTCGCGCGGTTCCGATGACCCACGCACGTGGGCAGGGAAACGGAGGTTTCCATGACCAGTTCCAATGGACGCCAAGTGCATCTTAATCGGTTGATGGTAGCACGCACGGTGGGATTGTGTGCGGTCACAGCTTTCAGCATCAACACAGCCCATTCACACGACCTGATGCGACCAGAACTGAACGCTTGGTTCAAAAGTCTCAAGAACAAGGCAGGTGAGCCGTGCTGTGATGGAGGGGACGGCCAATATGCGGAGGCCGAGTGGGATACAGCAAAGAATGGCTATAGAGTCCTTCTGAAAAATCCGCAGCGGCCAAGCGAACGCGGGCAATGGTTTGACGTGCCAAACTCTGTCGTGCTCAACCGGCAGAACCTCAGCGGCAGGGCGATGGTTTGGTGGTGGCCAACCTACGCCGATGGAAGAATGACTCCTTTGTGGCGCTGCTTCATTCCCGGACCGGAGGGATGATCCTCCTCCCTTGGCAAACATAGCATTTTTAAGTCCGCTACGAGTCAGAAGCAGTAATGCTATGGCCGACTAGAAGATTTCGGGAGCATCGAATCACCGCGTGCTCTGTCGATGTCGGTGAGCATCAAACTGGACGGTTTTCCCGAAACCCTTACTTGGGTGGGTGCAAGCCCGGCGAGGTCAACCAGTCGCTTAGATGCGCGCCGGTCTCAGCAATCCTGGCTCGCTTAAGCAAGCCCTCACGTTCCTTGCCAGCGGGCAAGTGGCTGGCCCGCTCTTTGAGCTTAATGGCCTGTTCGGCCATTCGTTCTTCAAGGGAGCGGGTTTGCTTCACTCTTTTGCGGCGATCTCCCATGGCGCAGCCCCTCGAAAAGTTACCGACAACTCCAAAACTGGAAAAGGTAAGACCGGTTCCCATACCGGGTGAGCCTAGTCCATCGGATATACAAATTGAGAATGGCGGTAAGTCCGATATGGGTCATTAGCGCCGCTTGGAAGGTCGGCCGGTTGCTTCCGGTCTAACCCAACGAGCCGACAACGGAGGACGCCGCCCGAACCTCGCCTTCGTTGCTTACCAGGCGCGGGACCGAACGGGCGAAAGAACTCGCGCCAACCGGGTTGTACGCTCGCCCCTTTGTCCAACGCGCTGACATTCGTTCTGTTAGCGCTTGTGATGTACATTGCCTACACCCACCATCTATCGCCGGTCTCGCCCTTCACCGCGCCGCTCGCAGTGCTGGTGCGGCCCGACGGGCACGTCGCCTGGGTGGGAGACGAGAACCAATCCGGGCTCGACAAGGCATTGATGCGGTGGTTCGGACCGGCTGCGGCGGCGTAGCGCCCGCTCCTGAATTGGGCGCCTAGGCGGCCCCAGATGTCCGATCGTCTCTCAGAGAGCACAAACAGCGGACATCATTGAAGGTCGCCGATGGGCCAGATGCCGACGTCAGCTGTATGTCAGCCGGATTTGTTAGAGGTGTTATCTTCGGGTCGACTTCTGATATGGCGTACTCCCAAGCCCGTGAAAGTTGCTTCGTGAAAGACGTGACTTTAGGTCTCATGATTGATCTGGCGAAAGGCCCTGTTTCGATTAGATCGCAGGGCTTCTTTGCATTTGCCTTTAGATTTGTTGTCCTTCTCGGTCTCACCTGCGTCCTTGGCCTCGCCGCTGTTGCAAACTCACATAGTGGTGGTCTGCGCGCTATTTGCATCCTCGGCGCTTCTGCAGGGGTGTTCTTGCTCCTGTCAAGCTCCCTCGCAATTCGCTTCTACGCAAAAGGGCTTCCAGAACTAACGTTGACCTCCGAGGGCTTTATCTATCATCCGGTCTCACCAACGCTGGTGCGGTGGGCAGACGTGATATCTTGCTCTGTGACAGCTATGGGACCAACGTCGTCCGCGAAGACTTTAGTGATCGTCCTGAAGCCTGGCATCATTGAACATCTCGAAATGCCTCGTCTCATGCGTTTGATGTACCTTCGCCAAAGCAGGTTTATGATCGGCGACGTTGACACGCCGATACATGAGATAGCTGAGGTATTCGAACGGCAGCGTAAGCTTGTGCAGGCTGCAAACACCAAAGTATGAAACGAGGATCCGCTTTGGGTCACTTGCGGACTTTCGCCAAGCATCGGCGGATCAGCTAGGAGCCAAAACCGGAACTTGCCCTATTCAATCACATGGTCTACGCGGCCGACCAGCGTTGGCGTGATCGCAAAGGTCGAAGAATGGGACAGCAGCGGGTTAGATAACGGCAGACCACTTCGCGAACGAAGCGCAGGCGACGGTTGGCATAGGCGCGACCGCCAAAGAGCCGGAAATCCACAAAACGGACCTGCGCCACGACGCCTTCGGTGATCGACATCCAATAACCGCATAAATAGACCGGATTGAGCCTGCCCTCGCAGCGCGCTGAAAAAAACTCGTCGCTGAATTCACCGACATAGTAGGATCAGCTGGAAACGCCCCGGTAATGCGCCAATCCTTCAAAGCTGTCGTCTTGGCGATGCGGCGCGGGCCCCATTACGTTACGCATATCATCCGCAAAGGCTGCAGTCGGAACGCTGCTGGGACGGACCTCAACCATGGTCTCTTCGGCGCGCATGCGATGAGCAGCCGTGTCGGCGTCGATACCTTCACGCCGCGCCCGCTCCGCCGCTGAACGCTGCACAACGGTTCCAAGCATGTTACTCCATGAAATAAACGCTCGTGATCGCCACGGCGATCAGTAATGCACCACCAGCCATCGCAATGGCAAAACAGACGCGAGCTGGGATCGAATACGTGTCGAACTGGGGTTCTCTGATCATGCTACGGCTACCCCTTATCTTGGAGTACGACCGGAGTGGAACTAGTAAATTCTCTTTAGGGGTCGGCGTCGAGATAATTCGGTTCCGTGCTGCAACAAGCGACTGTTGATCCGAACTAGGGCTCGCCAGGTCCGGCTTGGGTCAGAAGCTGCCATCACGCAACATGCCGAGATTGGTCAGCTAAGGGCCACAATCGGAATTCTATCTCGTAGCAGCGCCAGCTGAAATTTCAGGATGAGTGTGCTCGTCTATGCGCCTAGTCGACCTTCTCAGGCCCAGCGGCCCGCAAGGACCCTGACTATTCGTCCTTGGTGCTGTAGTAACCGACACCACAAGTGAGCTTCCCTACCTTGGTGAAGTAGTCTTCTTTGTACACTTCTTTGCTGGCACTGGGCTTGGGCAGATAGTAGCCGATAACCTTAATCCGCTCCCAGCGCGCTTCGTTCAGCAGCTGGAGGCCAAACTCCTTGCCGGTCTTGTCCTTCAGCGCCGCAAGATCGCGGCCGATCAAGTCCGGCAGGCCGTGGGCGAGGATTTTGCCGTTCGCGTCCGCACAGTAGACGTAGAGGTCGCCGCGCCTGAACGCGGAATGGCCCCTATTGAACATCTCGAGCGCTGTCCCCTCATCCCCTTTCAAGGCCAAGACCGCAAGCTCAAGCATGTCTCGTGCTTCCAACGGTTCAGCCGCGATACCAGGTCCAATGCCCGCAATTAGTGACATCGCTGCTAACGCGAAACGAGGGGCCGACGCTTTCATCGAAATCCCTCCCAAGACAGGATGTGTAAACCGTCGGCAGGAACGACGGTTCACGCTGGCTGCTCTCCTACTTCGGCTTTCTATGCACAGCTTTCGAGTTGGTCTGCGCTCGTGGAAACGAGCGTTGACGACGCGCTGCGCTACCGGCGTCAATGCACCTATCGGCTAAATTACATCTTTTTCGCAAGTGCTGGAAGATCCAAAATGTCCGCTGCGGGTCACTTGCGGACTTTCGCCAAGCATCGGCGGACGTCAGCTAGGGGCCACAACCGGACGTAAGCAGCCGCGGCAACTCTTGGGACGTTATTCGATCACCTCGTCGGCGCGGGCGAGCAGCATGTCGGGCACCGCAAGACCGAGCGCCTTTGCCGTCCTTAAATTGATGACGAGGTCGAGCCGGGTGGGAAACTCAAAGGGTAAATCGGCTACGGGGGTGCCTTTGAGTATCTTATACACGTAGGTCGCAGCGCGATAATTGCATGCCCGAAGATCAATTCCATAGCTAATGAGCCCGCCCGCATCCACGAGTTCGCGGTATCCATAAACGGTCGGGAGCCGAGTTGCCGCTGCGGCAGCGGCGATCTGAGCCCGATCCAAGAGTAAGAAGTTCGCCTGGAGAACGATGACGACATCAACGCGCTCCTCCTCAAACCTTCTGAACGTGGGTTCAACATCCTCGGTTCTCTGAACATCCGCACCTACGATCTTGGTTTTAAATTTCGCGGCGGTGGCGTTGATTTCGTCCCACTGCGGTGCTGTTTTGATGTCGCTCGTGTCATTTACGATCCCAACTTTTTGCGTGCCTGGAACGATTTCCCGCGCGATCTCAAACTGCTTTGCAGGCAACCCACGAACGTAGGGCATGATGCCGGTCAGGTTGCCAGTTGGACGGCGAAGATCGTTTTCCGACAATCCAAGCGCGGTCAAGTTTCCCAACGCTGCAACAACGATCGGGATGGTTGATGTTGCTTGCTTGGCGGCAAGCGCATTGGCGCTGGCGGCGGCAAAAATGACATCGGGGTTGAGCTGAACCACCTCCCTCGCTACCTCCGGCAACTTCTCGGTAGAGGCGGCAAGTCGGAACTTTATGTCGAAATCGCGACCCTCGATGTATCCGAGTTCTTGCAGCCCCTTCAAGAAGGCTGGCCAAGCTCCGTAACCTTTGCGCTGAGCTGGCGTACCCGATCCGAACGTGCCGATGACGGGCCGCTTCCTCGGAGTCTGGGCTCGTGCGACAGACGGCCACGCAATTGCTGCGGCGCTAAATAATGTCACGAACTCGCGTCGTCTCATGTGTCCACTCCGGGCTCAGGAGAGGAGAATTGCCGTGACAGATCATAGCACGCTGAGAAGAGCGGGGCTATTTTCATTACGTATGTTGGGTAGCCGTCGAGGTCTGCTTCGGGTCAGAAGCTGCCATCACGCAACATGCCGAGATTGGTCAGCTAAGGGCCAATTGCAGACATCAGCCGTCCGTCAGTCCGGCTTTTTAGAGGTGGCATCACAGCGTTCGGGCTGGCTCGGCCGGACGACGTCTTTGAGCGCGCATCGGAAGGTTTCGAGGGTCGAAATAACCCGACGTCGGGCCCCTGATCAATGATCCAGACGTCTTCCATCCCCTCGGCCGCCATCTGTTCGCCCAGTGCAAGGGCGTCTTGCGGTGTAGCGGCCTGATAGACCTGCGGTCCGGATCTGACGATGTATCTATTCTTCGGCATGAGAGGGGCGATTTCGTAAGGGCCATAAGGATTATCTAGACGGGGTAGCGCCACCTCAGAATGCGACGGACAACAATCAGAGCCAAAACATTTGCCGGCAGGCTAATCCAAAGGAACGTCGGGACCGACAATGCGATGCACGCGTGGATCAGATAAATAAACTGGCCGATCAGACTGGCAAGCAGTCCAACTCGAATCCAGCCCAATAGCGTTCGCGGCATCCAATCGTCGGACTCGCCGATCAGATATGCTGCGATCCATGCAGACAAGGATTCCATGCTCTACTGTAACGCCCCGTCCGTCGCAGGTATTTAAGAACTCGCTTCAACATTGATCAGGTCCGATGCGAGTCAGCTGACACCATCGCGCCTGTCTTAGTTCTCGGCGAAAGAGTCGAGGAGCGAACGAAACCGTTTCCTGATCTCGTCCGCTTGGTAAACGTATTTGCGACTAAATTCCAAATTCAGAACGCCGTATTGCGCGCCGGTGTGCTCGGCGAGAGTGCAATAAGGATTCTTGTCGGAGATCTTGTTGCAGGCAAAAATCAGAGGCCCCTCGGTCGTATCTTTCATAAATAGATCGGAATCCGCCTCGCATAGCTTGTAATCGGATTCGACCTCTCGAAGCTCGCCTCTGCCTTTCTGTTCACACCGATGTTCCCATTGTCGCTTTCGCTCGGAAAAATCCAACTCTTCCTGTCCTCCTCGGATCGTTGCTATCACTTGATCACGGAAGCCGTCGCGGTATGGATGCTCGATAAGTCTATCAGCATTGTTCGCATCCCGAGGCGTCAAGCCGGGGAGCAGGACGTGAATTTCGAACGTCGTCGTTCGGGGATTGGGGGCGACAGCTGATCGATCTAGATCCACGAGGTAATTGCGCGGAACCTTGTAAACCTTGTTGCCAAAAGGGATCGAAACCACCGCGGTGCTAAGGGAAGGATGCTCAAGTAGTTGATCTGCGCTAAACGAATTCCTTTGCACCATCTCTGCAAACGACTCGCGTTTATCCAAAAGTGGATCTGGATTGCCGGGATGAATGAACATCCTGTAACCGAGGAATATGCCCGCTATCAGCACCGCAACCGCGGAGGAAATGACCCACTTCATCACGTCGGATATTTCGGCGCGGGTCTGGCGGTATTGCCTACGTCCAAATTCGGGCATGTCCCCCTCGACTCGCCTCCACTTAAGCACGCCTTTTTGGTTGTAGTTCGTCAGTCCGTCAACCGCGAGCCGGGCAATTGCTCAATTTTCTATGAACAGCGAGGTCCGCTGTGGGTCAGAAGCGGCCTAAGCAGGCGTCGTCGTGAAGGTCAGCTACGGGCCACAACCGGACCTCATGTAGGTGTCAACCCGGTGGCTACCATAGGAGATGTAGACGCGAGCACATCTATGTAGACAAGCGTAGATTGCTGCGGCGTCTCGCGATAGGCTGCAGCATGTTCCCGCCCTTGCTCGGGTTCGACCGACTTAAATCAATGAACGAGCAACGTCTTACATCGGCTTTGAAAGGGTGGTTTGCGGGTTGTTTTGCCGCGACGGTGACCCTTTTTCTCGTTGGCCTGATTAATCAGTTAAGCACCCCAATGGACTTACTCCCGCCAGCTTGGCAGTGGGCATCTTTGTCGCATTCGTACACCTGACCTTCATAATGAGGATAACGGCTGCTCCGGCGGCTGTTGTCGTTTGGATAACCAGCATCCTACATCTCCGATCTATCGCTATATTCGCGGTAAACGGTGCTGCAGTCGGCTGGCTCGGCCAACGCCTGATCACTCCGTGGCCTGACACCACGATGTCGACATACGTGTTCGCCGGCTTGATTGCTGGCTGCACCTACTGGTTTGTTGCCGTGCGCCGCGAGCGGTCCAACTGACACAGCCAGCCTTTGCGAAGCTTCGGGAAGAGGCTCGTGATCCGCATAAACATTGTGCTACAGGACCGCTATGGGTCAAAAGCGGCCTCAGGCGGCGTCACCGTGACGTCCGCTACGGGCCAGAAGTGGACTCACAAGCTAATCGCACCGTCCACTGCCGGATCGCTCGGCTTGGTATGCAAGCCCTTCAGCGTATACCTCGTCGTATTGAGTTTTGCTGATCGGGAACGAAGCGAGCCGCCGAATACCATCTTCCATAGTGTAGATTACGACCGTGTACTCTCGGCACCATCGACTTGGTGAGCTAGGGATAGCGATGTAGTGCCTGCCTTCGCTGCGCTTCCCTAGGAGGACGTCGAGCACTTGGCCCACCTCGACTTTGCCCCTGAGAGCCTCCGTAATCTTCAGACGGGTGAACCAAATGTCGTCGGTGCATCCCTCGCAGTGACGACCACCCATCCAAATCACAGGTAGCTGCAAGCGGGCCTTCGCGACCACAACCTCCCTCGCGTCACGAGGCAAATCGGTTAGGGCTTCTTGGAGCGTGTTTGGCGGTCCCTCAGAAAAATACGCGATCGGCGTGTTCGGGTCAGTCGCCGCAGAAAGCGGTTGACTTGTAGTGATCGTGCTCATCATCACAACGAAAGCCAGATTTCGCTTGACCGATTTCATCTTGATCTGCGCCAAAAGGTTGAGTGCGGAAATCTAGCCCAATCCTAAGGTGTTTAGTAGAGGAGGTCCGCAACGGGTCAGAAGCAGTAATACTCTGGCCGACTAGAAGATTTCCGCTCGGCCCTCATAAACAGACATTCTTTTATGAATACACGGCCTACAGCACGGAACGTCTCAGCGAAAAGAAAGCCCGCGGGACCCCGCGGGCTCGATCCGAACTCTTCCGATGATGCTATTCTGCGGGTGTTTTTGCCCGACGTGTCAAACGAACGATCCGACGGCATACTCACCGCTCCGCAACCTCAACCTCTACTCTGGTCGAAGCAACGGCCGTATCCACCGCGAAAACCACTCCTCAGCGTCACTATGCGGATTGCCTGGACCGTCCACTCCGAAGATCGGGGGTGGAATGACGTAGCTCGGCTCGTCGGCGAAGAGACCGATCGGCTTGCTGGGTTGCGGTTGCGCGCTGCCAGTGGTCGCCACGGTCCAGTTGCCGAACCGCTCGTTGAATTCCGTGGAAGGCAGCAGATACGGGACCGGCGCACTGCCGGACGTGAACACGCTGCCCGCGTTGGACTCATTGACGCGGGCGAGGCGCCGAACGTTTTCGGGCGCGACCGATCCGCCTGCAGGAGCGTCTGGTAATCTATCCACGTTTGCCGGCTTGGCAGGTACAGTGCCGCCTGGCGTGCCGGCCCAGCTGCCAAAGCGATCTGCAAAAGTGGTAGCGCGAGTCTCTGGATCGATCGAGGAAGCTCCGCCCACCTGCCGCCCAAATGTCGATGAAGCCGAAGAGCCGCGGCCACTGGCCGCGCTGTCGACGTTGAGTCCATTGCCGATGATGTTGAGCGGCGGCGCTCCTGTCGAGAACACTCCTCCGCTGGGAGCGGCGGCGCCTGTCCTCGTGCCGGAACTGCTTTCCCCCGCAGTGGCAGCGCGCGTTAGCGCCAAGGCGCCCCCTATGGCAAGCAGCCAAGCGGGAATGGAGGGAGCCGCTATGCCGACAGCCGCCGCTCCAGCCAACCAAGGAAGCGCATTGTGCGCCACGGATGTGCCGCCGGCCAATGGGTTCTCGTAGAAGGGATGCGGCGTTCCGCTAGCCAGATCGTATTTAAAGATGAAGGGATCCTGAGGGACCGCCGTGGTGGGAGGTAGTTGTTCAAAACCTTGAGGATTGATCACCGGAAATCCTGGTACTCCCAACGTGGGAAGCGGATTACCTGGCGTAAATCCTTCCGGTCGATTCAGACCTTCTGTTGAAGGCGGGATAAAGCCGGGCAGTCGTACGTCGGCCGCGGGGGCGGCAAAGCCAGGCAGATCCGGGACAGGCCCAACCGGGGAGAAATGCTGCGAAATCCCTGAACTGGAGCCATATCTCTTCAAGAGCTCGATCTTGTCGGCGAGACTGAGGCCGCCGTCCGGCAAGAGGATGGGCGCACGCAGGGCGCCGTCCCATTGGCCAGCCGCATGGAGTTGGTCGACAGTGTCCTGCATCTGCTGAATGCTGTCCTGATTGTCTTTGGCATATGTCCTCCGGTTTGCGTACCAGTCTTCATTATTCTTGTTCGCTTCCTCCTGTGTCCTTCCCGAAGGTGTATTGGCAAGTAGATGCCCCCTTGCAAGCGCGTGCTTGGCCGCCGCGAGAAAGCCGCTCATCTCGGCGTCCAGCTGATCAAGAGCAGCAGTGTCGCCTTCCTGAGCGGCAACAAAGGATGGGTGCTCCTGGAGTTCACCAAGAAACTTGCAAAATACTTTCCTGTAACTGCCGAGATGGCCGCCCGTATGAGGGCTTGATCCCAGCCCTTGAGTTGCTTTTTGATTTGATGGCAGGCTCATCAAATTCTTGATGCCATCGAGCCTGAAACGATCACCCAAGACCTTGAGTGTGAAGTGGCCGGCAAGCTCCTGGAGCAAGATGTGATGGGTTTGTAACATGCTACCTCTGGCATTGCGCCAATGCAATCATCAGCGGCGCGCCGAAAACTTCGGTGCCCGCATGCGAGGAGAAAATTGAATCGTGAGGTTTGCCCACGTGCCTGTGTGTTCTGACGGGCGAAGCGGCAGCTAGCGGCCAATGGCGACGCCGTGAATGACGACGGTCCGCTCAATGCAATTGCCTGAAGTAGGCCTCTGCAACGACGTGGGCTAAGAATGCCTAGCTGCTACGGAAACGAGCCAATAAAAAAGGCTCGCGAAATACCGCGAGCCGACTTCTCTAGACCATACTACTCTGCCGGTGTTTTGCCCGACGTGTCAACGAACAGGCCACGACAACAGACACCGCAAATTATCCTGCACCAATCGGACGATGAGCCGCAGACGAACCCGAGTCTCTCGCCTTTTTGGTCGGCGATCTTCTCCAAGTAGGATTTCAATATCGGCAGCCGCGGCACATCAGGTCAATACTTCGTCGCATCGGTGAATCCAATGCCCCTGATCCCCGCTTCCTTGCACGCATCCTTCAGGACTTGGTCGCAGACGACCATGGGATAAAAGGCGAGCCTGAAAATATGAGCCGCCCCGACGCTATCCTCTTTGAAGACAAGACTGCTTCTTCTACTCAGATTGTAAACCTTACGATCGGGCGTGCGATACTCGATCTCAAGAACCGATTTTGCTTCGTCGACAGCATCGAGAACCCTGACAATATCACAAAGCCAATAAGCTGGCGCCGCACGGCCATCCCGGTATTGGGTCTCGCATCTGACAAAACGAACTCCCTCCAGATCCAATGTTTCGAGAAGGCTCTTCATCCGGTCGGAAACGAGCCGGTAGTCATGAAAGAGCTCCCAGTCCGCGGGAGCGCGACCGAGAGACTTGTCGATGACAAGTCGCGGCGTTTCAGGGAAAGACACGAAGCCCCGCTCCCGCGGCGGAATGAGGACCAGGCGTCCGCCTGTGAGAGTTGCGAGATTGTCCATCTCCCATCCCGGCGCCGTGTGAAACCCGCCGAGGCCGACGACATAAAACTTTCGATTCTTTGCCTTGGCCCGGCGCCTCTTTGGTAGGGAATCGACCATCAATCTTCACTCATTTACGAAGGTTGTTTCGTATTCCATGGCAGTGTTCCGATGCCGCCCATCTAAACAGAATCATCCACACAGTAAAACACCGGCAGTCCGCCAAACGCATCGGAGTTCTTGTGACGAACCTGGATACGCTCGCTCGCGCTTGCCCCGATCGTGTCACCGTCCTTCACCACGCTGCCATGCTCGATCAGATACACGGCAAGCCCAACCACCTTGTCGAACAACGCCGAAAGCGTGAGCTTGCCGGTCACGAACTCGATCTCACGACCGACGAAGGCGGACAGTCCCATCGTGACCGCGGCGATCTTCGCGCCTGTCCGGAACGGAAGAATGTCGACCCATAGCCTAAAGGGGTAATCAGGATACGGTGCGAACGAATCGCGGGACATCTCGCGCCAGAGATCGGCAGGCCGCGCGACCCGGCCCGCCCAGACCACGCCGCAGCACTCAGGCATCGTCGCAATCAACGCACCGATGACTGCGGTCGTGATGCGCGCGGCGACCAGCGGCTGTTCGCTCTTACCGAGCATCGATACGATCATATGACCTCGATGCCGGGCGGCCATCGCCTTGCTCTCCGGCCACGTCGTCGCAGCGCGTGCCCACAGTCCCTGATCGTCCGGGATGGGTGCCGGCATCGACATCACGGCGACAAGCTCGTTGCCGCAACGAATGAGCGGCGAGTTTGCTCGAGCCTGCGGTGCACGCCCGTCGTCCATCGTCTCCGTTGCCAACTCCGGATGTCGGGCGTGAAGGACCTCTGCAACCGCTGACATGTCCGGCGTCACCGGATTATCCAATAAGACCAAAGCGAGAAGGGAGCTACTCATCGACGACCCGCGGAAATTTGGGGACGAGACGCGATCCGCTGCGCCGCTCGCCCAACAGTTGAAGTATTTCGACTACCTAGAACAAAACGGGAACATTGTCAACCAGCCTTTGTTTGCGTCATATTGCGCGGCCGCAATCCGAGTGTCGGCACAGCTCCCAAACGGTCCCCCCATGTTCTCAATCCACCCCGACGATCTCACCTCCGAACCGACCCGCCGCCTGCTCGCGCTTCATCTCGCCGGCATGCATGCGAGCTCGCCGCCGGGCCGTGTGTTCGCGCTCGACCTGTCGGGGCTGCAGGTGCCCGGGGTCACCGTGTGGTCGGTGCGTGAGGGCGACGACGTCGTCGGCATCGGCGCGCTGAAGGAGCTGGGCGATGGCGGCGCCGAGGTGAAGTCGATGCGGACCCACCCCGATCATCTGCGCCGCGGCGTCGCGGCGCTGCTGCTGGACCACATCGTGCGCGAGGCGAAGGCGCGCGGGCTGACCCGGCTGAGCCTGGAGACCGGAAGCGGCCCGGCGTTCGAGCCGGCGCTGGCGCTGTACCACAAGCGCGGCTTCGTCAACGGCGAGGCGTTCGCCGATTACCAGGCGAGCGCCTTCAACCAATTCCTGCATCTTGCTCTTCGCGCCTGAGCCGGCGCGCGGACGCCACGACGAGACTCGGCTCCAGCAGATTGGCGCGGCCAGATAGCGGGCGACGCCCGAGACATTTCAACTCAGATGGCAGCTCCGGCCAGCAAGAAAGTGCCGCCAAGTGCGACCATCACAAGTCCAGGCCAGTTCGATTTGATGCCGAAGCCGCCACCCGGCCTTTCAGGCTCCAGCGTGTCACGCCCCGAGCGAAGCCACCTTCCACCGCTGAATCGGCCTCGCCAGATGGGCTGAAACGCCATCTGGAGTATGCCGCCGAAAACAAGCAGCACACCAAGCCATATGAGGGTCATGCTCACCTCCTCTACCCGTGAACGCCGATAGTGCTGCACCGGAAACCTGGTCCATTCAGCGTCTATCGGTGGCTCTCGGAATCAGACCGACCTTGAAAGCCGCCGGACGCACCAGCGCGCCGCGCGCAGGCTGGGGATCGCACTCACCGAAGCTCAAGGCTATCTCCAAGCATCCCGCTTAGTCTTCGTCCGGCTCGCGCACGACCGGCGATTCGTCGGTTTGGTTCTCCTCCTCGTCTTGCTCTTCGTCCTCATCCTCTTCTTCGTCGTCATCTTCTTCGTCGTCAGGATCCCGAGGCGGGATCGTGTTGCTCATAACCGCGAAGACATGCCAGTCGATCCTGGCAGGAACCAGTTCGGGGCGTAGGGTCATGTTGTTGCTCCTCGGATGTGAGCCCTGGGCACTTTACCCCTTTTTCGGCGAGGCATGTGACCGAGATGGTTCGCGTGCGAGCCAGAGCTTCCTTCCAGAGCTTCCTTGGGGCCATCTTTCTCGCGCTCGGCACGAGCCATAGCCGTTTTGTCTGGGCGTGAGCTTGCGCGCCAACAGGATCGTGCTGCCTTCCGGTCCGGCAGACTGAAAAGAGACAGCCAATCGGACGCATTTCCGTCGATCCGCCATGAGCGGACACGATGGCGTCGGTCCGGCAGTTCATTCGGAGCCAAGAGCCGCCCTTCCGCCAGCAGTTTGTCCCTTCTCGGCTCCGTCCGAAACGGTATCAGCGTCGAGATCCTGATGCTAGATTTCCTGGGTCATACCGAACAGGAGGACGACATGGCTGATAGCGTCTACAAGGTCATAGAACTGGTCGGTACCAGCAGCGACTCGTGGGAGAAGGCGGCCGCCAATGCGGTCGAGCAAGCAGCGAAATCTCTCCGGGATCTTCGCGTTGCAGAGGTCATCAAGCTCGACATGCAACTGGATGAGAACGGAAAAGTTGAGGCCTATCGCGCCAAGCTCAACGTGTCGTTCAAGTTCGAGGGCTCCTGAGCCTCGGCACCTCGGCCCCCACTTGCGGGGCGAGGATGGCTGATTGGAAAGGCGCGTTGCGCGGGCCCAACGGTCGGTGTGACCCATCCGGAGGAGGCCCTAGTCCAACCAGGGCCGATGTGCTTTGATGCGTGGGGGCGTGTAGCGCGTGGTGGCCCCATGTACATGGTCATTCGCAAGTACGCCAAGGTTCGTTCGGTCGCGGACGCTGCTCGCCGCGCCAGGAGCGGCGTCGGCGAGATCCTAAGGCAATCGCACGGATTCAGATCTTACTATGTGCTGGATGCGGGCGACGGTGTTGGTATCGCTGTGATGATATTTGACGACTGCGAAAGCGCCAATGCAGCGAATGCCAAGATACTCGCGTTTGTTCAGGCAAGTCTGCCTGACCTCGATCTTGGAGTTCCCGAAATCACGACCGGCGAGGTTTTGGTGCATATGGAGCCCAATGGGTCCTCGGGCATAAAGTAGCCGCAAGCGCCGCCAGTTGCGTGGGAGCGCCGCCCTCTTTCTGATGTCGTCGAATTTCGGACTCGTGCGTTGTAGCGAACGGAATGCGTCTCATTCATCCGCACATGGTCATCGCACAGGGTGATCCCATGGGCAGTCCAACCGCATACCGTCCGATCAAGTGCGCTACCTGGTTTTGTAGCAGAATGGCCGCAGGAGAAGCCGATCATGACTGACGATCAGGTCAATCTCGTCGTTCAGCACCTTTGCGAGCAATTGCACCTTGCGCTCCGATTGAAGAACAGCGAGGCACATCCACCAAATGCCAAGGATATTGGATTTGATGCTGCCTCTGTCAGAACTGTATTGCTGACCGGGTTGCGTTCGGCGGAGGTCACGATCCGCCACGAGGCAGCCGGGGCGAGCGAAGAGCCGCCGTGGTCCTGAACGCAAAACGGGGCACAGAAGCTCAGCGCCAATGTCTCAGTTGGGTCATTCGCGACGGGACCAGACCGACAGCAAGTCCGGCGATGTCCATTGTGCCGCCGGAAGCGGAAGTAAATTCAGAGCGGGCATCAGTGGTCGGATTCGACAAGCACCCACGCGTCAGCCGGTATCCGCGTCCGGCTCCTGCTTTTTCGGTGGCGCCTCTGTTGTCTTGCGTCCCAGAAACGTATCGGGCGGCGACTGGTTCAGCAGCTCGCGGGCCTCGCGCAAAAGCTGTCGCATGTATTCTGCCTGCTCATGATCGGCAGGCAACGGCCGATAAACCCGCATCGGTATGCTCCTTCGCTTTGCAGGCGGGAGCACGCTGGGTCTCTCAGCCACCGACGCCTACGGACAAATCCTTGGCCGGTGATGTCTTGCAAACGACCAGAGGTCGCTTTGGTTCAAAAGTGAACTTAGCTCTCGTGTCGCACTCAAGATGAGTAAGTGGCTCAAAGGACTGAACTTGCACCCGAAAATTTAATTTGCGGACATACCAAATGATACAGACTCGGCGCCGCCGGCGGCGTAGCGTTAATTCATCACCGCAAGGCTCGTGGCATTTATCGGTGATGAGAACGCCAGTTTGCGCTCCCGCCTCCTCGAACAGGGAGATGCGCCATGCTGACGCGGCGTCGTTTCAAACAGACCAGGACTCTCAGCGAAAGACTCGCCGACGAAGCCACGCGCTGTCGCGAGGAAGCGCGCGCGCTCGCGCCGGGGCGCCGCCGGGAGATGCTGCTGCGCCGGGCGCGGCAGGACGAAACGGCCATGCAGATCGAGGCCTGGCTGCGCTCCCCCGGCCTGAGGGCACCGACATGATGCAGCAATATCGCGCTTATCTCGTCGGCGAGAACGGGGTCTTCCGCTCCGCCGAAGCGTTCGAGGCTCCGTCGGATTCCTCCGCTCTCAGCTTCGCACGACAGTACACCCGTCACGGCAAGGTCGAGGTGTGGCAGCTCGGCCGGAAGATCGCCGTGCTGGATCCCGAGCCGTCGCCGCCGGACGCGTTGACGCGTCAATGATCGCGTGACGGCGATCGCGAGGTCGGAGTCTCGATCTCGAACCAGAATGTCAGCTGCATGACGGGACCGCTGGCGTCGCGAACGTCGATCGCCATCGTCTGCCTGCCGCCCGTGGGCGGCGCGGAAAGAACGGCATCGCGTGCCATGTCGGCAAGCGACTTGGCGGCCTCGGCCCGAACGGCGCGCGGGCTGGCCAATTCCAGCCCTTCCTCATCGAGCGCAATTCCCTGGTGGTCGCGAAGGTCGAAGTAATAACGCGGCATCGTTGCATCCTTTGCCCTAATAGGCCCGGGACGGGCAAAGGTTTCCAAATGCGACGAAAAATTCGCTAGGGATCAACGGGTTCCGGGAACGCCGCCGAGGTCGATCCGGCAGGACGGGGACTTTGCCTGGCTGCGCGGCCCCCTATTCCTCCGCAAGCTTGTGCTCGATATAGGCATCCACCGTCTCGGCGAACGAGCGCTGCACGCCGACCGCGACATCGTGCTGGTCCAGTGCGTCGCGCTGGAGCACGCGCAGGCCGCGCCCGCGGGCGCTGAGCGGCGCCGTGTTCAGATACTGATCGATGGCACCTTTGGCGAGCGGGATGGCCTTGGGATCGCCCCTGGCGATCAGGAGCCTGAGCAGGCTCTGGCATTCGGCCAAACCTGGCATGGGTTCAGCCTCTCACCTTTGCTGCGATTTCGGCTTCGGCCGCTGCACCGGCTGGGTGTGGGTGCCGAACAGCGCCAGCAGGAACGCGACTTCTTCCTTCGAACCGATCTGGATCATGATTGTCTCTCCTCTTCGCTCCGTTGGTCGGGACGAGCGGGCGCGGAGTTCAGGACGATCTGGTTTCAGCAATGTTTCAGCCGTGTTTCGTCGGACGGGGGGGTCGGAGTGCCGCCTGCTTGTGTACAGAATTGAACATGGTCACCACCGCGAGGTCGTCTGCGCGGCAAGCGGACGAGGCGTCATATACAATAAGCCCGCGCGGATCGCTCCACGCGGGCTTTTGCTTGACGCTTGCGCAACCTCACTCGCAAGGGGCCGTGGGCGCGCCAGGCACCCTCGGCATCCATTCTCAGTGCATGTGGCCAATCAGATAAACGCCGCCACCGATCACGATCACGGCCGGGACGGCCCAAAGCAAAAGTACAGGCATCTGTCCTTCTCAGTTCGACGTGCAGACCTTGACGGTCTTCATGCCGGCCTCGGCTTCAGTCCTGGTCTTGTACACGGTGTCACCGCTGACGACGGTCGTTTCCGTGCTCGTCGGCTTCGATTCGGCGATCGTGCACTTCTTGGTCTTGACGTCCTGCACCACGTAGAACGACTGCGCGAATGCGGGAGCCGCAAATGACGTCAACACGGCAGCGGCAATGATGGTCTTGATGTTCATCGTGTCCTCCTCCAGCAGTCCGGTCATCCGGACCTGTCTTCTTCAAACATACAAAATTACCACTTGTTCCCGATCGAGCCTGAACCGACAGCCGCCGCCAGCGTTGGTGCGAAAACTGGAGGCCTCGATGCTGGATATGAGACTTGTCACGACCTCGCTGGCGATGCTGATTGCACTCTTGTCCGTGGCTCTGGCCGAACCTGCCAGGGATCAAGCCCGGCCTGCTGGTCAAGGCTCCACTGAGGCTCGTCCGATCCGCGTCATCCTTCCCGCACTTTGGGAGCCCGCCAGGACGCAAGCCGACGCACAATCGTCGAAGTGAGGCGGCCGCCGTTCAATCACATGCGGGCCTTCGAACCAGCCGTTTTCACGGGCTTGCGCCTCTGAATGACAAGCCGCAAGGCGATGCCGTGCTGCCAGGCACGCACTCTCACCGCCGCTTCGCTTCGATTGAGCTCGCTTGCAATCTCGTTCGGCCGCCGGCCTGCGTCGGCCAATGCCTTCAATCGCTCGTGGTCTTGCGCCGTCCATTTCTTCAGCAGCGGGTAGCCAGATTGCATGATGGGAGCCGTCTCGATTTCCCGGCGACAATGGGCCGGCGCAGTTGAAGTTCCGAAGGCGAAAAACCAGTTAAGCCGCATGGGAGCGACCCCAGGCACCTCCGGGGCTGGACGTGGGGAGCGAAAATGCCGGGGCCGCCAGCGCGCCAACTCAACGCGCGCTCCGGCCATCATCCGCCCCTCACGCCTTCGTGCCGTATCAATTGATGCGGCGGCTGAAATAAATCTGCCAACAGCATCCGCACGGCGCGCATAAACGGGACAAACTGGCAGACGTTCCTAATCTGGTTCGATGCACACGCACATTTCGCGCGAGACAGGCTGCGGCACTCGGCATCTGCAAACGGAAGCAACCAATTCGAATCTCACTTGTTGTCGCCGGCACTTTCACCTGCTGGAGGACAAAAAAATGCGACGTCTTACTCTACTTGCCACGACCATGCTGCTGCTCGGAGCGGTGCCCGCTAGCGCGCAATCGCAGCCTGCCCAGAGTGGGCCGGGCAACAACGCCGTCAACAGCTCGGACCAGAACAACTCGAACAAGCCGGTCGCCGGCCGCAACAGCTTCACCGAGGGGCAGGCCAAATCGCGGATCGAGGATGCCGGTTATTCCAACGTCTCCGGCCTGCACAAGGACAACGAAGGCGTCTGGCGCGGCAAGGCCGACAAGGCCGGCAGCAAGAGCGACGTCAGCGTCGACTTCCAGGGCAACGTGAACCCCACCAAGTAACAAGCAATCACGAGGAGACCGAACAATGACAGTCACCATCTCACGTCTTTACGACAATTACTCCGATGCCGAACGTGCCGTGACCCGGCTCGAAGGCGCCGGCGTGCCGCATTCCGATATCAGCATCGTCGCCAACAATTCGGACAATTGGTACGGTTCGCGGTCCGGCAAGGTCGACCGCGATCGCGACGGCGTCGACGATCGCGCTGAAGGCGCCGGGACCGGAGCCGGCATCGGCGCCGGCCTCGGCGGCGCAGCCGGCCTGCTCGCCGGGCTCGGCCTGCTGGCAATCCCCGGCCTCGGGCCGGTCGTCGCGGCAGGCTGGCTCGCCTCGACCGCTGTCGGCGCGGCTGCCGGCGCGGCCACGGGCGGCATCGTCGGCGCCCTGACGCAGGCCGGCGTCTCCAGGGAAGATGCCTCGCGCTATGCCGAGGGCATTCGCCGCGGCGGCACGCTGGTGTCCGCAAGGGTGCCCGACCAGGACCGCTCACGCCTCGATGCGCTTCTCCACGATAAGTCCGTGAACCTTCAGGACCGCAGCGCGGCCTGGCAGAAAGCCGGCTGGACCGACTTCGATGCCGCAAGCCCGCCCCTGTCTCCCGAGGACATCGGCCGCGAGCGCGAGCTCTACGGCGTGGGCACGCGGCGATAGAGCAGCCCAGACCCGGGACGACAAAGGCCCCGCGGTGCGGGGCCTTTTTTCCTGTCGAGAGCCGATCCTCATATCGATGCTACGCATCAAGTCGGGCAGTAGCAATCGCGAGACATTTCCTGCCATTCAACCGCTTCAGTCGGCGGTTGTTCAGGCGCTTCACCGTGTGGGCCCGCCCCAGTTCTCTTCATCACCCGCTCGGCTATAAGCACTCGCATGCGCAATTCTTCCAGCTCAGCGAGTTGTAGAATGAGCACTTCAACTCGTTCATGAAGAAGTGCGACATCGTGTGCGCAGACAAAGGGATGCATTGTCGGTCCCCACGTTTTCGGTATTTCATGATTTGGCCCAGCGCTGGACCGGGAAATTTTGGCAATTCCGGCGGGGGCGCGCACTTACATTCAGCAAGGTGCACCGCACTAACGAATGCCTGTTCCTGCTCCGGAACAAGGCGATCCGTGCGTTTTCCGACATTTGACTCAAATGCAACCTACCGAATTCGGCAGGATGCAATCTCTTCGCGCCATGCTGGGACATGTGCTTGCGCGAATGCAATCGGGAAAGCGTCGGAGAGATTGCCATGTACTACGTCGCCGCTGCATTGCTGGTGCTGTCGGGACTGTTCTACTCCGCGAGCCATCACGAGATCGGCTCGTTCGGCGTCACCATGTGCAGCTATGGCGGCGCGTTCTGCGATAACCCGCTGATCGTCTTTTCCGGCGCGGCGCTGGCCGCCGCCTGGGGCATGTTCGTCAGCGTCAAGTAGCGCGTCCGTCGTCCTTCATCCCCAACGTTCAAAGTCCCGCCGCCGACACCAGTAGCCTCGCGGACTACTTGCGAGAATCTGGGCTGCGGGAATTTTTGCGATGATGGCAATCTACACCTGTTTTGCCCGACAGTCAAGTCGACTTAGCATTATCAGAAATCGATAGGACGCCGGCGCGGCGAGGAACTTTCGTTTCCCGATTAGCATTTGCATAAAAGCACCCGCCCGACGAGGTCCCGTTCATGAGCGACAGCGCTCTCACGCCGACGAAATCCGCGCCGTCGCTGCTGCAAAGGCTGGGTCCGGGCCTCATCACCGGAGCTGCCGACGACGATCCTTCAGGCATCGCCACTTATTCGCAAGCCGGCGCGCAATTCGGCTACGGGCTGCTGTGGACGGTGTTTCTGACCACGCCGTTCATGATCGCCATCCAGCTCGTCAGCGCGCAGATCGGCCGCGTCACCGGCAAGGGGCTCGCCGCCAACGTCATGCAGATCGCGCCGCGCTGGGCGGTGCTGGCGCTGGTCGCCATGCTCGTCGCCGCCAACACGTTCAACATCGCCGCCGACATCGCCGCGATGGCCGAGGCGCTTTCGCTGGTCATCGGCGGCCTCAACCACGAGCACGCGCTGATCTTCGCGGCGGGCTCGACCCTGCTCCAGGTCTTCCTGCCTTATCGCCGCTATTCCCCGGTGCTGAAATTCCTCACCTTGGCGCTGTTCGCTTATGTCGCCACCGCCTTCACCGTCGAGATCCCGTGGAGCACGGCGCTGCTCGCCGCGGTGTGGCCGAAGGCCAATGTCAGCGCCGACTATTTTCTGATGGTCGTCGCCGTGCTCGGCACCACCATCAGCCCCTATCTGTTCTTCTGGCAGGCCTCGCAGGAGGTCGAGGAGATGAACCAGGGCAAGCGCGACAAGCCGCTTCGCGACGTCAAGCGTGGCGCCGGCCCGGAGCTCGCGCGCATCAGGGCCGACACCATCTCCGGCATGCTGCTGTCCAACGGCATCGCCTTCTTCATCATCCTCACCACCGCATCGGTCCTGCACGCCAACGGCGTTACCAGCATCGGTTCGGCGACGGAGGCGGCCGAAGCGCTGCGGCCGCTCGCCGGCGACTTCACCTTCGCGCTGTTCGCGCTCGGCATCATCGGCACCGGCCTGCTCGCCATCCCTGTGCTGGCGGGCTCGGCCGCTTACGGCGTCGCAGAGATCTTCGGCTGGCGCGCCACGCTGGAGGCCAAGCCCGATGAGGCGGTCGGCTTCTACACCATCATCGCCGCGGCAACGCTCATCGGCTTCGGCCTCGGCTTCACCGGCATCGACTCCATCCACATGCTGGTGTGGAGCGCGGTGCTCAACGGCATCGTCGCCGTGCCAATCATGGCGATGATGATGCTGATCGTCTCGAGCCGCGCGATCATGGGCCGCTTCAGGGCCCGGTCATGGCTGATCGCGCTGGGCTGGCTCGGCACCGCGCTGATGGCGCTGGCCGTGCTCGCTCTGCTCGGCTCGTCGGTGATCGGTCGAGGCTAGAGCGGCGACAACGCCACCGAGATCTGCGAGGCGGCTCCACTCATCGTGAGCGAAGTTACGGCGTCACGGGGTTGACGGTCGGCGAGGTCTTGGGCCCCGGCCGCGACGGCTCGATCGGCGATTTCGGTTTGGTCGGGAGTACCGCAGCACCAGCCGCCCGCGCCGCTTCTCCCGTGGTCGCATACATCGCAATATGGGCCGGCTGGGTCTTGGCGCGGCTCCAGGGGCCGTGATCGACAATCAGCATTGCCGCAATCGTCACGCCAGCCACGATCAGCGCGATCACACCGGGATGGCGGAGGGCGGCAGAGATGGAGCTCGCGAAACGAGTATTTGTCATCGAAAGATCCGCTGTTGTCCTCATGCAGGGTTAATTCAATGGCGCCCCTCCCGGTTCCCCCGCCTCCTTGGGGACGGGCGGTTCCACCCTGCAGAGGCCACGATCCTGCGGTCGGGAAATCGACCCGGCCCGGCACCGCATTGCCGAACCGAGTGAATAGCTTCACGCGGCTGAGTGTGAAGCGCGGCTGCAAGCGGCTCCGATGTGGGTTGGCATGAAAAGGGCCTCCAAATGGAGGCCCTCGATCTCGATAACGTTTCGTCCTGTCAGTTGTAGTCCGAATATTTGAACTGCGGGAGTGCCTTCAGCTGCTCCTTGTTTCCGCTCATGACGGCGTGATCGGGGACCCAATCATTGGTGTTGCGGGTCGTGGCGCTGGTCGAAGCCGCGCCGGTCGTCGTCTCGCGCGGGGTGGTCGAAGTGCTGGTCGAGCTGGTCCGGACCGGCTCTTCCACGAACTTCAGTTTGTCCATCGAAACGGCGATATCGTGCTCGCCCATTCCCAGGAAGCCGCCGATGCCGATCACCACTGCGTTGATCTTGCCGCTCTTGTCGACGAGCAGTTCGTTGATGTCGCCGAGCTTCTCGTTGGCTTCGTTATAGACGTTCAGGCCCATGAGCTTCGAGGCGCGCCAATTGTCCTTGAGCATCATCTTATCGGCCGGCTGTGCGGTAGCAGCCGGAGCCGCTCGATCAGCCGGCGGAGTGGATTGCGCGAACGCAGCGCCGCCGATCAGAGCGCTGCTGATCAGAGCTGCGGCGAAAGTGGTTTTCATCATCGTCTCCTCCAGTGAGTCAGCATCCAGATGGATGCCTGGCCGCCAACGCCTGGATATTCCACTTGTTCCCGGTTGGGCACTCAGGGAGCGGAGCCGCAAGCCCGGCGATCCGATCTAGCTCCCGAATATGATGCGCAAGGCGATCACGATGACTGCCGAGACGAGAAAGGAAATCGCCAGCAGCGTCCAACTCGGCCTTGTGCTTCCGCGGGCAACGCGGGCAACGAGCATCTTCATGTCCGTCAACATTCGTCCTTGGGAAGCCGGTGCAGGTAGGCTATCCCGAAGCTGGCGAGTTCTTCGGCATCGCTTTCGCGCTCGTCCATCTGCAAAAAAAGACCGCGCTCCGAACGAGCGCGGCCTTTTCCTTTATAACACTTGCGATCTTTTCCGCTCACCACCATCCGCCGGAAAACGGGTCGTGCCGCTCGAAGGCAAGCCGTCGCTCGGGTGCCCTTTTCGATGATTTGGCCGAGCGCTTCGGATGCGTACGGGCCTCTGCGGAGACGCGGAGGGCCGGTTCTTTCTTGATCTGGCCGGACGGTGCTGCAGGCATGGCGGCCATGGCTTCACGCATGTGCTGCCGCGGTTCTTCAGGAATCGGATCGGCCTGCGCGATCTCAGGCACATCGGCGCGCAGACGCGTATCGAATACGATCTTCTCCGGTAGTCTTCTTGCCGACGTGATTCGGATGATGGTTCTGTCAGGATCTGCCGTCGCTGCAGGCTCGCCGGGAGCCGGCAAGTACCGGTCGGCAGCGAACAGCAAGGTCACCAGGAGCCCGCCGACGAAGACGAAGTATCGAATGATCGGCATGACGGCCGCTCGCAAACAAGGGTGAGGTATTCGGGGGGGGCCGGACAGGAAGGGGGCGGGCCGCCGGCTCAGCGACCCGCCACCGGGGACTTAGTCGATCTCTTGGACGACCGTGCGCGTCGACGGATCGACCAGCATCACGCGTTCGCCCGAGTAGACGTAACGGTACCTGGTGAGCGAGGGCCCCCAATCGGCGGGCACGGCCTCGAGCTCGACCTCGCGCGGCACCGGCTGGCCGACCACGATTTTCTCTCGGGTCTGCACCGGACGTACCTTGTGTTCGGTGACATAGGTACGGATCTTCGTCCGGTATTCCGGCTCGATCTGCACAGCGGCCGCATGGCCGGTGCCGGTGGTGGTGACGACCGTCGACTGCGCCAGCGCGCCGGTCGAGATCAGCGCAGCAGCCGCGCACGTCAACATCAGCTTCTTCATGGGTATCTCCTCACCGCAGGATGCGGCGCTGCGAAAACCCGCGAATTGGTGACAAGGTTCCAAGATTTTGCCACTTTTTCCCGATGCGACCTCGCAGGACCGAATTTGGCCGAACGCAATCGGGCTCGCGCCGCGTTCGCTAAGGTCGCACCGCCGGCGGCGGCGGCGCAGCGGGTTGCTGCGAAGGTGCGGCGGGCGGCTTGGGCTGCTCCGCCGGCGCAACAGAATCTCCTCCGCCGTGTGGCACACAGGTGCCTACGTTGCTCAGCAGTCTTTTCGCCTCGAGATCGCGGGCTTTCCTGTAGTCGCTACGCCGGTCGATTCTTGCTGCGGCCACACGGTCCCAGGCATCGAACGCATCGGCGTAGTGCTGTCGCATTTGCGCCTCGGCGGACAGGCAGTCACTGAACTTGTCGAATACGAGATCGGTATTGACGGGGGCGACGCCACCCACGAGGACCACAAGCATCCATTTCATGGTGTCCGCCTACGTTCGCGCCCGCGCATCGGGAACGGTGTTATGTCAGCAAAGTTCCGGCCGGGTCACCAGCCGATCTCTCTGACAAAACATACCGATGCGCCCCGAAGGAGAGAGAACTGCATGCACCATCGATATCCAATCTGCCGGAGCAGAAAAAGGCCTCAGCTCGCGGGGATATCGGGGGCGTTCGAGTTGAGGCCATACGGGGTCGCCCTTGGGGAAGGGCACCGGGAAAACTTGGCAATCGAGGGAATGTTCCGGCCCAATTTTGAAGGCGCGAGGTCCGCGGCAAGAAGCTCGATCACTCGCCTGGAGCGATCGCGTTGCTCGGCGTCGGCCGGTCGGTGATCTGCTGGCCGAACAGGCTGCCGATCAGCTCGACGGCCGTGCGCGCCGTCCGGCCACGTTCATCCAGGAACGGATTGAGCTCGACGATGTCGACCGATCCCACCACGCCGGAATCGTGCAACAGCTCCATGATCAGGTGTGCCTCGCGATAGGTCGCTCCACCCGGCACAGTGGTGCCGACGCCCGGCGCCACGCACGGATCGAGGAAATCGACATCGAAGCTGACATGCAGCACGCCGTTGTTCGCCTTGACCCGCTCGATGACGCGCCGGATCAAGACGGCGACGCCGAACTCGTCGATCTGACGCATGTCGACGACCCTGATCCGGCGCGCGCGCATCAATTCGTTCTCGAGCTTGTCGATCGAGCGCGCACCGAACAAATCGAGCCTGTCAGGAGTGATCGAAGCGCGCAGATCGTCGCCGAGCAGGCCGTCAAGGCCGGGCTCACCACACAGGAACGCGGCCGACATGCCGTGCATGTTCGCAGTGATCGTCGTTTGCGGCGTGTTGTAGTCGGCATGGGCATCGAGCCAGAGCACGAACAACTCGCGTCCCCGCTCCTGCCAATGACGCGCCATGGCATTGACCGATCCCATGGACAGCGTGTGATCGCCGCCGAGAAAGATCGGCAGCGCGCCGGTCTTCGCAATCTCATAGCCTTTGCGGCTCAGAACGCGCGTCCAGCGCTGGATCTCGCGGTAGTGATTGGCGCTTTCCGGCGGCCTGTCGGTGAGATCCCCGACTTCGGCCACGGAAAGATCGCCGTAGTCGACGACCTCGAAATCCAGACTTTCGAGCACTGTCGCAAGGCCCGCGGTGCGCAGCGCTGCGGGGCCCATCAAGGTGCCGCGCTGCGAAGCCCCCATGTCGATGGGAGCGCCGAGCAAGGCGATGTGCCGGCCTCGATCCGTCATGGTCCGATCGGTCACGGCTGTCTCCTGACATCAGCAAGCCACCGCCAGCCTAACAGAGATTCGCACCCGTCGTTTCCCGGGGAAGATCCGCCGTGGTCGTCCTGTCGTCCGGAACAAAATCCCGCGCGCTGAATTGCCCATCCAAGGCCGGCACCCGCCGTAAACCACGGCGCCTGTCGCGGATAGCCAAAGGTCATCAAGACCCGCTGTTCAGAACGAGCGCTCGCGCGGATAGCCAAAGGTGCCGGCCCATCGTCAGGTCTGGAGGTCGCGCACTTGAGCACGGAGATACCGCAATCCACCTCGCAACCCGGCATGGCCGAACGTGCCATCGATACCGCGGCGGACGTCTCCCGCACGGTGGGTGAAGTCGCCGGAGGCCTGCACGCAGCGGTCGATCGTCTCACCTCTGCAATCGAGCAAGCACGAAAGCCCGGCGGGGCGCTCGCGACGGTCGCAGCGATCACGCGCGAGGCGCCGCTTGCGAGCCTGTTCGTCGCTTTCCTCTTCGGGGTCGCGGTCGCGCGGCGGCGATAGAACGAAGCCGCCCTGCTCAGGCAGCGCTGACCGCGTCGAGCTCGGCCGCCAGGAATTGCTTTTCAAACGCCTCGGCCGGCATCGGGCGGCCGAAGAAATAGCCCTGCCCTTCCGCGCATCCCATGCTGACCAGGAAGTCGGCCGTCGCGCGGTTCTCGATGCCTTCAGCCACGACCGTGAGGCCGAGCTGTTTGCTGAGGCCGATGGTCGAGCCGACGATCGCGGCATCGTCGGAATCGGCGAGCAGATCGAGCACGAACGAGCGGTCGATCTTGAGTCCGTCGAGCGGAAACTTCTTCAGATAGCTGAGACTCGCATAACCGGTACCGAAATCGTCGAACAGGACGCGCACCCCGAGCTCCTGAATTCGCTTGAACATGTCGAGCACGCGGCGTTCGTCATGGATCAGGATGTCTTCGGTCACCTCGATTTCGAGCAGTGACGGGGTAAGCCCCGTCGCTTCGAGCAACGCCGCGACCGAATGCGCGAGATCGCCGGAGTGAAGCTGCGAGGGCGACAGGTTGATCGCGACGCGCACGCCGTTGCCGGACAGCTCCCAGGCGCGCGCCTGACGGCAGGCGGTCTCCATCACCCAGTTCGCGATCCGCTCTGACAGTGCGGAAGTGTTGACCACCGGCATGAACTCTCCGGGCGAGACGTAGCCGCGCACGGGATGCCGCCAACGGATGAGCGCTTCGGCCCCGACAAGGCTGCCGTCGATCAGACGGACCTGGGGCTGGTAGAACAGCTCAAACTCGCCGCGATCCGCAGCAAGCGCCAACGCGCTCTCCAGCGTCAGCCGGTTCTCCAGCTCCTGCCTGATCGCAGCCTCAAAGATCACATGGCTGCCGCGCCGCGTCATCTTGGCCTTGCTCAACGCCAGATGAGCATTGCTGAGAAGTTCGTCGGCACCCTGTCCGCCTTCGCCATAGACCGCGACGCCGATGCTGATCCTGACACGATGCTGGCGCGTACCCGTCGCGAGCGGCGTTTCGAATGCACGCGCGATCCGCTCGGCGAACTTCGCGACCGGCTCACCGCCATCCGCGGCTTCGCGCGCAATGGCGAATTCATCTCCGCCGAGCCGGGCGACGATCGCCCCATCTCCGGCCCGGCCCTCCAGGCGAATGGCGACCGCCTGCAGCACCAGATCTCCCGCCGAATGCCCCAGCGTGTCGTTGATGCCCTGGAAGCCGTCGAGCCCGATGACGAGCAACGCGACTTCGCGAGGCCGTCGCTCCGCATCCGCGACCATGCCGGCCAGGCCGGCATGCAGCGTGTTGCGATTGGCAAGGCCGGTCAGTGCGTCATGTTCGGCGAGATATTTGACGCGTTCGGCTTCGCGCTTGCGGACCGAGATGTCGCGCAGGATCGCGCCGTACTGAAAACCCTCCGTTCCCTGCCAGCCCGAGAAGCTCGCCTCGACAGCGAAGGTTTCACCATTCTTGCGCCGGCCCTCGAACTCGACGACGACCGCTCCGCCCGGAACCAGCAGCGCCTGGCGCGCGGCGTCATGCATGGACGGCCTTGCATGACCGTCCGCCGGCACGGCGCACAGCGTTTCGAATGGACGGCCGATCATCTCCGCCGGCGCGTAGCCGAAGATCGCGCTGGCGCCGGGATTCCAGACCGTGATCCGGTGATCCTCGTCGGTGCAGACGAGACCGTCACCGAGCGACATCGCGATGCGATGAAAGCGGCTCTCGGCGATGCGCCCCAAGAGACTACGGAAATCGATTTCGTCCAACGCAATCGCAGCCAGATAGGCGACGATCGCGATGTGAAATAGCGATGTGTCGATGACGAAGGGCCATCTTGCCTGCACGAGGGCCGCGACCAGCTCGATAGCAGCCCCGGAGGCGATCAGGACTGCGACGCGAATTCCTGGTGCGAAGCGGCGCCACGAATACATCATCAGCAGGCAGATCAGACCCAGGCCCAGGATCATGCCGATATCGGATGTCCAGTGCAGCATCCGGCTCTGGAGGATCGATTCTGCCGCAAGCGCCTGCAGGACCGGCCCCGAGACGAGCTTGCTGTTGGGAACGCTGAACCGGTCGCCGAGCTCGAGCGCGGTGGCGCCGACGATGATCTTCTTGCCTCTCACCTTGTCGAGAGCCGCAGTATCGCCGCGCAGCACGTCGGCATAGGAGATGCTCGGAATGGAGGCCGCACGAATGCTGAAGTCGATCAAGAAGGGCGGCCGCCGGTTGGCGTCCTGCCCGGCCAGCACCACGGCCATCGACGGCATCAAGGCATCGCCGAGCTTCTCGCCGAACGGATAGCGGCGAACGAGTCCGTCGGATTCGACAGCGACGTTGACGACGGCCGGCCACGACTGGTTGCTGAACGGCTTCAGGGGACGATTGACGTGGGCCGCGCCACCATTCGGCGTCGGCTGCTTGAAGGATGGCAGGATCGTCGAGCCGCCGGCCTCGCGAAGGGCGTGGACGAAGGCCTCGTCGGAAGCCGGATCCGAGGGTGTGCTGAAATCGACGTCGAACGCGATGTCCCCCGCGCGCGCCGCCTCGAGCCTGCGCAACAGCTCGGCGTGGAGCCGGCGCGGCCACGGCCACACCCCGATCTGATCGATGGACGGTGCGTCGATGGCCACCACGACGACATTGCCGCTGGCCGCACGCGATTGCCAGCTGAACCGCAGATCGGTGAGCGCGTTGCGAAGCGCACCATGCCATCCCGTGGACAGCACGATCGCAAGCGCGATCACGACGAGAATATGCGGCCGATAGCGTTTCAATCCACCCTCCTGCGCACCCGCTTCTGCAGGTACGCCCCTCATCCCCTAGGAAATCGCTTTAATGTCTGTTGTGGCCACGGCCATTGCTGCCGTTGCCGGCGCCATTCCCATTGCCGTTACCGTCGTTGCCCCAGCCATTGCCGGTGGCGCCGCTGTTGCCGTTGCCGGCGCCATTGCCGTTGTTGCCATTGCCGGAATTGCCGTTGCTGCCGGCGTTTCCGTTGTTGGCGGCAGCTGCCGCTATCGCGGCGCCTGGGTTCGACGAGCTGCTGCCAGCCGTTGCGGCACCGCTTGTCGTCGCCGCAGTCTGGACGGCGCTGTTGGACGCTGCCGTGCTGGTCTTGCTGTCGCTCCAGACCGTCTCGGCACCCGTGCTGGCGTTGGCGTTGCGCACCTGTCCGGGTGCCACTGCGCCGTGGGCGAGCCCGTTCGTGACCTTGTGGACATTGAGTTTGACCTCGCCGAGCGAGCTCGAGATGCGCACGACGCCGGCCTTGGAAACATGAGCTTCAGCCGCCTGATGCGATGCCTTCGGCGCGCCAGCCGCCTTGGTCCCCTTGTCGATCGGACCGAGCGCATGGATCGCATGGCCGCTCTCGGCATTGCGCGGCGCCGACAGGCCCGATTTCGGGACGGGGACACGCTCGATCGTCGAGGCGCGCGGCTTGCCATGCTCGATAGGATTGAACGTCCCCGCGCCGCTCAAGCTGAGACCGGGCTTGCCGTGCTCAAACACGGTGGCCGCTTGTCCCGGCATGACCTGGGCAATCTGTCCCGTCTTGAAGTCGGAGACTTCGACCTGGCCGCGAAGCACGCCGACCTTGGTGCTATCAGCTCCCACGGTGACGCTGAACTGCGTTCCCTTGACCACGGCGGCGAGATAGGGCGTCTCGACCTCGAAATGCTTGACGTTGCGCTTCTCGACCTCGAGCAGGATCGATCCCGCCCGCTGGATGATGGTGGTCGTGAGCCCTTCCTTCTTCTCCGACGGCAAGCCGACCACGGAGTTGGGAGAGATCAGAATGGTTTCCTCGCCGCGGACGAGCAGCACCCGGCCGTTGCGTCCGGTGCGGATGGTATTGCCAGGCTTGAGCGTCTCTTCCCGGTTCAGCGACACCGGTTGCGCGCCCTCGGTCGCGATCCACACCTCACCGGTGGCCTTGCTGACCGACCAGACGCCATCCTCCGCGGCGAACGCACCGGAAGCCGTTCCAAGGGTCAGCGCCGCCACGAAGGCACACCGCATTCCAATTCTGCCAAGCATGACGATCCTCAGTCCGCATTACGCGCGGGCCCTGAGGGGTAATCCGAAATCACTCAAGAGAGGCTTAGCGGGAAGCGGCCAGTGCAGTGGCAGCATTAACCAATCATTGACCATAAAAAACTATGAAAAATCATGCGGATAACGAACCCTTACCGCCCCATCGCAAAGTCTCCGTCAAACTACGGAGGCAGATTTGCGACGTGCGTCGAGCAGCGGCATCTCATTACCGCATTGGCAGTGCTGGTACCGATCTTTGCGGGAATTTCCCAGGGGTTCGCACAACAGGCGAACCAGCCCGGTTTCGATCCGCGCCAGCCCGAGAAATATTTCGATAACCAAAGCGAGCGGGAATCGCTGAGCCGGCCTCCGGTCCAGCTTCCGAGCGTCGGACAGCCGAACACCGGCGGGGATACGAAGCCGCAATTCGTGCTGCGCGGCGTCAATGTCAGCGGCGCCCAGGCCGTCTCCCAAGATCGCATCGCCGCGGTCTATCAGCCTTATCTCGGCAAAAAGGTTTCGCAGGCGGATCTCGCCGCGATCGCCGGCGCGATCAGCGATCTTTACCGCGCCGACGGCTTCCATCTGAGCCGGGCCATCGTCCCGCCGCAGGACATTGCCGGCGGCCGCGTCCGGATCCAGGTGATCGAAGGCGCCATCGTGCAGGCGGAGCTGAAAGGCGACGGCGCCGAGCAATTCGGCGTAAGGCCGATGCTCGGACCGGTTCTGGCCGAGCAGCCGTCGCGCCTCCCCACCCTCGAACGTCAGCTCTTCCTCATCAACGGCAGGCCGGGCGTCCGGATCACCGATACTGCGCTGGAGGAGATCGGTGGCGCGACCGGCCACTTCCGTCTCACAGTCTATTTGAAGACCTGGCACGTCTTCTCCTCGTTCGGCCTGGACAATCTCGGATCATCCTCGGTCGGCCCGTGGCAGACCTACGCGACCGGCGCGTTCAACTCCTACCTCACGCCCGGCGACACGCTGGCGGTCAACCTGTCGACCATTGCCAACGACCCACGCCAGCTCGGCTTTGCGCGGCTGTCCTATGACGCGCCCGTCGGCGTCGACGGCGTGCGCCTCGGCGCTTCCGTCCTGTACAGCGCGGCTCGGCCGGGCGATGCCCGCCGCCTCGACAGCGACATCACCACGACCGAGGCGTTCGAGGTGCGGGCCAGCATCGTCCCGCTCCAGTCGCAATCCTCCACGCTCACGCTGACCGCGGCGACGACGTTCAGCAACGTGTCCGAGCACGACCTCTACGGCCCCTGGTACAATGACCATATCAGGACCGCGAGCCTGACCGCCGACTACCGGCTGCAGGATCGCTTCGGCGGCACCAATCTTGCGACGCTGACCTACCGCCAGGGCCTCGACATCTTCGGCGCCTCGCATTTCGACGACGACCTGTTGTCGCGCGACGGCGCATCCTCGAACTTTTCGGTGCTGAACCTCTGGTTCACGCGCTACCAGACGCTCAATGATGCCTGGTCGCTCAAGCTCTCGGCAGCGAGCCAGACGGCATCGCGGCCGCTGTTCACCTCGCAGCAATTCTATCTCGGCGGTGCGGCCTTCGGCAGGGGCTATGGCGCAGCCGAGATCAGCGGCGACAACGGTCTTGCCGGCTCGCTCGAACTGCGCTTCGACCAGAAGCTCAACTTCCGCTACTGGACCGGCTATCAGCTCTATGCCTTTGGCGACGCTGGCGCAGTCTGGAACGACGGTTACCGCCTGAGCGACGGCCTGTCGCTCACCTCGGCCGGCGCCGGTGTGCGCTTCTTCCTGCCGGACGATCTCCAGGCCGATCTCGGCGTGGCCGTGCCCCTGAGCTACCGGGCGCCGGACAACGAGCGCCGCAGCCCGCGCTTCCTGTTGACCCTATCGAGCGCGTTCCGGCTCTGCCCCGAACGCGGCAAGTCTGGCTGTCTCTAGCCGCCCGGTCTTTCGCGCGGTAAGCCGGCGTGCAGCCCTTTTTGCGGCCTTGCTCACAGACTTGCCTAAATTTAATCCCGTAACCTGCTCACGGTCGCTCGATCCGGGAGTTCCCAATGACCATGTTCAGCCAAACGTGATTTGAGACGAGATCATGACGAGGGTGTTTGCAATCCTGGCGTTTCTCTGTGTCCTCGGCGTTGGGGAATATTTTGTCGTCAGCCGGTTCGCGATCCGCCATGAGACTTTGACCCTGTACGACGCCGCGCGGCAGCGGCCGATCTCGGTCGAGTTGGCGGTGCGGCGCGATTACGAGACCAAGGCCAATCTCGGCCTCTGGAAACTCCCGCTCGCCATCATCAGCAACGGCAACACCGTCAAGGCCACCGAATATTCCTTCCTCGCCAACGTGCTCGCCGCGCGCGGCTATCTGGTTGCCAGCATCCAGCAGGATCTGCCGAGCGATCCGCCGTTGATGACCCATGTCGGTGAGCAATATGTCGGCCGGCGCGAGGTCTATATCCGCTGCGAAGCCAACATTCTTTTCGTGCTGGACAAGCTGAAAAAGCAGCAGGAGAACGTCGATTACGACCACGTCACCCTCGTCGGCCATTCCAACGGCGGCGATGTCTCCATGTATGTGGCCCATCAGCATCCGGAGCTGGTGTCGAAGGTGATCACGCTCGACAATCTGCGGGTGCCTTTCGTGCTCAGCGATGGCATGAAGATCCTGTCGTTCCGGTCGAAGGACCCGCATTTCGTGACCGATCCAGGCGTGCTGCCGACGCCGGAAGAAGCCAAGGCGCGCGGTATCGACATCGTTCACACCGGCGCGCAGCACACGGAAATGAGCGATCGCGGTCCCAACGCGGTCAAGGAGAAGATCCAGGAAACGCTCGACCGCTTCCTGCGTGACAGCGCCAGCAGCGCGCTCGCGCCGGCTGATACGAAAACCCCGATGATCATGAACCCGGGCGACTATTAGCCGGGAACGCTTTGCGACAGATCAAGGCGGCTCCGAGGCGCCGGGGTAAAAGGGCGATATGGCCTCGGAGAGACACGTGTCGCACTATATCGAAAGTCTTGATGCGAAAGGTCTCGATACGAGAAGTCTCGGTACGAGAAGTCTCGTTACGAAAGATCTTGGCCTGCCCGCGGCGAGGATGCCGGCTTTCGTACGGCATTTCTATCGTTCGGTCCGCAAGCTGCTGCGGTCGATCATCGCCCGCATTGATCTCTCGCAATTTCCGGGATCGTGCTGCGGATAAGCATGGTGGCCGCCAATCAATGTATGAAGGTTGCCCTATGCACCAGCATTTAAGACGAATTTGCCTGCTGCTTGCCGTGACCTCGAGCTTCGGCGCGTCGTCCGCTTTCGCGGCCGACGCCGGTCATGGTGCCGACCTCGCCAAGCGCTGGTGCGCAAGCTGCCATGTCGTCGCGAACGGCCAGACCCAGGCGAGCGCCGACGTCCCCTCCTTTATCTCCGTCGCGCGCAGGCCGGACTTCAGTCCGGAGAGGCTCGCCTTCTTCCTGCTTGATCCGCACCCGAAGATGCCGAATTTTCCCCTGAGCCGGACCGAAGCCGGCGACATCGCGGCCTACATCGCATCGCTGCGCTAAAGCGTCATCCGGAAAAGTGCGCACGGTTTTCCGAAAAGATCATGCTTGAACAGCGCGATGGCGATACATGGTGATCGCATCGCGCTTTGGTCGCGCGCCGGGCACGACGCTGCCGCAAATGCAAATCCCTGCCGGAGGACCGGCAAGGATCAGCAGAAGCGATGACGGACGACGAATGTGGTCGTTCGGTGGCCTGTCATCGACCTATGGTGCGCACTCAGAGAATCAGGACTTCCCCTTGCCCGATTGCATGAGACTGCCGGTCATCTGGCGCATGTGATCTCCGGCGCTGGTGAACTGGCTGCGCAGGAAATCGGACTGGATTCGCATCGCTTCCTGAAGGTCGGTGGCATGAACCAGCTTGCGCGCATGCTCGAAGGCCGACTTCATGTTCTGCTCAGTGAAAACCAGCGCCTGCTTCGACACCTCCGTCCCCGGTCCTGGAACGGACGACATCGATTTGGTGGCGGCGTCGAAAAACATGCCGAATGCTTTCTCCGCCTGATCAATTGTCTTCTCGGCCAGGTCGCGCAGTTCGGCCGGAACTTCGAGCTTCGGTTCGATCATGGTCGCACTCCTCCCGTTTTCCCAATTGAATACCACACTTGCCGGATCGCCTTCCAGCGGCCAGCCGCGTGGAAACGTCGCCGGCAGTCCGGCTCCGGCGGGAAAACGAACGGGAAAATGAAAGAGACGGCGTAAGGCCGGCGCGTGGCCGGGCTCAGGACAAGGGGTGCTCGGGCAGAACCTCTTCGGTGGCGAGGTCTTCGACCAGCTTGATGACCTCGAAACGCTGTCGTGGCGCGAGCTTCAGGAACGCGCGGAGCAGGCGCAGGCTTTCGACCGTACCGCTCGCGGGCGCGCCGAGCTTGAGGTGCAGTTCAGCCGCGAAATTGAAGTTTTTCATCTCGCACCTATGACAAGCATCGGCTTCGTGACCCGCTCAAGAACCGAACGCCATAACAAGACGCCATAACAGGACCTATGGCGACGAACTCTCGGCCGGGTGGGCCCCGGCAGTTGGCACGCCGAACGACATGTCCAAACGACTAGCTCAACCGATTGGTTGCAATTATGTCAAGAAACAACCCGTCCGGCAAGCCCAACAGTAGCTATAGCGGTGCTTCGTCTGCATCGCACCACGGCAATTCCGGATAACAGGTATATCGACCGCAGTCACCCACCTGCGTCAAGAAGCGTCATCAATCACACACACAGCCTTGATCGCCATCAATCGGCATAACGTTTCCGCTTGTTTCCGAGATGACGGACATTCGGCTGCGAATGAGTTTCTCAGCGCCTACACGTAATTGTTGAGTGCGGCCTCGGCGGTTGTATTAACGGCGAAATAACGATCGATCTCGCAAGCCGGATATGTTTCCGCGTGAACCGTTGTCCATGAACGAACGACCAAGCCGTTGCGACACGGCCACGCAGACAACGGGCGCCATGGCTGAAAACTCTTCGATTCGGGCGCGCCTCAGCACCAAAGGACGACGGCATGCTTTCTCGCTGCGATCTCATCAAGGGCGCCGCGGTCGCGCTTTTCACCCTCTCGATACAAGGCGCATGGGCGCAGGAGACCAAGATGAACCTGTTCAAGATCGTCACCGTCAAGGACGAAATCGTGGTCGGGTTGTCGGCGGAGGAGCTTCAGGCGCTCGGCGGCAATGATGCGAGCGCGGTTGCGCACGCGCTGGCGCAGAAGGGCGATCTCACGGTCTGGCAATATAACGTGCATCGCGGCCCGAACGGCGAATTGCAGCAGGCACCGACCGCCAGGATCGGGCTTTTGGCGAACGCCTCGCTCCGCGTCGAGCCCTATACGACACCCTACCAGATCGTACCGCATCCGTGAGCGGCAGACCGGCACGCCCGCGGCCAAAACCGCGGGCATGCCATGGTCATCTGCGCCGCCCTGCCTGCTGTTTCCCCGTTTCCGTCGCAAAGCCGTAAATCAGTGCCAGCCGGTCCAGGCACTCGCGAAAGCGTCGCGCGAAATAGTCGTTCCAGCGCTGCGTACGGACGGCGCGACGCTGCCCGATCTGATCCATGGTCAGGCCCAGCACCAGCACGTCGTGCACCAGCGCAGCGCCGTCGGTCCCGAGTTCGCGCTCGACCTGGTTCAGCCGCAGCACCGCCTGGCGCTGGCTCTCGGTCACCGGCTCGCGCGTGCGCGCGCCATCGACATATTCGCGGGTCGGGTCCATCGCCTGAGGGCCCCGCTCCGCTTTCTCCCAATCGTTCTGGAAGGCGCGCCCGCCGAGATATTGCGCCTCGTCGATCTGGTGGTGTGCGTGCAGCCGTCCCAGCGGATCGCCGCGGATCGACCGGATCGCCACGATCTTCTCACCGGCATCGAGCGCCAGCGGATTGTCGACCTCGACCTCCGCCACTTCGGCATTGAACGGCACGTCGCGGGACCGCCGGTCGTAGATCTGCGCCAATTTGTAGGACTTGTTGCGTCGTGCACGAGCCACTTGGATACTCCTTGCGAAATTGACGATGGAACGGGTGAGAGTTCAGGCCGCGAAGACCAGCTTCAGCACGACCGGACCGGGGACACGGGCGGACGCCGCCTTGGAGCGACGCGTCAGGCCCGCATGCGGCGCGCAATAGCTGGAGCCCGGCTGGCGCGGATGGCCGCAGAAGCCGATCTCCTCCCCGTCCTTGTCGCCGCCATAGGGGTAGCGGCAGTCGGCCGGATCGAGGTCCACCAGTTGGATCAGGCGCGGCTGAACGCCGACGCAGCGCAGCTTCACCTGCACCGCAGGCTTCACTGCGGACTTCGGCGGCACGCTCAGATTCGGTAGCACCGCGCGGCGCGGCGAAACCGGAGCTTCACCGGGCAAATATGGCGCGACCGATGGGCTCACGATCCATTCCGGTATGACGAGCCCGAGCCGCTTGGCGCGGCCGATCACCGCATTGCGCGTGTAAGCCGTTCCAAACCTTGCGTTAATCTGTCTTCCGATCTCCGCATAAGACATGCCTTTGAGAAAATAGTCGCGAAGCGCGTCGGAATGCTCCGACGGCCAATGGCCCGGTTCCATGCTGCTGTCCTGTGATGCGCCTCCTCCGACCGCACGACCGGGGGCGAAACGGACATTCCGGTATTCCGAAGCCAAAGTCAAGCGATAATTCTGATATTCATAATTGCAATAATTCCGAATTTCGGATTAGAAGAGCGAGACGATGGGTAATCGAGGGAATCACCATGTTGGACGTTGCAATGATCGAGCGGGGCCTGGAGAAGACGGGCAAGAGCAAGGGCGGCCTCGCGGCGGCCATGGGCGTGCGACCCGGCGCGGTCTCGGAGATCCTCGGCGGCGAACGCCTGGTGAAGGCCTCGGAGATCATTCCGATCATGGAATATCTCGAGCTCAATCTCGCGCCGATCATGGGCCGCGTCGGTGCCGGCGCCGTGATCGAGCCGGATTACGAGCAGGTCCCCCCGGAGGGTCTCGGCGACATCGCGCTGCCCTTCCCGATCATGGAAGAGACTGTCGCCTTCGAGATCGTGGGTGATTCGATGCTGCCCAAATACGAGAGCGGCGACGTGATCGTGGTCTACAAGGATCAGCGCCATCCGCTGTCGAGTTTCTACGGCGAAGAGGCCGTCGTCCGGCTCAAGACCGGCGAACGCTATCTGAAAACGATCGAGCGGGGGAAAAGCCCGTCCCTCGTCAATCTCACCAGCTTCAACGCCAAGCCGATCGTCGGCGTGAAGCTCGATTGGGTGGGTGAGATCTGCCTTTCCATGCCCAAGGGCCAGCTCGAGCGGCTGCGCGCCAAGTCGGCGCGCCCCCGCAAGAAGGGCAAGTAAGGCCTCGCACGGCCGGCGATTTCGCTTTTTCGAAATCGCCCTTGACTTGATTCTGTTTTTCGGAAATAATCTGCCGCGCGCCCGCAATGGGGCGCGGCAGAGTCGTTTTGATGCAATATTTCGTCGTGATGATCGACTACGGACGGCGAGGCCGCGAGGCGGTCGTCGACCCCGAAATCACGAGGCGTGAGGTCATCTCCCGCATCGCCTCGGGCGAATACCGGAATGTCTCGTTCATCCACGAGATCGCCGGGAGTTCGGTCGAAGACGTCACCGAGGCGATCCTGACCGAGGCCACCCTGCCCCGGATCCCGCCCGAAGACGTCGACCTCCAGGCAATTCGCCTCGATCACGCCCACGATCTGCGCAAGCATGAACGGACGTGACGCGGGCCCGGACCTTACACCAGAAGAACGGTCGATCCCGTGGTCTTGCGTGCGGCGAGATCGGCATGCGCCTTGGCGGCGTCCTTCAACGGATAGGTCTGGTGCACCTCGATCTTGACCGCACCGGACTTGACGACGTCGAACAACTCGCCGGCCATCGCCACGAGGTTCTCGCGCTTGGCGGCGTAGGTGAACAGAGTCGGCCGGGTGACGTAGAGCGAGCCTTTCTGGGCCAGGAGGCCGAGATTGAGCGGCTCGACCGCACCGGAGGATTGGCCGAACAGCGCGGCGACGCCGAGCGGGGCGAGGCAATCCAGCGATTTCAGGAACGTGTCCTTGCCGACGGAGTCATAAACCACGGCGACCTTCTTGCCGCCCGTGATCTCGTCGACCCGCTTCACGAAATCCTCGCGGGTGTAGATGATGACGTGGTCGCAACCATGCGCCTTGGCAAGCTTGGCCTTCTCGTCGTTGCTGACGGTGCCGATCACGGTCGCGCCGAGGTGCTTGGCCCACTGGCCCAGGATCAGACCGACGCCGCCGGCCGCGGCATGCAGCAGGATGGTATCGCCGGCCTTCACCCGATAGGTCTGCCGGATCAGATATTGCGTGGTGAGGCCCTTCAGCATCATCGCCGCCGCGGTCTTGTCGTCGACCCCGTCGGGCAGCTTCAGCAAGCGGTCCGCGGGGATCAGCCGCGCCTCGGAATAGGCGCCGAGCGGCGAGGCGCCATAAGCGACACGATCGCCCGGCTTCAGATCGGTGACACCGGGCCCGACCTCCTCGACGATTCCGGCCGCCTCGCTGCCAAGCCCGCTCGGCAGTTGCGCCGGATACAAGCCGGAGCGGTTGTAGATGTCGACGAAATTGAGGCCGACGGCGGTGTGGCGGATGCGCGCTTCCCCCGGCCCGGGCTTTCCGACGCTGACCTCCTCCCAGACCAGGACTTCCGGACCGCCGGTCTTGTGAAAACGAATGGCATGCGTCATGGGCGTTGCTCCCTTATCGTTGGTTGAGGGCCGAAAAAACCGGATTGGCCGCAGAAATAGGCATTCGGTCCGCCCGTTACAGTACAGACACGTAACAAGAATGTCACAGCGCGCGAGAAACGTCCGCCGTTCCATCTCCGTTCGAAAGAGTTGATGATGCGCCTGGAGCGGCCGGCAGTAGCTTCTGCGCGGGGTTTGGTTGTCGCCTGCGAAGGAGAGCCGAGATGCCAGCTTATGTACAGCATCATCAGGACATCGAGATCGCGCCTGTGAATTGCCCGACGTGCATGGGGTTCCTGCCGATGTATGTGCGCGAGGTCGAACCGCATTGGAGCCTCGCCAAGATCGACTTTGTCTATGAATGCGCCGATTGCGGCGCCGAGGTCAGACAGACGATCCGCAAGCCGGAGCTGCTGCGGCACTGATCGCGCGAACGGCGAGCCGGCAAATATCCGCGCCGACACGTATTTGCGTCGAGCGGAAAAAGCGCCGTCCGTGCGGGTCTGATGCCTCCCAAACGAGGCTTGTTCTTTGCCGGGAACGCAGGCAGAACAAGCCTCAAGCAAGACCTTTGGGAGCGCCCTTTCGTGGCTGATCAGAAGGCCTCGACCTCGATCGAGGCAGTGGAGAGCGGCCTCGCCGCGCAGGGCTACATCGCGAGCCGGCAGATCGCGACCGCCGTCTATTTGTCGCAGCAGATCGAGAAGCCGATCCTGGTCGAGGGCCCTGCGGGCGTCGGCAAGACCGAGCTTGCCAAGGCGATCGCCGCCTGGCGCGGCATGAAGATGATCCGCCTGCAATGCTACGAGGGTCTCGACGAGGCCAAGGCGCTCTACGAGTGGAAATACGCCAAGCAGCTTCTCTATACGCAGATCCTCAAGGACAAGCTCGGCGAGGTCCTCGGCGGCGCCCAGACGCTGCATGCCGCGCTCGACCAACTGCACGATTTCGGCGACGTGTTCTTCTCCAAGGAATTCGTCGAGCCGCGCCCCCTGCTGCAGGCGCTGGAACAGCCCGGCGGCTGCGTGCTCCTGATCGACGAGATCGACAAGTCGGACGCGGAATTCGAATCGCTGCTGCTGGAGATCCTGTCCGATTTCCAGGTCACGATCCCCGAGCTCGGCACCGTCTCGGCGATCACACCGCCGACGGTGATCCTCACCTCCAACAGCGAGCGTGACCTCGGCGATGCCCTCAAGCGGCGCTGCCTGCATCTGCATATCGGCTTCCCCGAGCAGCGGCTCGAGGAGCGTATCGTCGAAAGCCGGGTGCCCGGCATCGCGCAGGCGCTGCGCCGGCAGATGGTCGGCTTTATCCACGAAATCCGCTCGCTCGATCTGAAGAAGCTGCCCTCGGTCAGCGAGACCATCGACTGGGCGCGCGTGCTGGTGCTGCTCCAGGCCACGGAACTCGACACCGAGATCGTCAAGGACACGCTCAACGTGCTCCTGAAATACGAAGCCGACATCGAGGCCGCATCGCCGCAGGTGACGACCTTCATTGCCAAGGCGGCCCGGTCCAACGTCTTCGGTTGACGCCGATGCGCGAGAACCTCCATCGTTTCTTTCGGGCAGCACGCGGCGTCGGCGTTCACGTCTCGCCTGCCGAAAGCATCGATGCAATGCGTGCGGTCGCACAGGTCGGCATCTCCGACCGCGCCGTCCTGCGCGATGCGCTGCTGCTGACGCTCGCCAAATCGCAGGACGAGAAGCTCGCGCTCGGCGACTGCTTTGATCTGTTCTTCAGCCAGCCGGAGCCGCGACAGGATCAGACCGAAGCCAACAGCGAGGAGAGCGCCTCGCAGGACGTAGATCAGTCGCCCTCCTCCAGCTCGGCCAGCGAGGCGGGTGAAGGTCAGCCTCCTGAGAGTCTGGGTCCGCTGGCGCAGATGCTGCTGTCGCAGGACCGCAATGCGATCGCAGCCGCCATCGCCGGCGCGTCCGGCGCCGCCTCCCTGTCGGACATCCGCTATTCCACCCAGCGCGGGATCTTTTCCAGCCGCATCCTCGACGCCATGGGCCTCCAGCGCCTGCGCGATGATCTCGACGCGCTGACTGCGAGCAACCCGGCACTGGCCGAACGTCTGCGCGCCGCGCTCGACGCCTTGCGCGAAGCCGTGCGCGACACCGTCTCGCAGGGGCTTGCGCTCTACGCCCGCGAGGAGGCCGAGAATCTCCGCAACGAGATCCTGCGCAACGCGCCGCTCGCCCGCATCGAGCGGCGCCAGGTCGCGGAGATGCGCGCCCTCATCCGCCAGATCGCGCGGCGTCTGCGCGAGCGCTACTCGAAACCCCGCAAGCGCCAGCGCCGCGGTCATCTCGACGTCCGCCGCACACTCCGCCGCAACGCGGCGTGGGGCGGCGTGCCCTTCCTCACCGCATGGAAGCGCAAGCATCGTGACCGGCCGAAGATCGTGGCACTATGCGACGTCTCCGGCTCGGTCGCGCAAGTCTCCGATTTCTTCCTGCTGCTGATCCACTCGCTGCACGAGGTGGTCGACGACGTCCGCTCCTTCGCCTTCTCCTCGCACATGATCGAGGTCAGCGAGATCCTGGAAAAGAAATCGCCGGAAGAGGCGATGGCCGAGATCATGTCCAAGGTCGGCTTCGGCTCGTCCGATTACGGCTCTTCGCTGGTCGATTTCGAAAAGGACTTCATGAGCACGCTGACGCCGCAAACCACGGTGATCGTGCTCGGCGATGCCCGCAGCAACAATCTCGATCCGCGTGCCGACATCCTGCGCCGCATCTCCGAACGCTCGAAGCGGCTGGTCTGGCTCAATCCCGAAGGACGGCTCGCCTGGGGCTTTGGTGATTCCGAGATGCCGCGCTATGCGACCTTCTGTACGGTCGTGCGCCAATGCGCCACCGCGCAGCAGCTCGAGCGCGCGGTGTCAGATATCGTGGCGGCTTATCAGTAGGTTTTGCCCGCGGCTAACGTCAGCTCCGCGCAAGCTCGGCCTGGCCGATATTACACTCCCGGAAGTGATAGGCAATTTCGTCGAGCGCGCGCTGCTCCCATTCCTCGGCTTGCGCGAGCCAAAAAACCCGGCGATTGAAATCGAGCGCGGCACGCTCCCGGCACAGGGATTCCTGACTGCGAATTTCGACAAGCCTGTTCATGCACTCCACTCCTGCAGCGTGAAGTCATTCCCCGGGAATCACCGTAACAGAGTCCTCAACCTTTCGCCTCACGATTTCTGTGCATATTGCGACGCAGAATGGGACAGCAGCGTTTCCCGTGCGTCGCGGCAACTTGCAGTGCAACATCAATCCAAAATCATCAATATGTGATCGAAGCTCGGGACGATATTCGCGGTCGAACGATCTTTACTCTTGTGGCGCAATGAAGTGCGGCAATTCGTGAAGAGAGGTTCTAAACTGCGCACCGAATTCCCGACTCATTGTCGTCGCATGGTCTTCATGCAGCGCCGCTAACAGAGGCGCGCGAATGGTACTATCGCTTGAGGCAACATGAGCAACGACGTCGACTTCGATCTTTCGCCGGACCAGTGGGAAGCTCTGCGCACACTTCGCAACCCCGTGTCGGGCGGTCGCCTCTCCAAGGCCTATCTTATCGAAAGTCTGGTCAAGTTCGGCCTCGTTGTCGTCAATGACGGCGTACCCGTGATGACGCCCACCGGACGCAAGGCGCTCGTGCGCGGATCATGCCGGCTGCTGGATCTTGCGGCATGACGATGCCTTTCGTTTCGGCGAAGGCATAACGGCTGACCGCAGGTCCCGCGCTCCCGACACAGCGCACGACCCAAGAAGCGTTGCGTCGCCCCCGCGATATCAGAGCGATGTCCAGCGTCGCTTTCCGGACCCCCGCGACAATCTGGCACGGTTGTTGCTCCTGTTTGACGTCCACGTCGCGTCAAACCGGGGGAATCCACCATGTCGACCATCACCGCGGCACCCGCCGCCGAGCCGAAGCCGCTCTACACCTCGCTGTTCGTCCAGGTCCTGGCCGCGCTGGTGCTTGGCGTCATCCTGGGCATGGCCGTCCCGGATTTCGCGATCGGGCTCAAGATCCTCAGCGACGCCTTCCTGAAGCTGATCTCGATGATCGTGGCGCCGATCGTGTTCTGCGTCGTCGTGCACGGCATTGCCGGCGCCGGCGACCTCAAGAAGGTCGGCCGGGTCGGCGTCAAGGCGCTGGTCTATTTCGAGATCATGACGACCGTTGCACTCGTCGTCGGCCTGTTGCTCGCTTATCTCTTCGGCCCCGGCCACGGCATGAACATCGATCCCTCGACGCTGGATGCCAAGGCGCTCAACACCTACGCCGACAACGCCCACAAGCTGTCAGGCGGCGGCATCGGCGCCTTTCTGATGAACGTGATCCCGACCACCTCCTTCGATGCGCTGTCGCGCAACGACGTGCTCCAGGTGCTGTTCTTCGCGGTCCTGTTCGGCGTCGGCCTCGCGCTCGTCGGCGGCGAGAAGGGTAAGCTCGTCACCAGCATGATCGATGCGGCTTCCACCGTGCTGTTCCGCGTCATGGGGCTGATCGTCCGCGTTGCCCCGCTCGGCGTGCTCGGCGCGGTCGCCTACACCGTCGGCAAATACGGCGTCGGCTCGCTGAAGCAGCTCGTGTCGCTGGTGATGCTGTTCTACGTCTCGGTCGGCATCTTCGTGCTGGGCGTGCTCGGCGGCGTGATGGCGCTCGCCGGACTCAACATCCTCAAATTCCTCGCCTACCTGCGCGAAGAGCTGACCATCGTGCTCGCGACCGCCTCCTCCGATGCCGTGCTGCCGCAGATCATGAAGAAGCTGGAGCGGATGGGCGTGAAGGATTCCGTGGTCGGTCTCGTGATCCCGACCGGTTATTCCTTCAACCTCGACGCCTTCTCGATCTATCTGACGCTGGCCGTCGTCTTCATCGCGCAGGCGACCAACACGCCGCTGTCCTTCGGCGATCTCCTGCTGGTTCTCGGCGTCTCCCTGATCACCTCGAAGGGCGCGCATGGCGTGCCGGGTTCGGCCATCGTGATCCTGGCCGCGACGCTCAATGCGGTGCCGAGCATTCCTGCAATCGGCCTCGTGCTGGTGTTGTCGGTCGACTGGTTCATCGGCATGGCCCGCGCACTCGGCAACCTCGTCGGCAATTGCGTGGCGACCGTCGTGGTCGCGGCCTGGGAAGGCGATCTCGATCGCACCAAGGCGGCCAAGGTGCTGGAGGGCGGCGAGCTGGTGGACGTGACGGCGGGATAGCGCCCTACGGATCAGTCATTCCATTGGAGGAGCGGCGTTCCATACGCTCTCCTCCAGACCGACAGGAAGCGCGGAAACCAGGAATGGGCCACGGCGCCCTTGTAGGCCCAGGTGCGATACTTCAGCCCCTGTTCCGAGATCAGCTCTTGATATCCGCCGTGTACTTCGGTCGCGGTGCGAATGTCCTTCAATATGCCTTGCGCGCAGGCCCGGTAGCGATCACCGCCGGTGACCTCGTCGTAATCGAGCATCCGGTCCGCGAACTCGACGTTGAACGTCGGCCAGGATGAGCGCCCCTGATAGGCGGGGGCCGCAATCTTGTGGATGATCTTGTTCCGCGGATTATCCGCTGACACCAGGAAGTGGAACGTAGAGGGTATGCGGAAGCGCGGCTCCGCAATGATCAGATCCGCCGTGGCCGCGAACAGTGCACGTTCGCCGGCATCGGTCATGTCCCAAAAGCCGCGATGCACGCCGACGAAGTCCAGCGCAACCGAGGACACCGGCGGGCCCTTCGGACCATCCAGGGAATGCCTGATGTAGCCGTCTTTGCCGAACAGATGGAGCAGGTCTTTCTTGTACTGCGCGAGGCCGCGTCCAAGCAGCCGCTTTAGCTCGCTCTCGTCGACGATGCCGAGCTGCACGCTCCACACGAAGGTCGTGTAGACGCAAGCATTGGTGACAAAGCGCCTGCGTTCCGCACGGGTATCCGTTGCAGCGGAGCGAGGGCCGCGGGCATCACACAACAAATACCTGGTGCCGTCATCGTCGAACGGCTCGAGCTCGCTTGCGAGCTGGAGGATCGCACGCTTCAGGTCGCCGCCATATTCTGCCAGCAGCAGGCGGCCGGCATGCGCGCATTGCGACATCGCCAGATAGGACGGAGCCCTCTGATCGGCCGAGATCATCTGCTGCAGGCCGGCCAGAATGCCGAGCAGCGTATCCGAGGGCCGCGAGAAATAGTTTACGCCGAGGTACCGACCGCGCCCCGCCGGGACGATGGTCGTCGTGACGACGTCGGCGCGAACCGCCTCCAGCAACAGACGGATGCTCTTGTCGAGCAGCCGGGCCCGCCGCACTGCGTCCTGCGCATCCATGATGGTCTCGGGGTCGAGAACATCAGGGTAGAACCAGGCGAAGTCACGGGGATAATAGGCGGATGCGTGCGGCGCGCCCGTGACGAGGAAGGCCTCGGTGACCGAAAACGCGCTGTCCATCGAGTGCCGGTAAAGGTCCTCGATGGCCGACAACGAATGGTGCGACTTCCTCAGGAATCGATCACCGAGAAAATTGACCGCCTGGAGGGCGTTGGCGAAAAAGGTCGCGGCCACGCCTTGGTAAAATCGGTTTCCGTGATCTGAGGGCAACGAGATATCGCTATTCATATGTGGCTAAGGTCACTCCGATGGTGCGGCCACCATCCGAAGCATGGCTGATTCGTATTTCGTCCAGATGACGTGTGTCGGCTTCCGGCGGGGCTTCTTCAGCCTAGCCTTCCCGCGGCCTGAAATTCTCGATCACCCGCAGCAGCACCCGCGCACCGGCGTCGGCGTCGGCGAGCTCCACATGCTCGTCCGGGTGGTGGCTGATGCCGCCGCGGCAGCGGACGAAGATCATGCCGACATCGGCGATGTCGATCATGGCCATGCCGTCATGCCCCGCTCCGCTCGGCAGCTCGAACACGGAGAACCCCTCAGCTCCGATCGCCCGCGCGATCTGCTCCTTGAGCCACGGCGCGCAAGGCGCGGTGCGGTTCTCGTGGGTGACGTCGAGCTGAAGGGCCAGGTGCCGGCGCTTGGCGATCGCCTCGATCTGGCGGACGATATCGGCGACCGCGCGCTTGCGGTGCATATCGGTCGGCGCGCGCATGTCGATGGTGAACGACACCTCGCCCGGAATGACGTTGGTCGCCCCGGGCCTCGCCTGGATGTAGCCGACGGTGCCGACCAGACCACTCTCGTCGGTGCGGCAAAACTGCTCGATCGCGCCGATGCACTCGGCCGCACCCGTGAGCGCATCGCGGCGCAGCGCCATCGGCACGGTACCGGCGTGCCCCGCCATGCCGGTCAGCCGCGCGGCAAGCCGCGTGGCACCGGCAATCGCGGTGACGACACCGACAGGCAGGTCCTGCGCTTCCAGCACCGGCCCCTGCTCGATGTGCAATTCGAGATAGGCAAGCAGCTCGCGCCGTGTCCGCTCGGCTGCTCCGATATGATCGGGATCGAGGCCGAACTGTACGAGCGCATCGCGCATCGACACGCCATCGCGGTCGCGCACATTCAACACACTCTCGTCGAAGGTGCCGGCCACCGCACGGCTGCCGAGCAAGGTCGAAGCGAAGCGCACGCCCTCCTCATCGGCAAAGCCGACGATCTCGATCGCGAACGGCAGGCGCTTGCCACGGCGATTGAGATCGGCAACGCAGGCGATGGCCGTGATCACCCCCAACGGCCCGTCCCATTTGCCGGCATCGCGTACGGTGTCGTAGTGCGACCCGAGCATCAGGCAGGGCGCGCCGGGCCGCTCGCCTTCGTAGCGGCCGCAGACATTGCCGATCGCGTCAAGGCGCGCGCTCATGCCGGCCCCGCGCATCCAGCTCAGGAGGAGGTCCGCTGCCTTGCGCAACTCCTTGGTGAGATAGATGCGGGTGAGGTTGTCGCCTGCTTCCGAGATCGCAGCCAGATCGTTGATCCGACGCACGATCTCTTCGCCGAGCGATGCATTTTGAACGGCGTTGGCGGCACCCATCTCGACGAGCTTTCTCTTCTCTGGACCGCGGCAGCGGCTGTCCTGGCGACCATCGGTACACGTTCGGCGGCAAATCACGCACCGGCGCCCGTCCCAACCGCCGCGTGGTTAGCATGAATGCGCGTACGCGGCAGGCTGCGTCGCGCCGGTCATGCACAGGCGCGGCAACCATTCACCCAATATCAGGACCCGAACCGCCCGTATAATCAATATTTTCAATCGCTTATCCGGAATATACCGTCAATAAGCCGGGGGCGGCTGGTGGAGAATGTTCCACGGCGAATTCGTGTATGAAGGACGAACCGGCGAAGCCGGTCTCGCCGCGATCGGTCGGCGCATGGCGGGGCACTGACCGCGGAGGATTGATGGCCGGCACATCGAAGCGTGACGAGCAGTTGCTGCGTTTGTCCTTCGCGGTCGCCCGCCGCTCCCTCACCCATGGCAACCACCCGTTCGGCTGCATCGTCGTCGATGCGGACGGCAAGGTGCTGATCGAGACCGAGAACGGCTACATGCCGGATCATGACGGCACCGCGCATGCCGAACGTCTCGCGGCCACCCAGGCCTGCCGCACACTCAGCCGCGAGGTGCTGGCGACAGCGACGCTCTATTCCTCGGCAGAGCCCTGCGCGATGTGCGCCGGCGCGATCTACTGGGCCGGCATCGGCCGCGTCGTCTATGGGCTCAGCGAGCATCGCCTGCGCGGCGTCACCGGCAACCATCCTGACAACCCGACCCTCGACCTGCCGTGCCGCGAGGTCTTTGCCAGCGGCCAGCGGCCAACCGAGGTCGTTGGTCCGCTGCTCGAGGACGAAGCCGAAGCGCTGCACGACGGCGTGTGGACGAAGTAGGCGTTACCACAAGTTCGGATCTGTAGGGTGGGCAAAGGCGCCCTTGCGCCATGCCCACCATCGGATTGCTACGGCAGCAGAGGTCGTGGGCACGCTTCGCTTTGCCCACCCTACGGCTGCCACGTGTCAATCAGTCAGAACTTCACGGTGATACCGGAGTAGAGCGAGGATTCGGTGCACGACCCCGTGCTCACCGTCCGGCCACCGACCGCCGCGGTACAGCCGACGGCAAGGTTGTGATCGAGACCGAACTTGTTCTGCCAGTAGCGGTAAGCCACCCAGACGTCCACGAAGTGCGAATATTTGTCACCCCAGGCGGCCTTCGAGGCATCGAAGGTCAGCCGGATCGGCTCCGAATTCAACTCGACCGCCGTGTTGTAGACGCCGTTCGCGGGGCTGTAGGGAAGCGGCTGGGTGTCGGTACCCTTCTTGCCGTACCAGCCGGCGCGACCGCTGATCGAGAAATACTGCATGTTCGGCGGGAGGAAGCCGAGATCCATGTAGTAATTGACCTCGACCGCCCAGGTCGGCTTGAACGAGGTGTTGCCGTCTGCAAGACAGGTCACGCCGGGAACGCCCGCACCGAACAGTCCGCACTGGCTGAATGAGTTGTGATTGGCGAACTCCCAGTACACCAACGGCGCGACGTTGATGTAACCCTTGTAAGGCAGATCGAACGCAAACTGCAGACCGCCGACGACGTCGCGCTTGGCCGCGCCGAAATACCGGTTTTCCGTGTTGGCATCCATGCCAACCTCGAACGAGATGTTGTGAAGCGGCCCCGCGGTGAAGGCCTTGGTGTCGAAGAGCTCATTCCAGCCGAACGTCGAGCGGAACAGTCCGTAGATCTCCGTTGCACCGGCGCACGTTGCCGGCGCGCCGAAGATCGTGCCCGCGTTGGTGCAGGGCGCAGACGGGTCATTGTGGTCGGACTTGAACATCGAGATGGTGAAGAAGTTCGTGCCGTATGCCCAGAGATCGAAATGCGTGAACGAGTAAACCTGCTTGGTGGTCTTGCTGTCGATCGATCCATCCGGCCGGAACGACCATGCACCGGGCTGCGAGGCGTTGAAGATGTAGGAGAAGGTGACGCGGTTATCGATCACCAGGAAGAACGGGAGATCCGCCGCCTTCTTGGCAGCCTTGACCGGCAGATCCGCCGCGAAAGCCAGGCCACCGGTGGCCAGCGTGGCAAGTGACAGCGCCGTTGCTGCAATTGCCCTGAAACGAAACGACATCCTGAATACCCCCAAGTTTGGACACGTCAATGAACGCCCTTGGGTGCGAGACTTGCGCCGATCTCCCGGAGGGAGAAGCCTCAACTTTTTTCAAGGCGTGCCGCTTGTTTTGGCAAGGGGCGGCGTTTCTTCGTGGGATTTAGGAGGTTTTCTTGCAGCGGGCATGCGGCCCGCATGGCCGACTATTGCCGGACATTCCCGTTTGATTTCGCTCTTCTTTCATGTCGAGCGGATGTGGGGGGACGGACGGTCAGGGGCCAATGTTGCGTCGATCCGCAATGCATAAGTGCGATGGCGCAACTTTGCTCACTGCGACGTCAAGGCTGCATAGCGGGTTCCGATTTGCCATGAACCGTCACAAATCTGCAACAGGCGCCCGCGGAAGCCGCGCCCGTAAGGCAATGTGCGGGCGCCTGAACACGGGGCTTCGTCCCGGCGAGAGCCGGCGCGCTGCCACAAGCTGCCTGCCAAAGCGTTGAGCAAGGGATGACGCATTTTCCCACCTTACGCCGGGGTTCAAACTGGCCCACTATTGGGGCATTTCACCATGCAAGCGCATCAGCGAATGTTGGATTCGACACCTGACGGCCTGAATTCCGGCGAGTCCCCGCTGCTGCGGACGATCGGACTCACCAAACGCTATGGCGATTTCCTCGCCAACGATTCCATCGACATCGATATTTGGCTAGGCGAAATCCACGCGCTGCTCGGCGAGAACGGCGCCGGCAAGTCGACGCTGGTCAAGGCGATCTACGGGCTGATCCAGCCGAGCGCCGGCGAGATTCGCTGGCAGGGCCGACGAATCCTGCTGTCCGGTCCTTCGGAAGCACGCAGCCTTGGCATCGGCATGGTGTTCCAGCACTTCTCGCTGTTCGACAATCTCGCCGTCGCCGAGAACGTCGCGCTCGGCCTCGAAGGACGGGAATCCTTCAAGGACATGTCGGCGCGACTGGAGCAGGTGTCGAAGACTTACGGCCTTCCGCTCGATCCCAAGCGCGAGGTCTGGCAATTGTCGGTCGGCGAGCGCCAGCGCATCGAGATCGTCCGGGCGCTGATGCAGGATCCGAAATTCCTGATCCTGGACGAGCCCACCGCCGTCCTGACGCCGCAGGAAGCCGATCAGCTGTTCGTCGTGCTGGAGCGGCTCAAGGCCGAAGGCCGCGCCATCCTCTACATCAGCCACAAGCTCGAGGAGGTGAAGCGGCTCTGCGACACCGCCACGATCCTGCGCGGCGGCAGGAAAGTCGAGACCTGCAATCCCCCGCACGAGACCGCCGCTTCGCTGGCGCGCATGATGGTCGGCGGTGAGATCAAGGAAGTGAAGGCGGCATCCGGCCGGACAACCACCGTGCCGCGGCTCGTCGTCAACGATCTTTCGCTCGCGCCGAGCGAGCCGCATGGCGTCCGGCTCGAGCACATCTCGTTCGAGCTGAAGGGCGGCGAGATCCTGGGCATCGCCGGCGTCGCCGGCAACGGCCAGGAGGAGTTGTTCGCCGCGCTGTCCGGCGAGCGGTTGTCGAAGGACCCCGGCACCGTGGTGATCGAAGGCATTGCCGCCGGCCATCTCTCCATCACGCAGCGACGCAGGCTCGGAGCAGCTTTCGTTCCCGAAGAGCGGCTCGGCCATGGCACCGCGCCGCGCATGAAGCTCTCGGAGAACGCGCTGCTCACCGGACATGCCGCGAGCGGCATGGTCCATCGCGGCTTCATCAATACCGCGGCCACGCTGAAGACCGTCGACCGCGCGACCGAGACATTCGACGTCCGCAAGGCCAAGCGCGATCCGGAAGCCGCATCCCTCTCCGGCGGCAATCTGCAGAAGTTCATTGTGGGACGCGAGATCCTGCGCAACCCCGCTGTGCTGGTGGTGAGCCAGCCGACCTGGGGTGTCGATGCCGGCGCCGCCGCCGTCATTCGCCAGGCGCTGCTTGATCTGGCAACCGCGGGCGCCGCCGTGCTCGTGACCAGCCAGGATCTCGACGAACTCGCCGAGATCGCCGACCGCATCGCCGTGATGTTCCACGGCAAGCTGTCGGCACCGCTCGCGACCCGCGAGGCAACGCGCGAAAAGCTCGGCCTTCTCATGGGCGGCAGCAGCCTCGAGCCAAAGGAGGTCGCGCATGCAATTGGTGCTTGAGAAGCGCGCCGAGCGCTCGGGCACGATCGCGCTGGTCTCGCCGCTGATCGCGATCGGCCTCACGGTCGTGACCATGATCATCCTGTTCGCGATCCTCGGCAAGAATCCGCTGCTCGCCCTGCATGCCTACTTCATCGCGCCACTGACGGACGGCTATTCGCTGCAGGAGATCGCGGTGAAGGCGACGCCGCTGGTGATGATCGCGATCGGCCTGTCACTGTGCTATCTCGCCAATGCCTGGAACATCGGCGCCGAAGGTCAATTCCTGATCGGCGCGGTGGCGGGAAGCTGGATCGCGGTGAAGACGCAAGGCACCGACGCCGGCGCCTGGGTGCTGCCGGTCATGCTCGTCCTCGCTGCCGCTGCGGGCGCGCTCTATGCACTGATCCCTGCGATCTGCAAGGTGAAGTTCGGCGCCAGCGAGATCCTGACCAGCCTGATGCTGGTCTATGTCGCCGACCTCTTCCTCGATTATCTCGTGCGCGGCCCCTGGCGCGACCCCAACGGCTTCAACTTCCCGACCACGGCCGAGTTCGATCCGGTGGCGACGGTGCCGTTGCTGATCGAGGGCGGCCGGCTGCATCTCGGCTCGATCATTGCGCTTCTAGTCGTCGCCGCGGCTGCAATCCTGCTCGGGCGAACCATCAAGGGGTTCGAGATTCGTGTCGTCGGGGCAGCGCCGCGCGCGGCACGGTTCGGCGGCTTCAACGCCAATCAACTGATCATCCTGACCTTCGCGATATCAGGCGCGCTCGCAGGGCTCGCCGGCATCATCGAGGTGGCAGGTCCAGTCGGACATCTCCAGCCCGGCATCTCACCCGGCTACGGCTTTACTGCGATCATCGTCGCCTTCCTCGGCCGGCTGAATCCGCTTGGAATATTAATTGCAGGCCTTTTCCTCGCGCTGACTTTTATCGGCGGCGAGCAGGCGCAGATCGCGATGAAGATTCCATTGGATGTCACCAAGGTCTTTCAGGGCATTCTGCTGTTCTACGTGCTGGCCTGCGATTCCCTGATTCTCTATCGCTTCAAGCTGAGCTTCCCGAACCGTCAGGTGGCCCGTGGAACTCATTGAAGCCATCATCCTGGCCGTGCTCGCCGCGTCCACGCCGCTCCTGATCGCCGCGACCGGAGAGCTCGTGACCGAGCGCTCCGGCGTGCTCAATCTCGGCGTCGAGGGCATGATGATCGTTGGCGCGGCCTGCGGCTTTGCCGGCGCCTGGCTCACCGGATCGGTCTTCGTCGGCGCGCTGTTCGGCATCATCGCGGGCACGATGATGTCGCTGATCTTCGCATTGATGGCCCTCGGCCTCGCCGTCAACCAGGTGGCGACGGGACTCGCACTGACCATCCTCGGCGTCGGGCTGTCCGGACTGATCGGCGCCGGCTTCGTCGGCGAGCGCATCACGCCGGCGGTCCATCTCGCCATTCCGGGCCTCACCGACATCCCGCTGGTCGGGCGCGTGCTGTTCGGCGAGGATGGCTTCGTCTACTTCTCGATTGCACTCGTCGTCGGCGTCTGGTGGTTCCTGTACCGCACGCGGGCTGGATTGATCCTGCGCGCCTGCGGCGACAACCACGTCTCCGCGCATGCGCTCGGCTATCCCGTGCTGCGTATCCGCACCTTCGCCGTGATGTTCGGCGGCGCCTGCGCCGGCCTTGCCGGCGCTTATCTGCCGCTCGCCTATACGCCGTTCTTCATTCCCGGCATGACCGCGGGCCGCGGCTGGATCGCACTGGCGCTGGTGGTGTTCTCGTCCTGGCGGCCGGGCCGGCTCGTGATCGGCGCCTATCTCTTCGGGGCCGTGACGATCCTGCAATTGCATGCGCAGGGCTGGGGCATCGGCATTCCCTCGCAATTCATGTCGGCGCTGCCTTATCTTGCGACGATCATCGTGCTGGTCCTGCTCTCCCGCGCGCGCAGCGGCGGCTCGACCGCACCGGCCGCGCTCGGCACCGTGTTCGTGCCCGACCGCTGAATTTCATTTCCGCGGCGCGCGCGATGGGGCGCGCACGTTGCGGATCGTGGCTTTCCCCTGATGTTTGGAGATCGATGATGAGGAAATCACTTCTTGCGCTGGCCGCCGGACTCCTGCTCGCCGGCAGCGTCAGTGCAGTCTCCGCCGCCGACAAGCTGAAGGTCGGCTTCATCTATCTGGGTCCGATCGGAGATTTGGGCTGGACCTATCAGCACGATCTGGCGCGGCAGGCGCTGTTGAAGGAATTGGGCGACCAGATCGAGACCACCTATCTGGAGAACGTGCCCGAAGGTCCGGACGCCGAGCGCTCCATCGAGCAGCTCGTCCGCGCCGGCAACAAGCTGATTTTCACGACCTCGTTCGGTTACATGGATCCGACGCTGAAGGTCGCGAAAAAATATCCGAACGTGCATTTCGAGCACGCGACCGGCTACAAGCGCAATCCGAACATGTCGACCTACTCGGCCAGATGGTATCAGGGCCGCTACATCCAGGGGCTGATCGCGGCCAAGATGTCGAAGTCCGGCGTGCTCGGCTATATCGGCTCGTTCCCGATTCCGGAGGTCGTCTCCGGCATCAACGCGACCATCCTGGCGGCGCAGTCCATCAAGCCTGACATCAAGGTCAAGATCATCTGGGCCAATACCTGGTTCGACCCTGGCAAGGAGGCCGACGCCGCCAAGGCGCTGATCGACCAGGGCGCCGACGTGATCATGCAGCACACGGATTCGCCCGCCGCGATGCAGATCGCCAGCGAACGCGGCAAGCTCGCCTTCGGCCAGGACTCCGAGATGATCAAGTTCGGGCCCAAGACCCAGCTGACCTCGATCCTCGACACCTGGGGTCCCTATTACATCGAGCGGGTCAAGGCCGAGCTTGCCGGCACCTGGAAGTCCCAGGACAGCTGGGGCGGCCTCGACAGTCACATGTTCGCGATGGCGCCCTACACCAATATGCCCGACGAGGTGAAAAAGCTCGCCGAGGATGCCCAGGCCGCGATCACTGCAGGCAAGCTGCATCCGTTCAAGTGCCCGATCGTTGGGCAGGACGGCAAGCCGGTCGAGTGCAAAGGCGGCGATCACCTCGACGACGGCCAGATCCTCGGCATGAATTTCTACGTCAAAGGCATCGACGACAAGCTGCCGGGCAAGTAGCACGCTTCTTGCTTAGGCTAGATCGCCTGCTCCTCCCGGAGGAGGTTCGGAGGGGGTGGCCAGAAGCACCCGGCACTTGTGGTCGCCCCCTCTTTCATCCCATCCGCATGAGCCGCGCCGCCGAGCTGTGACGGCGGATGAGGTCTGCCACATCGAGGCCGGGGATCGCGCCGTCGATCACGGCCCATCGTCCCCCCACCATCACCCGGTCGGCCCGATGCGCCCCGCACAGCACCAATGCGGCCAAGGGGTCGCCATGGCCGGAGAAGCGCAATTCGTCGAGCCTGAACAGCGCGAGGTCCGCAGCCTTGCCGACCGCAATCTCTCCGAGTTCCGGCCGGCCGACGCAGGCTGCCGACCCCTTGGTGGCCCAGCGCAGCGCGTCCTTGTGGCTGACCTTGGCCACGCCATAACGCGCCCGTTGCAGCAGGAACGCGGCCCGCACCTCCTGCATCAGATTCGATCCGTCGTTCGAGGCCGAGCCGTCGACACCGATCCCGATCCCGACGCCGACCTCCTCCATCTCGCAGACCGGGCAGCAGCCGGACGCCAGCAGCTGGTTGCTGCACGCGCAATGGCTGATGGTCGTCTTCGCCTTGCCCAGCCGCTTCATCTCGTCGGCATTGAAAAATATGCCGTGGGCGAGCCAGGTCCGCGCATTGAGCCAGCCGCATTGCTCGAGATAGTCGAGTGGACGGCAGCCATACATCTGCTGGCAAAATTTGTTCTCGTCCTCGGTCTCGGCGAGATGGGTGTGCAGGCGCACATCCAGCTTGTCGGCGAGATCGGCGGTGGCGCGCATCAGCGACGTCGTCACCGAGAACGGCGAGCACGGCGCCAGCGCGATCTGCACCATCGCATCCTCGGCGCGCTGGTGATGCTTGGCAACCACGCGCGCGCTGTCGGCGAGGATCGTGTCCTCGTCCTGCACGACGCTGTCAGGCGGCAGGCCACCGTCCCGCTGCGACAGGTTCATCGAGCCGCGCGTCAGCAGCACCCGCACGCCGAGACGACTTGCGACGCCGACCTCGATATCGACGGCGTCCTCGAGACCCGCGGGGAAGACGTAGTGATGATCCGTCGTGGTGGTGCAGCCCGAGAGCAACAGCTCGGACATCGCCACGGTGACGCCGAGCTCGAGCGCCTCAGGCGTCAGCCTCGCCCACACCGGATAGAGCGCCTTGAGCCAGGGGAACAGCTCCCGATCCATCGCCGCCGGCAGCGCCCGGGTCAGGGTCTGGTAGAAATGATGATGGGTGTTGATCAGGCCCGGCAGCACGACATGTGCGCTCGCATCGAATACCGCGACGTCAGCGGTCGTAGGCGTGGCGCCGGCCGGCACCAGCTCGACGATGCGGCCATCGGTGACCACGACCCCGCGCTCGGCACCGTCGGCGAGGACGGCCAGGGGATCCCTGATCCAGATCGGCTTTGTGTCGCTCATGATCCCGATTCTCCTCATACCCGCTGACAGGCCAGCCAGGTAAACGCTGGCTCGATCACCTTCGCGCCACGACTTGCTTGTTGCGACTTGGCTCCGGTCTTGCAAGACTCATCGACACGATTCACCGGCGGAAGCTTTGGCGCAGCCATGGATTTGAATACCATCACGACAGTGGCCCGTCCGCAAACACGGACACAATTGCCGGCCTGGACGGCAGGCGACGCCTGGCTCGCGGGCGGCACGTGGTTGTTCTCGGAGCCGCAGGTCCATCTGAAGCGGCTGATCGATCTGACCGATTTGAAATGGCCTGCGCTGACGATCACCGACAGCCATCTCTCCATCGCCGCCACTTGCACGGTCGCGCAGCTCGACGGACTTGCCTGCCCGTCCGATTGGCTCGCCGCGCCGCTGATCAACCAATGCTGCCGCGCCTTCCTTGCCTCGTTCAAGATCTGGAAGACCGCGACCGTCGGCGGCAATCTCTGCATGTCGCTGCCGGCGGGACCGATGATCTCGCTCACCGCAGCGTTGGGCGGCGTCTGCACCATCTGGAAGGCCGGCGGCGGCGAGCAGAAGATTCCTGTTGTCGACTTCGTCACCGGCAACCAGCGCAATCGCCTGACGCCGGGCGACCTGCTTCGCCAGATCGATATTCCGATTGCCGCGCTGAAGCGCCGCACGGCATATCGCCAGATCTCGCTGGCGCCGGTCGGCCGCTCGGCGGCGCTCCTGATCGGCAGCCTCGATGCCGATGGCACGCTGACGCTGACGGTCACCGCATCGACGGCGCGGCCGATCCAGCTGTCCTTTCGCCGGGCCCCGGAGGCGAGCGTGCTGCACGATGCGATCGTCCAGCAGATCACGGACGACCTGTACCACACCGACATCCACGGCCAGCCGCTCTGGCGCAAGCACATGACATTGCGGCTCGCCGAAGAGGTTCGCCGCGAGCTGCTGGGGGCGATGCCGTCATGAGCTTCGAGATCAACGGCAAGCCATTTGCGCAGGAGCCGCGCGCCGGCCAGTGCCTGCGCACGTTCCTGCGCGAGCTCGGCCATTTCGGGGTGAAAAAGGGCTGCGACGCCGGTGACTGCGGCGCTTGCACCGTGCTGCTCGACGGCGAGCCGGTGCACAGCTGCCTGATCCCGGCGTTCCGGGCCGAGGGACGCGCCATCACCACGATCGAAGGTCTGGGCGGAGACCACGGCACGCATCCGATGCAGCAGGCCTTCCTCGACGCGCAGGGCTTTCAATGTGGCTTCTGCACCGCCGGCATGATCCTGACCTGCGCTTCGCTGAACCAGGCGCAGCGGACCGATCTCGGCGCGGCGCTGAAGGGCAATATCTGCCGCTGCACCGGCTATCGCTCGATCGAGGACGCGTTGCTCGGCAACACCAATGTCGAGGCAAGCGTCGAAGCCGGAGCCGCGTTTGGCCGCAGCCTGCCGGCGCCCGCAGGCCCCGACATCGTGCGCGGCGAGGCGCGCTACACCTTCGACACTGCCATCGACGGACTGCTCCACGTCAAGCTGGTGCGGTCGCCGCATGCCCACGCCAGGATCGTCGCGATCGATAAGTCGGAAGCGCTGAAGGTTCCCGGCGTGCACGCGGTGCTCACGCATGAAGACGCACCTTCCATGCTGATCTCGACCGCGCGGCACGAGATGGACTGGATGGACCCCGAGGACACCCGCGTTCTCGACGACGTCGTCCGCTTCATCGGCCAGAGGGTCGCCGCTATCGTCGCCGAGAGCGAGGCCGCCGCCGAGGAGGCCTGCCGCCGGCTGAAGCTCGATTATGAGATTTTGCCTGCGCTGATCGATCCGGAGCAGGCGATGGCGCCCGGTGCGCCCATCATTCATCCCGATCGCACCACCGCGAACCGCATCGCCGACGCCCAGCGTAACCTCGCTGCGGAGACACATGGCGAGTTCGGCGACGTCGCGGCGGCGCTCGCGACATCTGCCGTCACCTACGAGGCCACCTTCCACAGTCATCGCGTCCAGCATGCGGCGCTGGAGACCCATGGCGGCCTCGCCTGGCTCGATACTTCCGGCGTGCTCAATGTCCGCACCTCGACGCAGGTGCCGTTCCTGACCCGGCGCGCGCTGTCGGACATCTTCAAGCTTCCGCCCGACAAGGTCCGCGTGTTCTGCGAGCGCGTCGGCGGCGGCTTTGGCGGCAAGCAGGAGATGTTCGTCGAGGACATTCTGGCGCTCGCTGCGCTCAAGACGGGACGTCCGGTGAAGCTGGAGCTCACCCGCGAGGAGCAGTTCATCGCGACCTCGACGCGGCACCCGATGCGGGTCCACATCAAGGCCGGAGCGGACGCCGACGGCAAGCTCACCGCGCTCCAGCTCGACGTGCTCTCCAACACCGGCGCCTACGGCAATCACGCCGGCCCGGTGATGTTCCACTCCCTGTCGGAGTCCATCGCAGTCTACAACTGCCCGAACAAGCGGGTCGACGGCTACGCCGTCTACACCAACACGGTGCCGGCGGGTGCGTTTCGCGGCTATGGCCTGCCGCAGACGTTGATCGCGATCGAGGCCGCGATCGACGAGCTGGGCAAGCAGCTCGGCATCAACCCCTACGACATGCGCCGGCGCAACATCGTGAGGGACGGCGATCCCATGCTGTCGCCGCCGCCGTCCGAATTTCACGACGTGCTTTACGGCTCCTACGGTCTCGACCAGTGCCTCGACCTCGTCGAGCGCGCGATGCAGGCTGACGGCCCGCAGCCGGACCTGTCGCCCGACTGGCTGATCGGCGACGGCGTCGCGCTGACCATGATCGACACCGTGCCGCCGGCGGGCCACCTCGCCGACGCGACCATTACGCTCAACGACGACGGCGGCTTCGATCTCACCGTCGGCACCGCCGAATTCGGCAACGGCACCAGCACCGTGCACCGGCAGATCGCCGCGACCACGCTGGCGACCACCGTCGACCGGATCCGCTTGCGCCAGTCCGACACCGCCCATGGCGGCCACGACACCGGCGCCTATGGCAGCGCGGGCATGTTCGTCGCCGGCAAGGCGACCCATGCGGCTTCCATGCAGCTCGCGACCGAGCTGAAGGCGGCTGCCGCGGGCGCGTGGCTCTGTGACATCGGGAGCTGCGTGCTCGAGGACAATGCCGTCGTCAGCGGCGTCCGGCGCATGCCGTTTACGGAGCTGGCGAAGCTCGCGCGCGAGCACGGACAGCCGTTCGCAGGCAGCGGCAATTCCAACGGCACGCCGCGCTCGGTCGGCTTCAACGTCCAGGGTTTTCGCATCGCCGTGAACAAGGCCACCGGCGAGCTCAGGATACTCCGGAGCGTCCACGCCGCGGACGCCGGCATCGTTGCCAATCCGATGCAGTGCCGCGGTCAGGTCGAAGGCGGCGTTGCGCAGGCGCTCGGCGCCGCGCTCTACGAGGAGATGGTGATCGACGCGACCGGCCGGGTCACCAACCCGAAATTCCGCGACTACCACCTGCCTTCGTTCGCCGACGTCCCGCGTACCGAAGTGTTCTTCGCCGAGACGTCCGACACGATCGGTCCGTTGGGCGCGAAGTCGATGAGCGAGAGCCCGTACAATCCGGTCGCAGCCGCGCTCGGCAACGCGATCGCGAATGCCACCGGCATCCGCTTCACCGCGCCACCGTTCAAGCCGGACCGGCTGTTTCCGGCGCTGCTCGACAAGTTTGGCGACTCCACCGGGACACGATAGCTCGACCACGGCGACGCCGTTCTCCCTCGCCCCGCAAGCGGGGCGAGGTGAAGAGCGCGCCTTGCATTTAGCTGCCGCGATAGGTCGAATAGCTCCATGGCGTGACCAACAGCGGCACGTGATAGTGCCCCTCTGGCTCGCTGACGGCAAAGCGCAGCGGGATCTCGTCGAGGAACGGCGGATCCGACAGCGGCACGTTGCGCTCGGCGTAGTATCTGGCAATGCTGAATTTGAGCTCATAGCGGCCGATCGGCAGCGGACGGCCGCCGATCAGCGGCTGATCGGTGCGGCCGTCCGCATTGGTGACCGCGCGCGCGATTACACGGCTCTCGCCGAGACTCGCGAGCTCGACGAGCTCGACCGGGATACCGGACGCCGGCTTGCCGACGTGGTTGTCCAGCACATGAGTCGAGAGCCGGCCGTGCACCTTCAGCCTGTCGTCGGCCATGACGAGCTGATCCAGCCGCAGCGCGGAGATGCGGCCGATCTCCTCGATCGCGCGCCGCGTCTCGGTCTTGGCGATATTGCGTAATCGCGTCTCGAAGTCGCGCAGCACGGAATCCCGGGTGTGACGACGCACGCAGACGATATAGGGGAAACCGAACTTGTCCCGATAGGCGCTGTTGACGCGCTCGAACGCCGCGTATTCCGCATCCGACAACCGGTCGAGGCCGGCGCTGTTCTGCTCGTCGGTCGATTCCGCCGTCAGCCCCGCCGCGCGCTGGGTCTTGCTGGCGAGATCGGGATGCGCCCGGATCAGCGTCAGTTGCGCGTCGGGTTCGGCACTCTGGATCGCCGCCATCAGCGCTGCGTGCAACTGGTTGACGCCGGCGAACGGCCGCTTGTCGGCGAGCTGCTCGGCGATCCACGGCGAATATTCGACGACATTGGCGAGCGCCGCGACGAAGTCGGCCTTGCTTGCGGCATTGAGATCGGCGAGCGAGATCTGCGACATCGTCCTTCAACCGATCTCGAATGCGTCGGCCGCAAGATGAGCATGCTTGTCGTGCCAGTGCTGGGCGATCTGCAAACGCGTCGGCACCCAGACGCGTTCGTGCTTGCCGATATAATCGAGGAAGCGCATCAGGCCCGCAGCGCGGCCGGGCCGGCCGGCGAGACGGCAGTGCAGACCTACCGACATCATCTTCGGCGCGGTTTCGCCCTCCGCATAGAGCACGTCGAAGGCGTCCTTCAGATAGGTGAAGAACTGCTCGCCCTCGGCAAAGCCTTGCGGGTTGATGAAGCGCATGTCGTTGGCGTCTAGCGTATAGGGAATGATGAGCTGCTTGCCGCCCGCGCTCTTGACCCAATAGGGCAGATCGTCGGCATAGGAGTCGCAGAGATAGAGGAAGCCGCTCTCCTCCATCAGCAAACGGTTGGTGTTGATCGAGGACCGCCCGGTGTACCAGCCGAGCGGCCGCGAGCCGGTGGCCTCAGTGTGGACGCGGATCGCTTCCGCGATCTCGGCGCGCTCCTGCGTCTCGGTCATGTCCTTGTGCTCGATCCATTTCAGGCTGTGGCTGGCGATATCCCAGCCCGCCTCCTTCATGGCGGCGACGATTTCGGGGTTGCGCTTCAGCGCGGTGGCGACACCGAACACGGTGGTCGGCCAGTTGCGTGCGGTGAACATCCGCCACAGCCGCCAGAAGCCGGCGCGCGAGCCATATTCGAACATCGATTCGATATTGGCGTGGCGCTGGCCCGGCCAGGGCTGCGCGCCGAGCACGTCGGACAGGAACGCTTCCGAGGCGCGGTCGCCGTGCAGGATGTTGTTCTCGCCGCCTTCCTCGAAATTGACGACGAACTGCACCGCGACTCGCGCGTTGCCGGGCCACTCGGGGTGCGGCGGGTTGCGGCCGTAACCGCGGAGATCGCGCGGGTAGCGTGTGTCAGCCACTCAGACTTCCTCGAAGCGGATCGGCAGCGCGCCCTTCCACAGCACGCTCTTGCCCAGCGTCGCCAGATTCTCCAGGCCCGAGGTCAGCGTGATGAAGTGGTTGCCGGCGAGCTGGCCCATCTTGCTGGCGAAGTGAACACCGCCATAGGCCAGCAGGATCTCGGTCTCGCTGATGCCGCCGGGATAGAGGATGATCTGGCCCGGCGCGGGATAGCTGGTGTGGTTCTCGTAGCCGACGCCGAAATCGAGATCGCCGAGCGGCATCCACACGCCTTCGCCGCTCCAGCGCACATGGATGATGTGGCTTTCGAACGGCAGTGCCTTGCGGAAGGCGGCGACGGTCTTGGGTGCCAGTTGCTCCTCGAAACGGGCATCGAAGGTGAAGTCGCCGGCACGGATAACGAGTTTGCTCATCTCATCTCTCTGGATCGGGGCCGGTGGCCCCACGGATAATTTTCAAGCAAAGAGCACTCCCGACAGTTTCGCGCAAGGGGCGCGGACGCATCACCTGCGGTCGTAGGACCAGCCGAAAATGCCGCTCCGCCGCGTCTCCGGTTCCGGCTCGGCGGCCGGCGGAGGGGCTTCCTTCAGTTCCGCCCGCGGCGTCGGAGGCGGTGCCGGCAGGGTCTCGCATTTCATGGAGTAGACCAGCTTGCCGTCCGCGGTACGCCCGATCGGGGCACAGGGATCGGGATGTCCGGGCGCGGTCTTCGGCGCCAACTTGACTTGCGCGGCCGCCGGTGACGCCAGCAGCAGCAGGACCAGCAGATATCTCGACATCATTGTCGCCTGAAAGCTCGATTGGCCATTGAACCGGATTGAAGCGGGCAAGTCCATCGGCGCCGGAGGGCGCGATTGCCGAATATTTAGCCGTGTCCCGGACAAGCCGCAGCGCGTCTTGCCGCTGCTGCGCATAGCTCGGATCCAGATGGCGACACGGTACGACGCGGATGGATGGGCTCCGGCTCTGCAGTGCACCGCACCGGACGATGCTTCGCATCGCCGGGGACGCCGCGCTGCGTCCGGGGCATGAGAGCGGAGTGAGGCGCACGCTGTCTCCACATGTCATTGCGATGCTCCAATGCAGATCCCAGCGGCAGTGCCGTAGGGTGGGCAAAGGCGCATAGCGCCGTGCCCACGATCTCCCTCCATAAGCAAAAGGCGTGGGCACGCTGCGCTGCGTCCGGGGCACGAGAGCGGAGCGGGCGCACGCTGTCTCCACATGTCATTGCGATGCTCCAGTGCACATCCCAGCGGCGGTGCCGTAGGGTGGGCAAAGGCGCATAGCGCCGTGCCCACGATCTCCGTCCATAAGCGACAAGGCGTGGGCACGCTGCGCTTTGCCCACCCTACGAGATCGAGTTTGTGGCACGTAGCTCAGCTCGCAGACACGCCTCTTCGGCCTCGCGGCGCAATTCGCCCGAGCTTTGCTTGGTCTCGCTACCCTCTAAAGCCAAGAGGGCGCAGGGAAGGCCGGGTGCTGGCTCGCACCCGCGGTCCGCTGCGCGAAATGCACACGCAGGAAGAACCGCACAGCAGCATACAGGTGGTGCCGATCACTCGGCCTTCCCTGCGCGGTGGTTGGACGGCTTATGCCGTGATCTCCCGGGAGCCGAC
>NZ_KB902783.1:0-154703 GCF_000379585.1 Bradyrhizobium sp. WSM2793 | reverse complement strand
CGTCTGGAGACCGAGACCCGCAACGGACGGCAGGGCCGGCTTGCCGAGCATCTGACCCGGATGGACTTCATCGTCCTGGACGAGCTCGGATATCTGCCCTTCGCCCAGTCCGGTGGCCAGNTTCTGTTCCACCTCGTCAGCCGGCTCTATGAGCGGGCATCCGTAATCGTCACGACCAACCTTGCCTTCGGCGAGTGGCCCAGTGTGTTCGGGGACGCCAAGATGACCACCGCGCTGCTCGATCGGCTGACCCATCACTGCGACATCGTCGAGACCGGCAACGACAGCTGGCGATTCAAAAGCCGAGACGACGATCATATCACCCGCGCTCGTCTCGCCTCCGCTATCCCGGCCAGCTCCGACGAGACGAGCGCTACCGTCACCCCCCGCCGCACGAAGGGGTCAAAATTGGACGCCGACGAGGGGTCAAATTTGGACGCCGGTTGACAGGCAGGTCTCACGTGGACTTTCGCAACGCCGCCAATCAGTTGTAGGAGGCCACCTCGTCGTCGCTCTCGACCGCGTCAGCTCGGTTTCGGTTCCAGCCCAGCGTGCGGTCGAGATCGCCCGGGAAGATCTGCCACTTCGTGCCGTCATCGAGTTCGAGGATGTGGCTTTGCGAGTGCGATCGGATCTTCATCGGTTTGCGGGGAAAAAAACCTGCCGCTCCCTGACGAACTGGTGCGCCGTCGCGTCGCCTTTGTTGTCGCGACCGGCTACGACCCGAGGTGTTGCCCGTCCGCTTTCAAGGCGTGCGACGGCTGAAAAAATCTGTCAACCTTCTGAGCTGATCGAAGAGATCTAGCAGTTATGCGGACTGAAGCGCGAGTAGGTCGTGCACCCGTAAACACACCGGCATGATTGCCCGTGGAGGAGCCGTCCACAGCATCAGGAGCGGACTCACTCGATAAGTTTGTTGGCCCTTGCGATGAGGCGGTCCGGAAATGTTATTCCGAATGAGGCTGCCGTCTTAAGATTGAGCGTACGTTCAAAAATCATGGGCTGTTGACGGGGAGTTCAGCGGGCTTCACTCCCTTGAACATCCTATCGCAGTATTGAGCGACCTTTTGGTTAGCCGCGCTGGGCAGCTATTTCGGCTGTCTGCGCCGTCGCACTATTTACCCTCGATCTTAAGTCCGTTCGGACCGACATTGATTTGAAGACCTTCCGGCTGTTTTTTGCTCTGGTAAAGCTCGTAGCTGAGCACGCCGACTACGACGATCAGAGCTCCGACAAGAAGAATGAGTATGTTACGGCTGACAGGCACGAACTTTCCGCTCTCGATTCGATAGTTTGTTCGACTCGATACTACATGCTAGAGCGAATAGCGCACTGTTGAAGCCGTTGCAAACTGCTCGCGGGAGCGAATAGGCGCATGGTCTCGGCGAGAGACCCTTACGCTCGGCCCGTCCTTGGTCGACGAAGTTGAGGCCGGCACCTGCCGCTAGATCCTTTACTTCTGCTCGGCCAGCACTTCGCTCGCATTCGCATGCTGAGCTACCCGTGCTGCGATCTGCACAGCGATGCCACCCACATCGTCGCCCATCATCTCGACTTCACCCGTGTGGACGCCGACCGGACTTGAAATCGAGCGGCGGCACGGCGCTGACGATTCCTCGGGCGCAGCGAATAGCGCGCGCCGGCAACTGGGTCCATCCGTCGCCCGTAGTCTTAACTCGCGTCCCCACACATTCATGAGCTGTGGGATCAAAATCGCCTACAGCGCCGCGTAACGGACTTCACTGGTCCTATTTCCGCCTTCTGCTTGTTCCCGGATTAAAACAGCAGTCGGACTTTCAAAGGTTGGCCGAATCGGTCCCTACTGCGGCGGGCGCTGGAGGGGCGTCTGAAGCTGGTCTTTGGCACTGCAGGACGGGCACCGGCCAGCGCATGTGAGCTGTGTTTGCAGCTCATCGCGCTCTGAGCTGCCCAGCACCACAGCTAAGCAGGATTAGAGACCTGACTTCGAACCTGGCGTATGCCCCGAGGGCGGCACCTTGGCCGACCGCATTTATGGGGGATAGTGACCGTTGCCGCCCATCTCACCAATCCCATGCTTCGCGGCCTTTCTGGCACAACTGCTGGTTTACCGTGGGTAAGCTTTATGCCATGAACGATGTCACCGCTCGAACGAACGCCGATGCCTTGACCGAGAGACGCCTCGCTCAGACAAAGACTCGAGAAAGTCCGCCACGCACCGATGTCGGGACGATAATCCTCCATTGGGCGATCGCGATCGCGTTCGTCATATGCCTCGTTACCGGCATACGCATCGCAGCGGACGCGCTGCACGCCCCCTTCTCGAAATGGCTCGCTCCGGTCCTGCCGCAGGGCGAGATCTTTTCCTGGCATTTCCTCGCGGGGCTCGCCGTCTTCTTCTGCGGGTCGGCCTACGTCGCCTACCTCGCGCGCAGCGGCCTCGTCGAGCGTAACAGCCCCAAGAAGACGCGGATCCTCGCGATGCGCGCCCCGGCTCGCCTCAAGTGGGGAGCCGTCAACGTCTTCCTGCACTGGTTCGTCTATGCGCTCGTGATCTTCCTCACGGGGACGGGCGTCATGATGTATCTCGGCTATGGCGGCTGGTGGGCTTATCTCCACTCGACCGCCGCCTTCGTCGGGCTCGCCTATATCTTCGCGCATGTCGCCGCGCATTATCTCTATGGCGGCTGGCAGCAGATTTTCCGCGTGTTTCGGCCGACGCCGCTCGCGATCACGAAGGCCGTGCGGCCGAGGCCTCTTCTCGGTGCGGCTGCAATCGGGGTAGCAGTCGCGTGCGGCGTCGCTGGGCTCGACTGGGCGACGTGCGATACGCTCGTCATCGCGCGGGTGAGCGCCGCGCCCAAGCTCGACGGCGCCATGGGCGATCCCGCCTGGTCGCGCGCGGCCCCGGTCTTCATTCGGACGCAGCAAGGCGCCAATCTCGGCGGATCGGGCGAATCGCTCGTTGAGGTGCGCGCCCTGCACGATGGGCAGAAGATCTATTTTGCCTTCCGCTGGCAGGATCCCACGCGCTCCCTCCGTCGCGTTCCAATTATCAAGCAGGAGGATGGCTGGCACGCCCTCGACGAGCGTGCGGGTCTGCAAGACGCCGCCGACTTCTACGAGGATAAACTGGCGGTCATTTTCTCGGACAATCCATCGCTCGGCGGTGCAGGCGCGACGGGTCTCGGCGCCAACCCGCTGCCCGGCAAACCGATGCCGATCAATGGCCGGGGCTTCCACTTCACGACGGATGGCAGCTACATAGACATGTGGCAGTGGAAGGCGTCGCGCGGGGGCATGCTCGGGCGTGTCGACAGCCAATATATCGGCCCGCCCTACGCTCCGACCCTGGACGAGCAGAATTACGATGCCCGCTATCAGGGCGGTTATTGGAATAAGCCTGGCCGCTCTCTTTATTCGTATAACTTCAAGTTCATCCACCGGGACGACAAAGGGCCCGTCACGGTTCTGCGGCTTCCCAAGGACTTGAAGGCGCAAGTCGCAGCCCTCGGCAAATTCGATCTTGATCCCGACAGCAGCGACGACGAGAACGGCCGCTGGTACATGTTCGACTGGGAGAGCGAACCCTACACTGCAGAGGCCGACGCGAAGATTCCCGTTGGCACGATCCTGCCCGGCGTGATTATTGCTGGCGACAACGAAGGAGAGCGGGCCAATGTCTCCGGGGTTTCAAAATGGAGCAACGGACATTGGACGCTCGAGCTGACGCGCAACATGAAAAGCGATGGCAGATATGATAAAGCCTTCGTGCCAGGCCGCGATCTCTACATGTGGGTCGCTGTCTTCGACCATGCACAGACGCGGCATGCGAGCCATAACCGTCCCGTGCGTGTCGTGTCGCAGAAATAGGCGTCTCATGACGGGCGAAGGGCTCTACCGGAGGCTCCTACGGCGCGGCTCTGCTGAAGCCTGGGGGCGCCCTCACCCGCGCATGGCATTCTGGGTCGGCGAGCAGTGGCCTGCTCGCCGACATTCGCAGCGCCTAGAGGCCTCGCGATGAAGAGGCATTGTCGGCTCGTCATCAACGGCAAGCCCGTCGAAGCCCGCGCCGGCGAAAGCCTCATCGACGCGGCGCTCGGCGGCTCGATTCTCGTTCCACACGACTGCAGATCGGGGCAATGTCAGAGCTGCCGGGTGACGGTCGTTTCGGGCTCGGTCGATGACGGCGGCTCGGCCCATGGTCGCACTGTGCTCGCCTGCCAGGCAACGGTCGCAGGCGATGCTGAGATCGAATTCGAAGAATTGCCGCTACCGGTGAAGCGGGCGGGCACCGTCACCGAGATCAACCAGCTCTCGCCGGAGATCGCCGAAGTCGTGCTGACGACCTCAGCGCCGCTTGAGTTTCGGCCGGGCCAATATGTGCGCGTCAAGTTTTCCGGCTATCCTGCGCGCGAGTACAGCCCGACCTTCAGGCTCGATGGTTCCTTCAAGCAAGTCGAACTCGTCTTCCACATCCGGCGCCTGCCCGACGGCACCGTGTCGGGGCAACTCGGCAAAGCCATCAGGCCCGGCCATGCGGCGCATGTGCAAGGTCCCTTCGGACAAGCATATCTACGACAGGGCCAGGGGCCGCTGGTGCTGGTCGCCGGCGGAGCAGGCTGGGCCCCGATCTGGGCGCTCGCCCGCTCGGCGCGCTCGAGCCAGCGCAACCGCGAGATGGCGGTCGTTGCCGGCAGCCGGGATGTGGATAATCTCTATATGCTTCCCTCGTTGCAGTGGCTGATCGACGACGGTGTTCGCGAGGTCATTGCGACGACGGAGATCGGGTCTACCCTGCCGATCCGGCCCGGGCGCCCATCGCACTACCTGCCCCTGCTTGGGCTGGAGGATACGGTCTACGTCGCCGGCCCCGTCGGTCTCGTCGAGATCGTGAAGAACAAGGCGCGCTCGGCCAATGCGCAATGCTACGCCGATCCTTTCCTGCCGAGCTCTCAAACCCCATCGCTGATAGACAAAGTCACCCGTCTATGGCGAAGCCGGGAGCCTCATCGCCCCGATCTGTGAGCCGATGCCGAGTTCAGCAGCGCCCGCTGCCGCCGAACCCCGGCGCCTCACGGCTTGACGGGCAGACTACCGAGGCTGGTGATGACGTCGGCTGCCTTCTGCGCGTCGGCAAAGCGTAGAAAGGCCAGGGCGTCCGGATCCTGCAACGTATTTAGATAGATCAGCGCCAGCACCACGCTCGAGGGATAATCGGAGTCCGTCGGGTAGTGGCCGTCCACGCGAAGCACCGTGAGCCCCTGTTCCAACGGCCGCGAGAAAGGACCGAAGCCGATCGCGCCTTGAACTTCGCGAACCGTCTCGATCGCTTCCTGTGTGGTCGTCGCGATCTTCGATTTCTCGGTGATCTCGAGATCATGCCAGCCCGGCATGCTGGCCCGTAGCACGGTGAGAGTGCTGTCCTGGTCCTCGCGCCGCACGACGCGGATGCGCATATCGGCGCCGCCCAGCTCCTTCCAATTCGCAAGGCGGCCCGAATAGATCGCAACGAGCTGAGCGCTTGTGACGGCACTCACGCCGCAGCCGGGATGGACGATGAAAGCTGACGGCAGGCGGGCGATCGCCTTGTAGACGATGCCGGAAGCCGCTTCGGCGTCGGTCAGGCGCCGGGCGACGCGCCCTAAGATCGCCTTACCGGACCCCACAGCCGCGATGCCTCCGCCAGAACCGATGCTCGGTGGCACCTCAACCTGTGCCGCTCCTTCCTGCTGCATGAAGCTCGCGGCGATGGCGCGTAGGACATCGATGCCGTCTCCGGTTCCGACGATGTCGAGCTTGCGTGTCTCGGCGCCAGCGGCATTCACCACCGCAAGGCAAAGGCCCAAAAGGGCTGCCATTATCCTCGAAAATGCCATTGCAACCCCCTTCCAACCGAGAGGTGCACACTCTGGCAAAGAAACCTAAAGCTTCTGTTGTCGCAACGCCGCACCTCTCGGAAGCATCGGTGTGGCGAACAGAAAGTAAAAGCACACAATCTGATGGTTTCGAAAAACCACTTGGTAATTAACTGGCCACAAATACACGACAAATGAACGATTTAGACGGTTTCGCTGGCCTAAATTCGGCGCCGGGAAGACAAGTGAGTGGGGGCCCCAGCGAGCGACATTGATCGGTCCCCGCAAAGTTTCAGGGTGCTGGCAAGGTGGCGACTGACACCGATATCGCGAAGGCATCGACGGCGCCGCCCCGCTGGCGTCGTTGGGCCGTTCCGTCCGGGGTTCCAGGCTTCCCCTCGTCTATCGCCATGCGCCTTGTTGCCGTCGTGCTCGCAACCGGCGTGCTCGGGCTCGGCCTCATCGGTGGCGTGACGGCGCTACGCCTGCAGCAGCAGCTAAGGCACCAGGCTGCGGCACTGGGTGAACTCTCAGAAGACCAGCTCGCTCATCGCCTCGACGGCGAGGCGCAGTTGGCGCGAGCGCGAATCGAGGTCCTTGGCGCGGAAACCGCATCACGCCTGCGTCAAATCGCTCGGCGCGCCGATGTCGCCAAGGCGGTCGCCTCGAACAACGATGTGACGATCCGCGAGCTGCTTAGCATCGTTGCTTCGACCTCCGGCTTCGAAAGGCTGATCGCCTTCGACGAAACCGGCCGCGTGCTCGGTGCCAACACGCCCCTCGACCTCCTCGCTCTGAACGGGGCGATCGAGGGGACCGACCTCTCTGTCAATCTCAGGGCGATCCTCAAACACAATAGCCGCTCGCACCCGCGGGGACAGGAAGGCACCTATGAACTCAAATCGCGTGAATTGTCAGCGCTTGGCCTGCCGCAGCGCCGCACTATAGCGCACACCGCAATCGAGCCCGTGTTCGACGACTTCGGCGACCTCATCGGCGCGCTTGTCGCCATCCGACCGCTCGGGCGCACGGAGCGTACTCTCGAGAACTTCACTTCGCTGGCTAATGCCGGCGTGGTCATCATCACGGGTGACAACGAGATCGTATCTTCCGCGGGGCCTGAAGGGGTGAAATTCAGGAGCGCCAGCACGCGTTTGGGCGGGCTGCAGCGCTCGGACGACGGCAACTACGTCGCGCGCTGTGTCGAATATGAGGCGACGCTCAAGGTGTGTACGTTCGCGCGCGCATCGCTCGTGACGACGACACGCGATCAGATGTTCCAGATCGGCGCAGCCCATACCCGTTCGCTGATGTGGCAGTTCTTGGCATCAGCGGCGCTGGCGCTCGGTGCCTTGGTCGTCGCGCTATTGGCCGCCGTAAGGCACCTCACGAAAGGACTTTCGGCGCTCGCCAAGACCGCCCAGGAAATCGCAGGAGGCAATCTCGATGTTCCGTTCCGCGCAACGGGCATCGGCGAGGTTCGCGGCCTCGGCCTCGCATTCGAGCGAATGCTGACGCATTTGCGGGCCAGCACGCGAAGAATTCGTCAGCTCGCTTTTTACGATACGGTGAGCCGCATTCCCAATCGGGAGAAGATGCGCCTCGATGCGCCGGCGCTCATCGACGCTGAAGAAGGCGGAGCGCTGTTCTTCCTCGACCTCGATGGCTTCAAATCCATCAACGACACTTTCGGGCACAAGGCTGGCGACGAGCTGCTCAGGATGGTGGCCGAGCGCTTGAGCAATTTGCTGACGTCCAAGGTCGCTGCCGGCAAAAGCCTGCTCGCCCGGGTCGGGGGCGACGAGTTCGTCGCCATCATTGCCGGGGTGAAGACGGTCGAGGCCGCGAGCCTCTGTGCCCGTAGGATGACCGAGACGCTGCAGGTTCCCTTCAAGCTCCAGAGCAATCATGCGACCATCGGCGTCAGCATCGGCATTGCGATCTGTCCCACCCACGGCACGACCTATGACGATCTCCTGATCCGCGCCGACCTTGCGATGTACGTCGCGAAGAGCTCGGGACGCAATACCCACGCTTTCTTCACTCCGGATCTCTCAGAGGTCGCGCGTGCCCGGCATGCGCTCGAAACCGATCTCGCCTTGGCGATCCGCAATGAAGAGCTCGTCGTCCATTACCAGCCCAAGGTGTCCTGTGCGGATGGCCGCATCGTGGGGGTGGAGGCGCTGGCGCGCTGGCATCATCCGAAGGAGGGCAACATTCCTCCTCAGCGCTTCATCAAGATCGCGGAAGAGATTGGCCTCATCATGGAGATCGACCGCTTTGTGCTGAGGCGCGCGCTCGCTGAAATCGGGGGCTTGATCCGGGCCGGCTCAAACCTCGTGCTTGCCGTAAATGTCGCAGCGACGGAAATCGAGGACCCGCTGTTCATCAAGGATATCGTCACGACCGTTCGCAAGGCCGACTTCCCGCCGTCACACCTTGAGATCGAGGTCACAGAGTCGGTCGCGATGCGCAATCCTGATGTCGTGCGCGAGAGGATAAGCCTGCTCAGGCAGTTGGGCATACGCTTCGCAATGGATGATTTCGGAGCCGGCTATTCGAATCTTTCGACGATGGCGAGGCTCCCCTTCGACGCCGTGAAGCTCGATCGCACGCTCGTCGCGGGTGTCGCGGAAGACCGCGAGAAGCAGACGATCCTTCGCCTGGCGCTCGGACTTGCGGACGAATTGGGGTTCGAAACCGTCGTAGAGGGAATCGAAACCGCCGAAGACCTTCGGTTCGCGGCCGAAAACGGCGCGACCATGGCGCAAGGTTATATTTTCTCTCCGCCGGTATCGCTCGAAGAGTTCATCGTCCTGCTGCAGCCGAGCCTTTTGGCTTCGGCGGTCGAAGTGGCGCCAAGGCGACACGGAGCGGAGCGGCAGGCTGCTATCCGCTGAGGCGTCGGCGACAACTCCGCCGCAGATGCCGATCGCGACCGGATGGCCCACGAGAGCTCTGCAATGGCTCGCGGTTTTATACTGAATGGCGGAAAAATGGTGCGCCCGAGATTCATCCGACCTCCGCCATTGCACCAAGAGTTCGGAGCGCCCCCGGACCGGCGACCCGTCGTCCGGCGGCTTTAGCGACGCCAGGCTGCTCCGGAGATGGTGAGGTGCCGGACAACCTGAGCAGCTGTGAGAGGCACGAGCCGGAATCATTCCTCGCCCGGAGCGGTGGCATCTCCGGGCTCGAGCGGGTTCAGCGCGGTCTCGATCTGCGCCAGCAGTCGCTCGATTTCCTTCGCGTTCGTTCGGTCCGGTACCGCTCTCCAGTCGTTCCATGAGCGCCTGCTTCCTCTGACGTCGGCTCGCGCTCTGCGAAATGCTGCTCCGTCGGCCCCGATCAGTCGGCGGCTTCGCACTTGAAGCAGCGCCAGATCGGCGGTCGTTTGCCGTCACGACTGGCAGCCAAGGTCATGGGCTTCTTGTAGCGTGAGCACAGGGGAATCGAACTGGAGCGCGACATCATCTCGACAGACCGTCCGGTCGCTAACGGGCGGGATCGGTCGGCTGCTCGGCAGCAAGCTCGCGATGCAAGCCGGGCGGGCTGGAATCTCGCCTCACGCAGATTTCCGCGGCCAGCGTTTCCGCAAACTCGATCAGTTCGTTCCGCCTCTGTTGATCGCGTATCCGGCCGAACGCCCGGATCAGTCTGAGCCCCTGCAAATCGCTCAATGGCGTGTCGTCGTTCATCTTCAGCGTTCCTTCGCGAGACTGCCTGTAGGACATCTCGGAAAAGGATGCAACGCGACTCCACGTCTTGCACAGGTTGCAATATGAATCCGGCCAGAAGGAGAACTCCGGACCACGAATTCGCGATAGGGCGAGATGCCGAACCGCTGACCAAGATCAACGGTCCCTCCGGGCACCGGCCGATGTTTAGCGGATGAAGTCACCCGGGCATTCGAAAAGTATCTGACGCTGCTGCATGCCTCTTCATGCGCCAATCCGCGGCCCCCTGCGGATGACTGCTTACAGCCTGGCTTACCTTTCGCGGTCCGCCGCGGTTGGTGCTCTGGTCATAAAGGAGGAGGGCTTTTTCAGCGATTCAGGCCTGTTAAGCTTTGCGGACTGCTTCGGCCGGCACGTGTTCCGGTCGTCCCTGGCGTTGCACCTGCAGGCGGTGACGCAGCGCGGCCCGAGTACGGGCGAGCAGCTCATTAATACCGAACAGCTTGTGACATAGTCGTCGGCACCAGCTTTCGTCGATGAAGACCTAGGCGAAGAACGGCAGCAGGTAACAGCAGAAGAAACATCGTCGAAATCGAATATCGCTTCATACATGGCCCGATCGGAAATGATCTGCGGTCACGCCGGTCCGAAATCCGACAAGCTAATCGCCCGAGTACCGGCATACCACCGTCGCGTAGCTTGGAACAGAATCATTGAGGCGGTGGTTAGCGAGGGGAGGAGTGATGCGATGAGTAAGATCATTCGTAAGGTAGTGGCCGATCCTCCGATCATGACCGTTGGCGACCTCATCGATGAACTGTGCCGATTGCCAGATACCGCGGTCGTTAGGTTCCGCTGTCCGATGCTCGAACAAGAACTTATATTTTACCGCCTTCGACGGGGACCGAAGGACGTCGTGGAAATCGAAGTGAACGCGTGTCCGCAAAGCGTTCCATCCGCCGCTTAAGAATTGGAAGCCGGGCGGCGGGAACGACATCTCGGTCCGACAAGATCTCCGACGACGACAAGGCCTGTGGCAATTCCAACCCGTACCTGTACAGGCTCGGGCACCGGGAGTGCGGCAACCGCACCGATTAGCCGGCCCGAACCGCACGCTCGGCGTCATCCTCATGCGCTGCCGGAGAGGAAATAAATCAGCACGCCGTCGCCCATGAATTTGGCGACGAAGCCCTCGAAACGGCCCACAGTATCGGAAACTCACGTCTGATAGGCTGAAATGACCTCGCGCAGGCCCTCCGGGTCCATACGCGTGGAGAGTGCCGTTGAACCGATAAGGTCCGAGAACATCAGGTGACTTGGCGCCGCTCGGCGAGGTCCTTGGCGGCTTCGTTGGCTCCCGGCGGAGAGCCGGATAGCGCCGTTGGTGCGCCCGCTTCAGTGCGCAAGCCGGCGATGGCGTCGAGCAGCTTACGGCGATCCCCGACAAATCGGACGCCCGCGTTCCTTCTCGGGTGCGTGAGCCGGTCAGACAGCCGGAGCCTCCACGACGCTGACGCGACATTCAGCGATCGAATTCGTCGTTGTCGTTGCGCGGCCTTGCGAAGGTCTGGCGCTGAGCATATTGCCCCCGCGCCTCGCCGCGCTCGCGCGCCAGTTGACGCTCGGACGGATCGCGACCGATCTTCGCCTGCACTTCCACTAGATCGATGAACACGTCTGCCTGTCGGCGGAGTTCATCGGCGGCTGGGTGGCGATGGTCGAGACCACGGCGACACGGACGCCGCGCCGCTGCATCGCAGCGACCAGAGGTCGAAAATCACCGTCGCCGGAGAACAGGATCATCTCGTCCACCTGTCCGGCGAGCTCCATGGCATCGACGGCGAGCTCGATATCCATGTTGCCTTTGACCTTGCGTCGTCCGGTGGCGTCGACGAATTCCTTGGTCGCCTTGGTCACGACCGTGTAGCCGTTGTAGTCGAGCCAATCGACCAACGGGCGGATCGAAGAGAACTCCTGATCCTCGATGACGGCCGTATAGTAGAAGGCGCGGAGCAGCGCGCCGCGCGCCTGAAAGCCCTTCAGAAGGCGCTTGTGATCGACATCGAAGCCGAGCGTCTTGGTCGTGGCGTAAAGGTTGGCCCCGTCGATGAAGAGGGCGATTCTGCTGGGTGCCGGAGACATCCTGACCCTCGAATGCGGAAGTGCGCTCCGCACGCGGCCCCATTGACGCATCTATCCGGAGCCGAAGGTCGGGCGGCTTGGCGCCGGTCTGCCGGTCATTCGTTGCAACCGGCCCGCCGGGCCGGATGTCCGGCCCGTTCTAGCCCTTCCACGATTGCGAGCTGCCGGGCGAGGTGCCGCTCGCTCAGCACAACGTGACGCTCCGCTTCCACAAGGTGTCGGCGCGCCATCATCTGGTCCATGGGCGCAGCCTACCCCAACCCGGTCGGACGGAGATTAAGCCTGCGGAAGGCCGCTTGACTCCCCTAGAACGGATAGGGACCATAGGCCATGCTCGCTGCGCCCTACCTCGCTGCGCCCGCCGAGGGCGACCTCGAGCTGGCTGCCGACCAGGCGATCGCAGCCTGCGGCGGCGATGCCCGCGAGGCCGTCAAGGCGCTGATCGTCGCCAACGACTTCCTCGAGACCGAGCTCGCGCGCCGGGGCTCGCGACCGCGATCGAATACGGCAGAGCTCAGAAGTGGGGCCTCGACCGCCCGCGACATCGCCGCAGAACCACGATATCGCCAGCACGGAGAGGATCTAGGCGTTTGTCAGCAATTTTCGCCCAGGACGGCTGGCATTTTGCGCAGTAGCGGTTACGGCATTGGTGAAAATCGCGTCACAGTTTCTCAGGTGTAAGCACGCAGATCTTCCAGCGCACGATCGGCGGCATAAAGCTCGTGAAGCCGATGCGAGAGCAGCTCGCTCAACTGCGCGACCTTCAGCCGGAACCCCTCACGAACCGACCTTTCTTCGACATGTTCGAGCAGGCCGTTGAGATCGGTCAGGCATTTGGCGACAATCGCAACTTGCTGTCGCAGCGCTGCACAGTCCGTTCTGATCTGGACAATCAGGTATCGCTGACGACTGAATGGCAGCGGAACGATGTTGCCAGCCGATCTGGACGCTCCGTCACGGGTCATTGCGGCGACCACATCAGCGTGACCCTCTGATCTTGTAGTGCTGGTCATAGATGCACCTCAAGCTGCGCGTACGGTGGTTAAAAACTTCTCGACCTCTGTCTTCAGGCGCGCGCTGTCGTTTGACAGCGTTTGTGCCGAGGCAAGTACCTGACTCGAGGCCGACCCGGTTTCCGTGGCCCCCTGCTGCACCTCGGTTATATTGGAGGCGACCTCGTGGGTGCCTTGCGCGGCCTGCTGGACGTTGCAGGATATTTCCTGCGTGGCCACTCCCTGCTCCTCCACCGCGGCCGCAATCGCTGAGGAGATTTCGGAGATCCGGGCGATCGTCCCGCTGATTTCCTTGATCGCGACGACTGACTCCTGGGTGGCGTCCTGGATATCGTTGATCTGGTGGCTGATCTCTCCGGTCGCCTTCGCCGTTTGTTCGGCCAGTGCCTTGACCTCCGAAGCAACGACGGCAAAGCCGCGTCCGGCCTCGCCGGCCCGCGCCGCTTCGATTGTTGCGTTCAGGGCCAAAAGGTTGGTCTGTCCTGCGATCGTGTTGATGAGCTCGACTACATTCCCGATGCGGGTTGCTGCCTGCGACAGCTTGTTGACACGATCGTTGGTTTTCTGTGCCTGGTCCACCGCCGCGCCGGCAATCCGGGCCGCTTCCTGCACCTGACGGCTGATTTCGGCGACCGACGAGGACATCTCTTCGGTGGCGGAGGCCACCGATTGAACGTTGGTCGACGCCTCCTCGGACGCGGCAGCGACCGCGCCGGAGAGCTCCTGGGTGCTTTCCGCCGTCCTGCTCAGGGTCTTGGCCGCCGCTTCTAGCTCGGTTGAGGACGACGACAGCGTCTCGATGATCTCGCCGACGGCGTCATCGAACCGGCCCGCGAGCTGGTGCATGTCGGCCTTGCGCTGGGCGGCGGCACGCACCGCCGATGCGGCCTGTTCGGCACGAAGCCGGTTGGCTTCGATCATGTTGTCCTTGAAGACCTGAACCGCCTCGGCGATCTCGCCGACCTCGTCGGCGCGGCCGACGCCCGGGATCGCGGTGGAAGTTTCGCCTCCCGCGAGCCTGCGCATGGCGGCGGTCATCCCCTGGATCGGACGCGCGATCGCGCGGGCGGTAAGCAGCGCAATCGCGGCGCCGAGACCAAGTCCTGCCGCGAGCAAGCCCCACAGCACCAGCCTCAGGAAAGATATGCTCGCCTGCATCTGGTGCCCTTCCTCGGCAAGCATCCTCTTCTGATCCGTCTTGATGCCTCCGGAGCGAGTGCCGTCGGCACCCTTCGGCCCGTCTAGGAGGTCGAGAATCTTCGCCGCCCGCGGCGCCGCCTCCGTGACGAGAATTCGCACGGGAGCATTCCAGTCAGGAGACTCTCGGAGAGAAAATATCTTCTCGCGCAGCGGACCAAGTTCGCTGCGCGCCTTCGTGATCTTCTCGAATGAGGCCAGCTGAGACGGTGTGAGCAGGTCCTTCTTCGCGTTGACCCCTGTATAGCCTTTTTCGAAGAGTTCCCACGGCTTGAAGAACTTCTCCTTGTCCTTCTCTTCGCCTGACAAAAGATACATGCGAAGTTGAGCAGTGGCCGCGGCAAAGTTGCCTCGCGCGTCCGCCATGGCTTTCAGCAATCTCTTTCGGTCAGCCGTCGCCTCCAGCCCTTCCTCCTCGTTGATCATCCCTGTGATCTGAGAAAAGATCGCTTCAGCGCGCGGACCGACTTCGGTCACCAGCAGCTTTGTCGCGGGGTATGCGTCGGCAGAAAACGCGACGGCTTCGGCTTTGTCTTGGGCGGCACGGAACTCCGCGAGCAGCGCCTTGGCTTCGGTCCACTTTCGGGTGTTCTCGGGGTTGGTAAATTGCGCCGCTTTCTCGTCGAGGCCGGCGACCGTGGCGTCCATTTCCTTCCACATCGCAGCTCGATCGAGCTTGCCTTGCGGATTTCCGGTCAGGAGGTAGCCGCGCAACGTTGCCAGCGTGGAATAGAGTTTGCCGACCAGCTCCGTGCTCGCGAGCGCGACGGGCGTGCGCAGGGTCACCATGCGATCGATGGTCGTTGAAATTCCGCCGACCGCAAACACCGTGTATCCGACTGAAAGCGCGATGATCGCGCATACTGCAAGAAATCCCGAAATCAGCCGGCCGCGAATACGTAATTTGAACTTGAACGGCATGGCAATGCTCCGCGGGTCATCGAACCCGATGCAAAAAACGGGGAAAGAAAGAATTTGAATGTGATGTGCATGAGCGCCCGCAGCCGACGACGGGTTGTCGCCGGATGCCGACCGGATCAGTCGTCGGCTCCGTGAACTACCTTTGTACCATACGATCCATATCTTCTACTTCAGTGTGTGGACGATGGTGACGACAATTGCTTATTTCGGCGTTAAGGAAAAATTGACCTTCATCACCCTCCTGCGAGCAAAATTTCGGCCGCTGCGGTACCGCGAAACTGAGGCTGAGCCCGGGATTGCCCGCACTTCGCAAATTTTTCCGTTTGCTTAGTCATTGGATGCCTTACCAGCCTAAAAACTGATCCCACGACAATCCTTCGAGACGTTCGGAAATGCGGTTCTGGAGTACGACAACCTGTCTGGTTACCGCGGCCGGACACCAGGCTTGCCGACAAGCGGAAACAAGAACTCGACGCCCGCATCAGAAAATACACGATGGAGAATCTCCATCGCGCCATGAGGCATTAGCGGAGCGTCGTTGTACTCCTCAAGTCGACGGATGATGGCGGCAGAGATCCCGGTACGCGCTGCCAATTGCTTTACCGACCAATTCAGGATGCCGCGCGCGGCGCGCAACTGGGCGCCGGTCAATCGCGATGTTGTCGCGTGCTGGACGGACAGTTTTTCGTGATGCACGTCAACGGAGATCCCCATCCATTCCCGGATGCTGCCATCTCCATTGGTGACAGGCACGGCCGTACATCGATGCCAACGATATGTGTCGTCGGGCTGCCGCAGCCGATGCTCGACGCTGTAAGGACGTGCCGTCTCGACAGACGCCGCCCAGCTACTCAGCGCAGCCTCGCGCTCTTCCTCGTGAAGGAGATCAACCCAAGCTTTGCCAAAGAGCCGCTGGGCTTCCGGTCTCTTCTCGCCGTTCGGCAGCGCCGTGATCCGACCGTCGGAGCTACCAATCCACAGCAAACCGTCTGCCACCTGAGCCAGAGCGCTGTAGCGTTCGGCGTCAATTCGCACCGTCTGGAGCAGTCGACGCTGCGCCGTGATGTCCAGTGCGACACCCAGGATACATTCCGGCTCTCCCGCGCTGTCCAGCAGCACCTCCGTGCGACTGTGAAGCCAGCGCAGTGCGCCATTGGGGCGAATAATGCGAAATTCCCCGTCGAGCGGCGACCGATCGGTCATCATCTCGCTGGGATCGCGACTCGAACGGCGGTCGTCCGGATGAATTCGCCGTTGGATCTCCGCAAAAGACGGGACAATCACGTGCGGATCCAATCCGAGCAGCCCGAAAAAGCCACGCGACCACTGCATCTGCCCCGCTGGGTCACAGCGCCAGACACCGGCACCCAGGTTTTCCTCGACCAAGCGAAGCACCTCGGACTGGCCGAGATATGCCTCCAGTTGAAGCAAAATCAGCTCCCCTGAAAAGCTGTAATTTCAACCATTAATTGCAAGAAAAAGCAATCCTAACGATTGACCCAACGCAAGCCTCCGATCCGGCCAAGCAATTGCGCGCGGATACAGGCCGGCTGCGTGCCCTGGGGCGGCGGCGCTACAAACACGCCCGCGCCGGGCGCGCTGGACTGCGGCTCCCTGTCGCGGCGCCGACCGCGCGCTCCATGCTGCCAAGAACTGCGGGCGCGACCGTCTCGTTATATCGGGCCAGATGGTGGCTTGGCCCGGGCGCCAGAAGCACGTCGCGGTTGGAGACCAAAACTTGCTATCGACCTTTCTTTTCTCCACGAGATCCCGCGCCTCCGGATGTGTACTCACAATATGCAATGTGCGGTTCGAGCGTTGGAGCAGACGGTTGTGCCGGTTTTGAGAACCCGGACTGACTAGGCCGTGTACCTATTAACACCCCTGCCGCACAGGACCAGCATCCATCGGCCAAGGAGGCACTTTCCCTTCGAAGCAAATGGTCAGCTCAAGTCGTGCAGCTCTTTTCCGAGGGGCGGACTCAAACGAAGCTTCGAGAACACGACTTCTAACCCCGCCCGTTCTGGCGTGCAGGCCATCGGTCCCACAAGGTAGGAGCTTGCCTTCGGGAAAGCTGCCAGCCGCATGAGCGGCCAAAACTTGCCGTCGGCCGAAAGTTGTAGACGGAGGACTCCGTTGCCAACGGTTGCGCGGACCCAAAAGTCGTTGGGGTCATGTTCATAGGGCGCCGTCGCCCAGTCTGACTGCCCGATAGTCAGCACGCTCGCGAGCATGGCGCGGCCATCTGACAGTTCAACTCCCGCCTTGACCCAATGATGCGCATCGATGCGCACCATGATCCCCGCTTGATCGTAGAGCGTCCGGAAATTGCCCTGAACACGCAGCTCGGCGGTGAATGCCTCGCCCGCCGGAAAGCCTAGGAAATGCCCATTGTCGCGAACAAAACCGTAATGAGTTTCGCGCCAAAAGTCGGTAGCTTTGTCCGTGAATATTCGCAGGCTATCATTCTCTGCGGCCCATTTTTCCGGCTCATTTAGCCAAACACCGTCACTTCTGCTAAAAATCATTCCTTACCTCGAACGTGGGTCTCTGCCGACCTCGGGTCCGTCAGCCGAACAAGCAAAGCACTGTGTACCAAGATTGAGAAGGCAGCTTGGCGGCGGCCCCTTTGTTGCGTTTCCGTGATTCAAAAGCCCAAACCAGGGGCTTGCGAATCAATGCGCATCAACTCGCCGATTTTGAATGAGCTGGCCATCGAGCCCACTGCTGAAGCCGCGTGGCGCTCCTCTGGTAAGCGACCGTCGTCTCCTTAATGGCATTTTCTGGCTCCTGCGATCCGGAGCATCTTGGCGGGATCGACCGCAGGCGTTCGGCCCATATGCGACCTGCTACAATCGCTTCGTGTGCTGGCGTGGAGCCGCATCATAGATGCACTCGCCGCTGCCCATGATGCACGTCCAGATGATCGACACCTCGATGTCCGCGTGCATCAGCATGGGGCCTGCATCCTGAGGAACCTGCGCCAATCGAAAAACCAGAGTAGCGACGCACGCGCCCAAATCCGCACCAGGGGCTCAAGTTCCTTGTTCGCAGGCCACGCCTACTTCCTCTCAAGCGCCCGGTGGCGCGATCCATCTACATTACTCCGGATTTCTGACCGCGACATGCGCCCTTGCCGCTCTCTTGGACCGCCGGGCGAGGCTCGTCGGGAGCTTCGGTTTGTGATGTGTCGGTAGCGGCGTGGCCGCACTCGGGCCGGTCGGGGTGCCCAGCAGCCGCACCCTGAAGAAGCCCTACCTCCCGGACGAGGTCGTCCGGATGGTCAAGGAGCTTGGCCAGGAAAAGCGGTCGTGGCCGAGTTAGCGGATCTACCGCGCGGCCGAGCTTTACCACCGTCGGAGCTTTGACAGAGAATTCGGCGCAAGGTGCCTTACCCATTCGGCAGACGCAATTCCTCGACCGCCCGACCGCAGATTTGAGCGGGGTCGTTGAGGCCGGTCTGGCCGATCTCGATGATCTTCTTGGCGACCCTTCGGCCAGAGAATCATTGCGATCCTCTACGCCAATCGTGCGCAGGGGCCTGTTCGTGGGCTTTGGAAAGCCGTGCAATCTCATCAGGCTGTTAGATGGCCAGTTGTTACCCCCCGCTGCAGGCAGCGTAACACTGATCTGCTGTGGGAGCATTGCATCGTCGCGGCAAATTCTAGCTTCCGCAGACTACCCTTATTTTCCTCCTGGGAGCATTCATCGGGAGCGGGCTGCGAAGAGCGCCGCGGATAGACTCGGCCTGCCTGTGGTGGGCGGATCGGATAAACTGCGCTTGCGGAGGAACGATAGCCCGAGTGCCAATTCTTCCTTGGGCGCGCCCCCAGGAGTAAACCCCGAACCGGCCCCAGCTCAAAGCCCCCCAGCCCCCCGAGCTGGTGCCTTCGTCCGTGGAGCGCGCGCCCAACGATGGAGGACTGGGTGAAGCGCGCTCGATCCTTTGTCTCCAAGCCTATTTGTCGTCGCTTGCAGAGGTGTTATCGGGCGCCGAGCAGCTTCAGTGCGGTCTCGATCTTGGTGAGGAGCGCCTGGGTTTCCGCGCGCTCGTTCGGACCGGGATCGGTTTCTAACCGCGCCAGCAATTGCTCCTTCTGACGCAGGAGCTTCGCAACAGCAGACATCTTATCACCGAGGAAACGAAACCGACGTCGAAAGGGCCGCTCGGTGAGTGGGCCTTTCCTAGTTCACCAGCTCCGGGTACCGAAGCTGAAACCGATGCTCGGGCCGCCGTAGTAGCCGTATCCACGATCGTAGTAGCCGGGCCCGCCATAGTAGCCGTAGCTCCGGCGCACCACATAGCCGTCGTCTCCGCCGTAGTAGCGCTGGACATAGCGGGGACCGCGGGTCCGGTAGCAGCGGCCATACTCGTCACACACGAGACGGACCTGCTCGACGTTTGTAGCCTCCGTGGACGCGATAGCCGCAGGCGCAAGAGGGGCTGCACTTGCAGACGACGCAATGAGGGCCGCCGCGAGTGCTCCCAGAACGATGCTCTTCATGGATGTTCTCCCTTGGTTGCTAGATCAGTCGATCTCTTCAATAACACGACGCTCATCGGGCTCGACGATGAAGGTGCGGCTGTCCCGGTTCATGTACCGGTACTCGCGAAGCGCCGGGGCATCCCGATAGACCTCTTCGGGGAATGCCTCGATCTCCATGTCCTCCGGCACCCGCTCGCCAGTTCGGATCTCGGTCCGGACGGTGCTGCCGATCGTGCAACGCTCCCGTTCGACGGGACGCGCCTTAGCGTGCTTGCGGACCACCTCACGGTGGCGGTCGCTGAACGTTACCTTGCGCTGCTCGCTGCGCGCCGGCGTCGACGCCGTCGAGCGGCCGGAGTACGGCAGGACCGTCACGATCTCGTAGCTGGACGGCTCCACGAGCTTGTTCATCTGAAACCTTCCAAATGGGACGCCGGTCAACCACGACGGCGCGTCCGATTCCGCTTCGGGAAATCTCGGCAATGCCCGGATTACATTTCTTCCGACGGCGAGAGATTGCAGCTGTTGCAAAATGGCACGCACAGCCAGCCACCGAGTCCTACATCGTTCACGACGCGACCACCACAAAGTGCACCGTCGTCGATACCAAACCGACGACAGCGACTACTACGGTCGTGGGCAACGGCCTCGAGCCGTTTGTGTTTAGCCCCGCCACCGCGCGCTCGCCGTCAAAGAAGAAGGGCCTTCATTGGAGGCCCTTCGATGTCGAGAACGGTTCGCGTCAGTTGTAATCCGAATACTTGAACTGCGGGAGAGCCTTCAACTGCTCCTTGTTGCCGTTCATGACGGCGTGGTCGGGGACCCAATCGTTCGCGTTGCGGTTGGTGGTAGTCGTCGAAGCCGCGCCCGTGGTCGTGTCGCGCGAGGTGGTCGAGGTGCCGGTCGAGCTTGTCCGGACAGGCTCTTCGACGAACTTCAGCTTGTCGATCGAAACGGCGATGTCGTGCTCGCCCATGCCGAGGAAGCCGCCGATGCCGATCACGACCGCGTTGATCTTGCCGCTCTTGTCGACGAGCAGTTCGTTGACGTCGCCGAGCTTTTCGTTCGCCTCGTTGTAGACGTTCAGGCCCATGAGCTTCGAGGCGCGCCAATTGCCCTTCAGCGCCATCTTCTCAGCCGGGTGGGCGGCGGCTGCCGGCGCTGCGCGGTCGGACGGCTGAGTGGATTGCGCGAATGCAGCGCCGCCTATCAAGGCAGAGCCAAGCAGAGCGACGGCAAGAATCCTGTTCATCGATTATCTCCTCCAGTGAGCGCATCCCGTCGGATGCCCGCCCCAACGTCTGGAAGTTCCACTTGTTCCCGGTCCGGCGCTCGACGACTGGCGACAAGGATTTCGTCGTGTGCCAAGTCGAAACAGAAGGACAACCGACGTCGTGCTCGGAGCTAGTTTGCACCTGCTCGTCGCATTCACATCGTCGCTTGAGCTGGGGTCACCCTTGAGCGGTCAGTTCGCAATGGCGGTTTTCGTACTCTCTCACCGTGCGGCTCGCGAGGATCTCTCCCCGAAGCGGGCGCGGACGATTTGGAGCCACTTCGCGGGGCGGTTGCCGTCGCGCGTGCGCCCGCGACTATTTTTGTCGGCTCTAATGAATTTGATCCGCAGCTCCTTACCGCTCATGCAAGCTCGCAGCGACATTAGACCTGCCCACTGAGGAGAGCACCAGAAAGAACTCCTTCATGGCGAGCCCTGCACCGACCCGTCTACGATCAGCTTGGCTCCGCTGTCAGACATCTCGGATGGTGCTTCGCCAAGTGCGGTCGATCGCCAACATGCCGGCTGGAAGGGGGCGCCCGAAAGACAGCCTGCGCGCGTCTCTTTCGGGGGTCATCAGGAGGCCTGCTCCAGGTCGGACGGCGACGGCGCCAGCGAGGCCAGCTCCAAACCGGAGGTCGCCAAGGTGGAACTGGCGATCGAGGTGTCCCGTCCCTGCTCCTTCGCGTAGTACAGCGCGATATCGGCATCACGGGTGAGCGCCAACTCGTCGGCTGTCGCCTCACTCTGCCGGCGACACCCAAGCTTATGGTAACGTACTTTCTTGGCGAGCGCGGATGATAGATCCGCAACCGCGTGACCAACATCCGAATTGCGTTGGCCACTCTGACGGCCCTTTCCTCGTCCACATCCGGGAGAGGAAGTCGCCTCTCGGCGGTAGTCAAGCCATCTGGATTGATCACGCGAACGGCACGCTTATCGCCGCATCCGACCAACGAAAGGACGGCTGCGCGCTCGGTTTGTGATCGCTCAGCGGGATTGGCTCTTCCAAAGAGCCATTGGACCTTCATAGGTCACGGAGGAAAGCATCCTGTCGTTCGCTCTCAGACGGATCATCACCAAGATCCCCGTAATGGCACTCGTGGCCCCTGTTTGTCTTTTCACTACTTTACATCGCTCCAGGCGATCAGGCTGCCGTGATCGCTGGCGACCAGGCAAATCCCGCAGACGTCGCCCGGGTCCGCGACACTTTGAGGCTTGATCCCCTCTATCTTATCCGCTTCGGTGAGTGGTCTTGGAGGGTTGTGCAAGGCAATCTTGGAACTTCAATCTTCAGTTCCCACTCTATCGTTTCGAACGACCTTTCATCGTTGATTTGTCAGCACAAATTTTCAAGTCTGAGAGACAAATGCCGACGGTATACCCGCCGCAAATTTGTGGTCTTGAATTCACAGAAAAATTTGAGCCGCTTGCGCTCTCGGCGGTTTCGCCACCTATCGGGGTCGATCGACTGGATCAGCGCTGCCGGCGTGGTCAAGACTGCCGTTACCACCCTGGTTGGGTGTATGTTCAAATACCGTCAGAGATCAGGAGCGCGCTGGTCCGGTCGTTCGATGGTCCTCACGTGCCGTCGCAGCCATAGCGCGACCGGAATGCGACCAGTTGGTGTGGGCTACCTTCAGGTTTTCGGCTGAGGACCGCGAACCGTGAGTTGCAACGTACCTCTAGAGTATTTCGCTGAGTGCCAGAATTGTCGACGAACTGAAGATTTTGGCTCGAGTCAGCACTACGGAAACCGTAGTTTTTGTCGCAGCAGGTGGGCCCCTTCCCTGGCCAAAACGGGTGAAGTGCAATTTTGCTGTCTCGACGGCAAGTTGGTAAGAGAGCGGACTGCTCTCAAGTGCCGCCGGTCCACGCGGAGGGCTTGCTGCACGCGACTGTGATGACTGTTGAGAAATGCCGTGTGAAGTAGCTCGCAAGCGCGAGGTATCTCTGCGCGTAGCACTCCGCTTCCACTGGAGGGAAGCGCAATGAAGTGGAACTTGGCAAGCTATCGAACGCTCGCGCTGACCATCGCTGTTCTAGTCGCCGCTGGTACTACTATGGCCATCGGTACTCCTCGTGGAGTCAATGAACCAATGTTGGGATCCGATTGGGAATGCAGCCGGACCATGCTGCTCGTGACCACGTGCGCACTGAAGGATTGAGCGAAATAGCGCAGACCTCGCTGGGCAAAGCTAGCGGGCGATCGTTCACATCTCGGGTCTAATGAATGTCGGCCTAACAATCGGTTAAGCAAGAACCCATAGCCTGTTCCACCGTTGACCTGCATCCCGTCACCACATGACGAGGTGGGTCCAGGACGGGGCCGATACCATGGCGGACCTCAGGGAAAAATTGGACAAACTCCGTGCCGACGCCGCGGATTTGGCCCTTATGAGCAGGCGAACCAGCGACTCGCAAAGGGCGCGCACTTTTCGAACGCTTGGCAGATGAGCTCGCCATAGAGGCTCTCGAACTCGAGCAGGTGGTGAAGCTGCAAAGCCGGCGCTCCGGTCACAGCGACATGGACAAAGTCGTGTCCCTCCAGGCGCGTCCAGATCGTCGCTGACACAATCCCACTTCCCTTTGTGGGCCACCGCCTCAACTCCCGGCCTCTCGTTCGCGACGGGCGAGCCTTCATGTTGCAACTGCTCATGATCTGTCCGGTCTGGTCTGCAGTCCAAACACCTCCGGCTTCCAGGCCGGTGGGTTTTTCAATGGATTAGCCGTCCTGACAGGTGATGCCGAGGCTGTCGCAGGTGAGAGCGAACAGCTCTTTTGACTTAGAGTCTTCAAAGCAGAACCTGGTGCCGATCTCCGCTCGGTCGGTCCACCAGCCGGCGTTAGCTCCCTTGGCGATGCGGGCAGCCTCGCCTCGTAATAGGTCCAGTCGTTTCCCGGCGGCACGAACAATCAGGCAGTTCTCCTTGGGCATAAACGTCCTCCACGGCAACTTGGATTCCGCAAATTGTCGGTACAGAAAAACGTAGAACTTGCAGCGAAGGAAACAAAGCTTGTTGGTGATTAAAAGCAGCCGGCCTGCACGAAGGCCGCAGCGATGTTCTCGTGCGATCTCGCATGGTCAAAAGACACCGGGTGAAAAGATCTAAGTGAAATATACAGCCAGCCCCGGTGGAATGATCCTATCGCGACATTTCTGGATCGCAATATGATCCATTTCACAATCGGCCGCACCATGCATCAAGGGCCGCCGCCGATGGTTTGCTGGAAGACTACCGTCAGAAACTTCGCGAATTCAGGCTTCCGATAACCGGTGTGACTAGCCCGCTACATCAACCTGAGTACGAACAGGTTACGTTTTTGAGACAGGTGGGCGTTCGCGCCATTTTGCGCAACTAACGCTACCGTGCTGAAAGCGACCCGGCACGCAACTGCCAAAGAGCAGAGAGCTTTCACAACCTGTTTGGGCATGGTGGCCTCCTAACCCACAGCCGCCTCTCGTTTCACTGACGTACGAGCTTGGATCGCATGCCGATCAGGCATTGTGTAGGCTAGTCGTCGCCAAATTAGGCTCATCAGGACTAGCATGGTGGCCTCCCCGCGTCTGATGTCGTCAACCTACAACCTTGCCTGTTTCCGGACGACTTCGCCGATGGCGTTGAATGGTTTCGTGCATCGGCGGTGGCCGCGCCAGCCGCTGGCAACGCCAACGGGCTGGCTTGGGCGCGCGCCGGCTTTTCCGCTCGGCCGCTGCCCAGCAACGATTCAAGCATCAGTCCGCCCAGTGTTCCTTTCTCGAGAAACGGCGTCGGGCGCATTGCTCAAGAATTCGCCTTGCAATTGTGCCCGTCCACTGTCGTAATGCTATGATTGTCGAAATATTTTTCAGTCCAGTTGTGTTGGGGCCGTGATGAGTATTTCCGATCGAACTTTCGATGCCGTTTTTGCTCTGCACCAACGTATCGTATTTATCGAATGTCAAATGGCTGAATTAGGTGTCCTGCGAAACCGATTAGCGCAAGCTCAGTTGCGCCGCTCGCGGTCAAGGTCGAGTCGTTCAGCTTCCAAGAAACTAGGTCGGCGCCGCAGGTGTAGGTAACTCTCCGCGCAACAACCCCGAAGTTGCCATCTGCCCCTCGTAAGCCCAAGCTATGGCAATTCGTGAGTCGGGGGGATTCATGGAACGACAGCCGTTTGAGAGCATGTCTCTCGAAGAGCTTTGGCGACTCCATGCGGTCGTCAATGGCATTCTTGCCGCGAGACTCGTGGCCAAGAAGGAAGAGCTTGAACGGCGTTTGGGACTGCTCAACCGGGAAGACAAGCCTCCCGATTATTAAAATCACCTGATTGGCGGGCCCCTGCCCTTCAGGCTGACCAGCCTCTGTACGAGCACTCGCACTGCCGCGCCGATCGTGCGGAACGTGCCGGCGCTGGCCGCAGGAGACGTCCTATAGGCTTTTAGGCGCTCCTGCGGCCCTTCGTCGTTGCTCCGGCGCTCTTACCCGCAATTGGATCGGCAGCCGGGAGCATTGGGGCTGGTAAACGATCCATGCCATGATCGCCGATCAACGACAATCGGCAGAACGCCTGGCGCCGGCGCGGATTACGTCGAAGCGCACAAAGGTCGAGATGCGGATCTCGTAACGGTGGTTTCCCTCATCAAGACGACGGGTGAAGAGCAATTTTGCTGTCTCTACGGAAACTGAGAGAGCGGACCGCTGAGCCCTCCGAGCGCTCTTTTGAGACCGTGAGACAATTCGCCAGTCGTGAACCGGCTAGCGTCCACCATTAGATTCCTCAAGCACGACGGGCCCGCTCACACGTGCCTATGCAGTCCCCAAAACGCAATAAGCAGAAGGGCCACCGCTCCAATTCCCAGCAGCATGAGAATACAACATGAAGCGCGTGATGATGATCGTGGGCGTGGGCGGATTGCTGGAGGCGATGCGGGCGTGAGGCCGGCCTTCTGAGCGATCAAATCAGCGCCTACATGAAGCTTCTGGTTGCCACTGAGATGACGGCAGGTCGATTCCACCGAATTAGAAGCTCGGCGGCCGCGAAATGCCCCGGCGCGCCCCATGTTGCGCGATTTTCACACAGCCTGGGCCCATCATCGACAACAAGCGACAAGCGAAAGGCAAATTGCCGTCGCGCGCATGGGGCACAAATCCCAGCCCCATGCGTGCCGCAGAACCGATCCGCAGGTCATGGCCGAACGCGAGAGCGGCGATCCCGAACGCGGCAAACGGGGAACGAATTAATAAGTGAGCAGGCCCTGGAAACGAGAGGATCAAAATTGGTGGTAAGTACCCGATCGATGAAGTCGTGATCAATCAGATATGAGAGGTGGGCGGTCTGCCGGCATGTTGCGCAACGCGCGCTTGGCGCCTTTGGTCTGCCACTCTGAGGCTGGGCGCGCTGGCCAGAAAACGCGCGGTGATGAGGCGGCATTTCCACTCAGATCGAGAAGGTGACGCATTCGCGGCACACAGACCCGCTCCGCGTCATAGTAATCGACGACGTGGCGGCGGGCATTCTCGCGGAGCGCTGAAAATCTTGTCGGCTGCTCTAGCGCTTCGACGACCCGCTCGGCAAGCTCATCCGCCGCAAAGAATGGGACCAGCAACCCGTTTTCGCCTGAATCTATGACTTCGCGCACCGGTGCCGTGTCAGAACCAATGACGAGGCAGCCGGCGCTCATCGCCTCCAGCATCGACCAGGACAGCACGAAGGGATACGTAAAATAGACATGCGCCGATGATACTTGAAGGGCCGCAAGGAAGGTCTGATACGAGACGCCGCCCAGGAAATGAACACGCGACACGTCCAAGCAACCGCGCACTTCGGTGAGGAAGATCGACTTCCAGGTTTCACCCGCAGGGGGCGGAAGTCCGTAGGATACGCCATCCCTGCCGATGATGACGATCTGTGCGCTCGGCCGGCGTCTCAAGATCTCCGGCAGCGCGCGCATGAAGATATGGTAGCCCCTGAGCGGCTCAAGATTGCGCGCGACAAACGTCACGACCTCGTCGGACGGTCGGACGTGCTGTCCATTCGGAAGCATCAGGCGCGCCTGCGGATTCGGCCGCATGCGCGCCGTGTCGACGCCCTCGTGAATCACGTCGATCTTGCCCTGATAATGTGCGGGAAACGTCGATTGCTGCCACTTCGTTGGCGAGATGCCCACTTCGCAGTCCTCAAGCGCGAGCAGGGTCGTCGCATTCTTCAACTGGAGCCCGATGTGACCATCGAGGCCAGGCATTGGAAATTCCGGATCAAATCCGATGTCACGCCCCTCGGCCCCGTAAAAAAATTCGCAATAGACGAGCAAACGTGCCTTGGGAAACATCGTACGCAACGGCAAAGTCTCGCCCCACCCGGGATGGGCGAGAATCAGATCCGGTGTGAACCCCGACGCCGCCAGACTCGAAAGACTGTACAGCACCTGTTCGGCACGCCGGCACTCGACGTCGAAACGTCGTGCAAACGGATGCGTTCCCGAAACGTCCGCGTCAGGAAGAGCGTATTTGATCAATCGCACGGAAGGCATCGATCTTGCATTCGATGCACCGACGGCCACGACCTCGACGCCAGGCTCCTTGGCCAAAGCAGCCGCAATGTTGCGATACTGTGCCGGGAAATTGTTGTGAACGATTAGGATCTTCATCGACGCCGCTCTGGGCTTGCTCCCTCATGCCATTCAATCAATCAAGAATGCAAGCACGGAGATATTTATAGCAAGAATTGCCAGCAGCGAAGCACGCAGCTTCCAACACAAACCTAAGTTCAAAATTTATCTGGTTCTCGTCTTGCTCGCTTCGTGAGCAAGGGCGCCGTCCGATTGATCAGAGTCAATCGATCCGTCATGACAGGACTGTGTCAGTCGTCCGCAGGTTCCCCATCGATAAATTGCTGAAGTACTTCTTCGCGTCGAAGCTTTCCATGCGCATGACATTTTCCTGCCCCAAATTAGAGCGATTAAGTCCGAACGTATGCCACTTTGGGTTTTGTTCTCGCTACGCGAGTTTTTGATGATTGCTTTAATCTTAGAGACCCAAGTCCAAGCGCACGGTGAGCCATCCGATGACGATTAAACAACCCCCTTTCGACCCTGAGTTGTGCAGCTGGCATCCTGACTTGATTGGCGTCGATGATATCGCGGATATCATCGCGCTGTTGAAAGACGAGAATGAAAGGCTTCGTCAGATTGCGGAGCTGCTCAGCGCAGAAACCGAATACATGCGCCGATCTCTGTTACCGCCAGATTGGCGTCCCGCCGCTCGCTTGAGATGCGTTCCCTGAAGTGCGCGGAGCGACGTTCCGCCTCTCAAGCGGGCACGCATGACCGTCAGGCGGCACAAAGAAAATCCTGGTTTATCGGATCTGATTCGGGGCAATGATGGGCGACGTTGAGCAACACAAAGTCGTAAGTCTCGATCGGGGACTGTTCTTCGTGAGCTACAAGAGCGCGGACGATCTCGCCTCGCCGCCTCACGTCACGGTTGTACCGGCGGAGGGGCATGAAGGCCGCATGGAGCTCATCATGCACCCCGATGCGAGCGAGCCGACACTATGGGAGCCCAATTCCGGTCTAATGGTGCGGGTCAACACGCCCGGCACGTTGCAGATTCAGGTTCAGCCGACGCGACCGGGAGGATCGCGCGCGGCCATGGTTCGTATCGAACCGATTCAATCCGGCCGCGCACCACTCGTCGCGCAAAGTGAGCACGCGGCCTTGCACACAAATGTTGCAATCGAGGGCCTCAAGGTCCTCGGCCACGTTGCTGGTCGCGGCGATGTTGTTGCCGCGCCCAGCACGTGGATTGCGGGTCCAACGGCCCCTTCGCGCATCGAAGGAATTGCTCTTGACTGGCCGGAGAAGCCTGTGGGCCTCGATATTCGCTATGCGGTCCAATTCGCCAATGGCCAGGCGGGCAGCGGCAAAATGGTCTCACTTGGGACTTTTGCCGGCACCCGCGGACGAGCCTTGCCGATTACGGGCGTCGTGCTGGAAATCAGCGGCACCGACGGATTCGAGTTCGTGGCGGAAGCGACGTTCCTGAACGCGCCGACTTTGCGCGCCGTCGGCAAACGGGTCGTACTGTCGGGCCCGACCAGCCGCGAGCCTCTGGTCGGCATTCGCATCGGCATCAACCGAATCGCGGCCACGGACAACGTCGTGCCCGCAAAGCCGGCACGTAAGCCGGTCGGCTCCGGCCGGGTGCGTGTTTTCCGCAGTCGGGCGCGCCAAGAGAGTTCCGTCGGCTAACGAGATCGACTAGGCCGGACCACCGCATGGTTCTTAACGGGGTCATTGACGTCCCCTCGCTTGCCGGGGCTCGCGCGCATATCGCGCTCGAACGCCTCGCAGCCGAGGCGCTGACCGCGCATGACTTCGCGACGGCACTCAAATACGCCGATCGACGCATTCGCGTTGCGCCTCCACCAGCAGCTCACTGCTTCGTTCTCCGCGCCGAAGCCGCTTGGAGGCTTGGATTTAGCGAAGCTGCACTGTTCGATCTTGCGCGGGCGCTTCTTGTCGATCCTTCGGATGTCGGCGCCAACCGCCGGATGCTGGCATGGGCTGCCGACGATCAACGACTGGCCGCAGCCACTCAACTGATATGCCGCGAAGGCAATCCAGCCATCCTTCGAGCTGCCATCGCGGAGCTGCGGCGCGCCGGGGGCCGGCATTGGGCGGCCTGCTCTGTGTTCGACAATCACGTGACGGGCTGGGTCGCTTGGACCAACGCCCTTCCCGTCGAAGTGAGCCTTGCAATCGAAGACGGCACGCTGACGAGCATTCTCGAACCCAATCCGTTTCACCCCCTGGCGAGCGCAGATGTGCAGGCAACAACCTTCCTGGTTCGGCGGCCACCGTCCAAGACAGCTCAGATCGTGACGTTGAGATGCGGCGAAGACGTCATCCAGGTTCGACGCGTGGCGCCCAATCTCGCCTCGACGATGAACCTCAGAGCCACTCGCGATCCTGCCACCAGAATCGGATCGAACGTCGACCTGCCGACCGTTATCGTCCCTGTCTATGGGGATGCGCGGGCAACGATCGAATGCTTCAAGAGTCTCGACAAGGCAAGGCGTCCACGAGGATCTGGTAAGGACGCCTTTCAGGTTCTCGCCATCGACGATGCCAGTCCGGAAGTGGAGCTGCAGCGCCATCTGAGCGAGCTTGCGACGACAGGCAAGATTCGTCTCCTCGTAAACACGGTCAATCTCGGCTTTGTTGGCGCGATCAATCGCGCGCTGAAGGAGGTCCGGACGGGCGACATCGTACTGCTCAACTCCGACACGCTCGTCCCGCCCGGCTTCGTCGATCGGTTAGCCGATGTGGCACATTCGGCCCCGAACATCGGAACCGTCACACCGCTCTCCAACAACGGCGACATCTTTTCCTTTCCGACGCCGAACGACGTTAATCCCATGCCGCGCTATGACGAGATCGTCGCAATCGATCGCGTCGCCAGCGCCGCCAACGCGGGGCACGCGATCGATGTCGCAAGCGGAATCGGATTCTGCCTCTATGTGACCCGCGCCTGCCTCGACAGTGTGGGCGAGCTCTCGGACAATTTCGAGCGCGGTTATCTCGAGGACGTCGATCTCTGCCTCCGCGCGCGGGCCAATGGATTTCGCAACGTTTGCGCGCCATCGGTCTATGTCGGACATCACGGCTCTAAATCTTTCCAAGAGGAGAAGCGAGGCCTCGTGCTTCGCAATCTCGGCATTTTGGACCAGCGATTCCCGAACTACCGGGAGGAATGCCGCGCCTTTGAAATCGCCGATCCGTTACGGCCGGCGCGCGCCGCGCTCGAGCGTGCGCTGCCATGGCCGGCTGAGCCATCGGTGCTGGTTCTCGCGGGCGAGCGGACCTGCCCTGCCGTAACCGAAGCGCGGATACGGCATCTCCGGCTAGATGGCGAGCGCACGATCCTGCTCTCCTGGGAGCAGGATGTGCTTCATCTCAGGGCTACCGACGGAGGTTTGCCGCAGGCCACACGCTTGCGCCTCGATGCAGAGGCCGGTCGCGCCGAGGCCGGCGACCTCCTGACGCGCTTATGCCCAACGCGTATCGAGATCCTCGACCCGAATCCGTCGCCACGGCTCACCGAATGGATCGGGGGCCTCGATCTTCCGGTCGATCGCTGGCTGCTATCGGCGAGCATCGGCGAGATCGCTTCCCTGCCCCCCCATACGACCCCTCTTCTCGTCCCCAGCAAATCGGCCAAAGCTTTTGCGCAAGAACGGTGGCCCAATCGCGAAATCGTCCTGCATGATTGGCCCACAGGTTCACTGACACTACCTCCGATCTCCGCCTCGCATAAATCCCTCGTCATCGTTCCCGCGACTCCTTCGCCGGCATCCCTGCGCATGATACGAACATTGGCAGATCGCCTGTGGCGGCGCGAACCATCCTTACCGATCGTCATCGCCGGGACCACCTGCGGCGATGATCGCCTGATGTCGCGGCCCAATCTCTTCGTCACGGGCGCGGTCGCTGCGGACGAGTTGGGCGAGGTGCTGACGCCGCATAATCCGGGCTGGATCCTCACCGATTTCGAGCAGCCCATCTTCGGCCATCCTCTCGTCGAGGCCGCCAAACAGGCGACAAGACCCGTCGCCTATTGCGACTGGTCCGGCGGCGCGCTTAAGCCCCGCAAAGGCGACCTTGCGATTCCTGCCATTGTGAACGCAGCAGGACTTGCCGATCTCGTGGTCGACTGGATCGCGGGGTCATGAGCATGTCGCGTCTCTCCCGCCCCCAGCCCGAACCGTCGATCAGACCAAAGCTCGTCAGCCGGCTCGAGCTCGCGCACGACGGGACGTTGTCCGGCTTCGTCTACGACGCCCACGCGCCGGAGCGCCGCTATACCGTTGAGATCTTGCTCGACGGTCTGGTGTTCAGCACGGCCTATGCCGACGCCTTCGTTCGCGGGCTCTCTGAACCAGGGCTTCAGGCGAGTTGCGGCTTTGCGGTCACGATCGAGCCCGATCTGCTTCGCGCCGCGCGCATCCTCGAGGCACGCCTCGCCAATCTTGGCACTCTCGTTGGTCAACCCATCGATCTGGAGAGTGGCCGCGCAAGCCTCGTCGATCTGCGCAAGACATGCGAGTTGCGCTGGCTTGGCGGGTTGCACTTCCAAGGCTGGATCGATAGCGAACCCGCTCTGTTCCTGGAGGCAATCGTTGACGGAGAGGCCGTCGCACAGGTTCACGCTACCGCCTGGACGCATGTCGGCGAAGCTGCCGCACACCGGAATGCGCGCGCCTTCGATTTCCATGTTCCGCAACGTTTTGCCGACGGACGCGTTCACCGCGCTTCGCTGCGCAGGGAGGACGGCGAGCCAATTCCAACAACGGCCGTCTTCGTTGCCTTTCCCGACGGTCTCGCCGGAATGATCGACGCGCTCGGCGGCTACGATGCCGAGCGTCTGCGCGGCAAGCTCTATGACCAACTGATCCCGGCCTCGCTTCCCCTCGCCGACTACGTGAATTGGCGCGATCGCTTTCCGCTGCTGGCGCCGCTGGCAAGCGGTCTTTCGCTCGCTGTCATGATCGCCGGCGCCGCCGGCGCAGAGCAAACGCTCGCCGCGCTGGAGACCCAGACCCACGAAAGCTGGACTGCCGGCTTGATCGACGGCGAGCCGCTCTCCGTCGATACCGACGCTCTCCTGGAATTCTTGGACGACGCCGCTTCCGATGCACATCATGTCGTCATCGCGATGGCGGGCGTGGTGCTCGAGCCGAATGCCCTGGCCCGCATCGCCGCCGCATTCGACGCCTATCCGGATGCGATCGCTCTGTACGGCGATCTTGATTTACTTGCTGAGGATGGTCGGCTCTGGCCTCTGGCCTTTCCCGCCTTCGACTACGAGAGAATGCTCGAGCAAGGCTATTGTGCGCATCTGTTCGCAGTGCGACGCGACGCTTTGCTCACCGGCCTCGAGACCCGCCCCGACAATCTCTACCGTCTCTTCAACTGCCTGCTCGATCACCTCGGTCCGCGTCAGGACAACATCCTTCATTTGCCGGGAGCGCTGGCGACGCTTCCTAAACTCGATCGAACCAACGCCAGCCATCAGCTTGCCGCGGCGAGCCAGATGCACCTCGATGCACGCGCCGTCAGCGCGGACGTGACCCCACAACAGGGTAACCTCTTCCCTGCGGTCCGGATTGGTCGAGCGGTTTCGCGCCAGCGCGTGACCGTGGTCATTCCGACCCGCGATCGTCTCCCCCTCCTGCGGACCTGTCTCGACAGCATCGCGCCCGCAGTGGAGCGCTGCCGCGCAGATATCCTTGTCGTCGACAATGACAGTGTCGATCCGGACACCATCGCTTACCTTGCAGATCTGCCGAGACGGGGCGTGCGAACCTTGCGGGTCGAAGGACCCTTCAACTTCGCCAGGCTCAACAATCAAGCCTGCGCAGTCCTGGACAGCGACGTGCTCTGTCTCCTCAATAATGACATCGAAGCGGGCTCCGATGACTGGCTCGAGGAGATGCTGACGCGGCTCGCCGAGCCTGATGTCGGCGCGGTCGGCGCACTCCTGACCTGGCCTGGCGGCGTCGTGCAGCATGGCGGTGTCGTCTTGGGAATGAACTTTGCGGCGACCCACGCCTTCACCGACAGATTTGCCGATGATCCCGGCTTTCTCGATCAACTGCTTGTGACGCACGGATGCAGCGCGGTGACTGCGGCCTGCCTCGCGACGAGACGCAGCGACTATCTTTCCGTCGGCGGGATGGACGAAGCGCGCTTTGCCGTCGCCTTCAACGACGTGGACTATTGCTTACGGCTGCGTCAAGCGGGCAAGCGCATCGTTTTCACGCCGCATGCGAAGCTGGTTCACGCCGAATCTGCCAGCCGCGGCGCGGATGATCGCGCCGACCGGCGCGGCCGGTTCGAGCGCGAGCTCAATCTGCTTCGGGCGCGCTGGGGTGAATGGCTCAACGAGGACCCGACCTACAATCCGCAGCTTTCGCGCGATGGCATCCCCTACAGCGGCCTCGCCTGGCCGCCGGGGCCACGCGCCCCTCGCTACAATCATCTCGAACCAGCGCGCGAAGTGCCGTTGGGGTTTTGAAGCGACGCCTCATCGCCCTTCAGGCCGCCGCGCGTCTCTCTCGATCGATCCGCCGGTGAATCACGAATAGGCTCGCCGCTGGAGCTGACCCGCCGCCTCGGCGTGCGCTGCGTCTTCTTGCAAGGCAACGAAATCGTCGAGCTCGACCGACAACGCCTCCCGCCAGTCCGGCGTGACCACTCCGAATTGGCTGTTAAGGCGCGACAGGTTGAGTCGGGAATTGCCGGGCCGCGGCGCCTTGGTCGGGAAATCGGCCGTAGCGATCGGAACGATCTCCTCCACCTCCAGCGCAAGGCCGCGCGACTTCAGGCCGGCGACGATCGCGCTCGCAAAGCCATGCCAACTGGTCTCACCCGTGCAAACGAGATTGACGACGCCCCCTTTGCGCGCAAAGAGCTCATTCAGGTTCGACAAATTTGGCAGCACGATATCCGCGATGGCGTTGGCGATTGACCTCGCCGTCGTAGGCGCGCCGATCTGGTCGGCGACGATGCGTAGCTCTTTGCGCTCCGCCGCAAGCCGCGCGATGGTGCGCAGGAAGTTGGCGCCCTTGGCGGCGTAGACCCAGGAGGTGCGCGCGATCAGGTGCGGACCACCGGCTGCGCGAATGGAACTGTCGCCGGCAAGCTTGCTCGCGCCGTAGACCGAAAGCGGGCCCGTCGGACTGTCCTCGCGCCACGGTGCCTCCCCGGAGCCGTCAAAGACATAGTCGGTGGAAAAATGCACCAGCGGCACCCGATGTTTCGCCGCCCATTGGGCGATCTCCCCAGGTCCCCCGGCATTGATGCGGAACGCAAGCTCGCGCTCGTCTTCGGCGCGGTCTACGGCGGTATAGGCCGCGGGGTTGATGATGAGATCGGGCTTGAAGGCATCGAGCGCTCCGGCAAGCCGTTCGGGCTTCGACAGATCAAACTCGGTGATGTCAGGCGCAATGATCGTACCGAGCCCTGCCAGAAGCGGTTGCAATGCGCCTCCGACCTGGCCGTCGGTTCCCGTCAACAATATCCGCATCAGATCTGCCCGTAGACTGGAAGGTTTTTCGAGTCGGCAAGCAGCGGCGCATCCGCATCTTTGGCCGACAGCGATGGTTTTTTGATGCCCCAGTTGATGCCGATCGTCGGGTCGTCCCAGCGGATCGAGACCTCGTTCTTGGGGCTATAGAAATCGTCGCATTTGTAGAAAAAGTCCGCGGTCTCCGAGAGCACCAGGAAACCATGCGCGAAGCCGCGCGGAACCCATAACTGCCGCCGGTTTTCCTCGCTCAACTCGACGGCCACGTGGCGCCCGAAATTCGGACTCCCGACGCGGATATCCACTGCGACGTCGAGCACCTTGCCCCGCAGCACCGCCACCAATTTGCCCTGGGTGACGGGATTTTGCAGATGCAGACCACGCAGCACCCCGTAGCGCGAGCGGGACATGTTGTCCTGCACGAAGGGCCGCGTGATGCCGTACTCGACGTAGCGGGGAAACTGATAGCTCTCGACGAAGAAGCCACGGTCGTCGCCGAAGAACTGGGGCTCGATGATGAGGACTTCAGGAAGCTCGGTCCGGATCACATTCATTTTCGGAGCACTGCGAATTTTTGCCGACCGACACCGGTGTTTCGGCGTCGTCACCAACTTGTACTCTTCACATTATATGTTATGGTTGTGATAAGTAAACTGTGAGGAGCAATGAAGGGCATCATTCTCGCAGGCGGCACCGGCTCTCGCCTCTATCCCGTGACGACCGTCGTCTCGAAGCAACTTCTGCCGGTCTTCGACAAACCCATGATCTACTATCCGCTCTCGACGCTAATGCTTGGCGGAATCAGGGAAATTTTAGTCATTTCCACGCCCCAGGACAAGGCGCTCTTTGAGCGGTTGCTCGGTGATGGCAGCGAAATCGGCCTACATTTTTCCTACGCCACGCAGGAGGCGCCGCGGGGGTTGGCCGACGCATTCATCGTCGGGCGTGACTTTATCGGCGACGATCCGGTCGCCCTAGTGTTAGGAGATAACATTTTCTACGGGCACAGCCTGCCAGGAATGTTAACAAAGGCATCCCTGCGCAATAAGGGCGCCACCATCTTTGGTTATGTCGTCAACACGCCTGAGCAATATGGCGTGGTTGAGCTCGACCAGGCCGGTCGCGCGCTTTCGATCGAGGAGAAGCCGAAGCAGCCGAAGTCCAACGTCGCGGTCACCGGGCTCTATTTCTACGACAACGACGTCGTCGACATCGCCGCGCGGATCAAGCCGTCGGCACGCGGCGAGATTGAGATTACGGACGTCAACAAGGCCTATATGGACCGGGGCGATCTCTATGTCGACGTGCTCGGTCGCGGCTTTGCCTGGCTCGACACCGGTACACACTCCTCGCTTGTCGAAGCCAGCCATTTCGTCCAGATCCTCGAGCAACGCCAGGGCCTGCGCATCGCCTGCCCCGAGGAAATCGCGTTGCGACAGGGCTACATCACGATTGAAGCGTTCGACCGGGTGGCCGCAAAGACCGCAAAGAGCAGCTACGGCGAATATCTACAGTCCGTCGCACGCGCGCACAGAGCGGCCTAATTCGCCGCACGGAGTTGATTGATTATGCGTTTGAAAGGGTTGACCATCTTCGTGACGGGCGGGGCCGGCTTCATCGGCTCCGCGGTCGTGCGCCACCTCCTGCGCAACAGCCATGCACGCGTCGTCAACATCGACAAGCTCACCTACGCCGCGAACCTCGATTCCCTCCCCGGCGCGACCGAAAACCTCCACTACGCTTTCGAGAAGCAATGCATCTGCGACGCCCCGGGACTGCGCCGGCTGTTCGAGCAGTATCAGCCCGACGCGGTGTTGAATCTTGCGGCTGAGAGCCATGTCGACCGCTCGATCGACGGCCCCGGCGAATTCATCCAGACCAACATCGTCGGCACCTTCACGGCGCTTCAGGAGGCTCTGCGCTACTGGAGGACACTATCTTCAGACAGGCGGGCGCGGTTCCGCTTCCAGCATATCTCCACGGATGAAGTGTTCGGCTCCCTTGGCAGGGACGGCTTCTTCACGGAAACCACGCCATATTCGCCCAACTCACCCTATTCAGCGAGCAAAGCCTCATCAGATCACCTCGTCCGCGCGTGGCACGAGACCTACGAGCTCCCAACGCTCGTGACCAACTGCTCGAACAATTATGGCCCCTATCACTTCCCGGAGAAACTGATCCCGCACATGATCATCAAGGGCCTGGCCGATGAACAGCTTCCCATCTACGGCGACGGGCAGAATGTCCGCGACTGGCTCTATGTTGAGGATCACGCCAGGGCCCTCACGCTGGTGCTCGAGCACGGCGTCGTCGGCGAGACCTACAACATCGGCGGCCGGAACGAGCGCACCAATCTCCATGTGGTCGAAAGCATCTGCGATCTCCTCGACGAGATCAGTCCAGGTCATAGCGGCCCGCGCCGCCATCTCATCACCTTCGTCGCCGACCGCCCCGGTCACGATCGACGCTACGCGATCGACGCCTCGAAGCTCGAACGCGACCTGGGCTGGCGGGCCGAGGAGAATTTCGAGACCGGCATTCGGAAGACCGTCCATTGGTACGTCGAGCAGCAGCCGTGGTGGCAGGCGATCCTGGAGCGCGGATATCAGGCCAAGCGGGTCGGCCTCACCCAGTAGGCCGGAGCGAGGCGGCCTTCTGCCTCAAACAACGACGTTCGCTCAATCGAGGAAGAGATGCACAACACTGAGATCAACAAGATATACGAGACCTATGCACCTCTTACCGACCAGGAATGGCGGTCAGACCTGGTCAGGAGCGTCAAAGAGCCTTCGATACGGGGCATCGCCTTTCCCTCATTTCCATCAGCGGACCTGCAGCGCCATCTGCAAGGAAACTCCAACGAGATGGCGATCAGAGGCGCGCTCAGTTTTCGCGAGCACTGCGTCGGCGTCTTGAACGCCAATAGCGCGCCCTTCTCCAAGGATAGCACCCTGATCGACTTTGGAACCGGCTGGGGCCGCATCGCGCGCGCTTTTATGAAGGATGTGCCTGCGGCGAATATCTATGCAGTTGAACCGTTCGACTTCATCGTCGAAGCGCGCAAGGCGAACAGCTATATCAGCTTCGTCAAGACCGACCCGTTGCCGCCGCTCCCGTTCCGCGACGGATTCGCGACCCACTTGGTCACGTGGTCGACCTTTTCGCACTTCAACCAGCACTATTTCGATCGGTGGATTTCCGAGATTGCACGCATTCTCAGACCAGCTGGCGTCTGCTTCATAACGACTCTCGGCATTCGGTTCTTGGAGAACCTGAAGGAAGCACACCGAAAGAAGATCGATGGTGAAGAGATACACTTCTGGATTGATCTCATTCTGAAGCGGCTCCCCTACAACGCGATCGACACCGCAATAGCGGAAGTGACATCCGGAAAGTTCTTTTGGCTGCCCTCGGACTCAGTGGCGCGTAGCGAGTTTGCAGAATGCTTCGTTACGGACAAATATCTTTCCGATAAGTTCTCGGATCTATTCGCTGTCATCGACTATGCTGATCGCGGACAGCTTGCCCAAGATTGCATAGCACTGAGACGAAAGTGAGCCGTTGTGCCGCAGCTCTCAAAAGACGTTTTCGAGGGAGACGACGGCCATCTCTTCCTGGTTGGCGGCAGCAACGACGTCGCGCGTCTTTTCTCCGAATCCGACCAAAATCTCCAATTGATCTGTTCTGCATGGAAGGCTCTGCTGGTCAGCAGGAAAAGAACTGCCGCAGATAAAGGAATAAAATACCTTCACTGCTTCGTTCCAGATAAGCTCTCGATACTCAAGGCGAAGGCGCTCGCCATCACGTCTCAAATGAGATTCCCGGCCGAAATCCTGGAAGAGAGCGACGATGCCGAGCTGCGCGGGACCTTGGTCCCGTTAACCAATTATCTCAGAAAGCAGACAGGCAACTACGACGTATTCCATCGAACCGATACTCATTGGACGGTGGAAGGCTGCTTTAGCGCCTATCAGATGCTGTGCTCTTACATGGGGATACCGCAAAAGGCAGATCTGATCCTGCGGAACGCACCAGCCCACGAGGGCAGCTGGGATCTCGGCTCCAAGTTGACGCCCAAGCGGTTCGAGACGATCCGGTTCGGACGTTTTGGCATCGGCGCATCCCGGGTCGAGGCCAACGAGATCGTGACCGCGCGCGAAACCGGCCGAGTGCCGAACGATCTGTTGCTGCACGTCGGATCGATCGTCGAATATCGCAACGAGAGGCACCCTCTGGCGAAAATGCGGCTTCTCGTGTTCGGCGATTCCTTTTTTGAGTATCGGCCTCATATGCTCACCGGAATGTTTGCCGAGACCGTAGATGCCGTGATGTTTGTCTGGTCGGCCGCCATCGACTGGACGTTGGTCGACGACTTCAAGCCGGATATTCTACTGACAGAAATTGCGGAGCGATTTGTTCGCGTCGTGCCAACGGATGACGTCGATATCAGGCGCCATGCGGCCAGCAAACTTCAGTCCGTGTTGTGCTCGCAACCGAACGGAGAGCTTCATAGCCTGACACCCGAACCGCGCACGCCTCTGAGTGTGGAACAATCTTCCGCGCTGCGAGTTGTTGCCCCTCATGTCATGCGAGGCGTGTGCAGCTGATTGTGGAAAGATCAGCAGCCGCGTAGACGCCTCAAAGTCGAATGCATGGCCTGACGATCTGGTCGCAACCGCAAATGTCGGCTATTTCGTACCTGTCAACGCGTCGGATTCTTCTGCGAGGGTTTCTCGCCACCCTCCTGCTTCCCAGAAGGAGTTACGCAAGAACGCGATGCGCGACCTTCGGAGCCATAAGGTGGGACGCGCAATACTGCGACACGAAGGGGGAACCTTGTTATGAAGAAGAAAAAGCTCTGAGCCCCCAACGCTGGCAGTTTCGTGCGCCGCTCCATAGCCGTCTGACCGAGTCCAAAACGTTGCAATTCAACGCGACCAGAGACTCGTTCGACCATGAGATACGGGTCGCTCACGAGGCCGGTCTCGGCTACTGGGCATATCTGGCGTACGGCAGCGATGGCAAACTGGACCTCGCGCACTCGATGATGCAGGGGCTGAAGTACCATCGTCAAAGCGGCATTGCCGATCAGATGAACTATTGTCTGATAGCGACCTTGGACACGCTAGGTCGCGCTAACAGATTCGACGAAGCGACACGGTCCATTCGCGGTCTCTTTTCGGACCACAACTACCAGAGAACGCAGGACGGTAGGCCGCTTCTGTTCCTCTATTACCTGGATGCCCTATTGCCTTCATACTGGAACGGTTTGCTCGCCGAGCTCGGGAAATCGCTGTCTCACCTGCGAAACCTGACGACATCCTCGGGCGGCCGGGATCCGTACATCGTACTCTTGCACGCACCGCCTGCTGCAGCTGAAACGGTCCGAAGCCAGATAGGCGCCGATGCGATTTCGACATATGGAATAAATTTCGGACCAAATCGATCTGGCACTTATCCCGAGCTCCAACGGCACGCAGAGCAATATTGGGAAGATGAGTTGGCTCACACTTCGGTTAATGTGGTGCCGACCGTCATGGTCGGCTGGGATTCACGGCCGCGGAAGGAGACCCCTCCCGCTTATGACAAACGGGACTACACGCGCATCGACAGAGGCGCGCATGTCGCGATCGCAACCCCTAGCGAATTCGCTTTCGCCTGCCGACAGGCGTCGCGCTTCATGTCGAAGCACCCGGATCGATGCCCCTACCAGATCGCGCTGATCTATTCCTGGAATGAATACAGCGAAGGTGGAGCACTGGCCCCGACTTTGGGTGATCCGTCCGCCTCGATGTTGAGAACTGCGGGCGAAGTTATGAAGAGCTGTCACGCGGGAGAGAAGTGAGCATCGCACACGGCTCCAGGTAAACGCCGCCGCATTCACCCGCGATCAGCTACGGCTTTACAACCAGATTGTTTGATAGCAAGAATTCGCAATATGCCGGGTAACGCGTCGATGCACCTGGCAAAGAAGCGGTCACTCGTCATCTGAGCATGCACGCGCTTTCCGCTCATGAGCGGTCGGAAATATCGCTCAGCCGCAAGGTGAGAGATAGGTCTTTCTTATATGAACGATTTGTACGCGATTTCGGAATGAGTGATCAGCTCATCAGCCAATCCGGGTGTGCTTACATGCTTGTTCGTTGTCGTCCCGGGATCCGGCTTGAGATGGTCAGCTTTTAGCGATGAGTTTGTTTGCTGTGAGAAATCGCATATATGCCGGATAGAGTCCTTGATAGCGCCGCGCGAGGCTGCCGAGCCCGACACGACTATAGAGTTGCGCGACATCGATCTCATCGAGGTCAACGATGGAGACGAACGGCATGCCGAGGAACCGGCACATATCCTCAGTTCTCGTATCGTGACAGATGACGAGAGCGGGAACGCCACGCTGCAGAGCGATCATGCAGCCGTGAAATCGACTGCCGAAGACGAAATCGTAGGTCCCAACGGTATCAAGCCAGTCATCCACGTCAAAAAAGACTCGCACGTGATCGGTCGCCCACTTTCGTATGTCGGCCTCGGGAGCGGCGCCTGTCAAGAAGGTCGAAAGTTCCTTCAGCGAGTCCTCAGCATTCCGGGCTTTCTTGTCTCCCAACCTGATTTCAGCCTGTTCGCTTTGGGCAACGAAATCCGCTTTCCAGGTTATTCCCGTCTTGTAGATCTCGCGCACGAGCCGAAGCATCCTTTCCTTGTCGAAGGAATGAACGATGACGTCGCGAGACGCGTTGATCGAAAGGCGCTTTACCTCTTCAAACGGCCTTCGGGGGATGTTCATGCCGTGAGGCCCTCCCATGTAGTAGGAAGGGCAGCCGGTCACGGTCACGTTGTGCACGCCACGAAGCGCGAGAACTTCTTGCGTGTAGGGGCCCCGAACGCCGATGCTGACAGCACGTTCGGCAATCAGAGACACGAACCGCTCGGTGCCAGGCATCAAGCTTATGTTCGGGTCGTAGCTGCTTGATTGAGCTCCGAGACCCACTATCGCCACCGGCAAGTCGGCCCGCTCGATATATTGCGCCATGCCGCCCAAATCGAATTTGGGAAACAGGAAGTTGGCCGCCGCAACGACGATCATGTCGAAACGCTCATGCACCGCCCTGGGATCGATACTGTGATCCCACGAGAGGTCGTCATATACGATACGATCAAGCAGCCCGCGCGCAATCAACTGGTTCCCGGTATTGCCTCCGGTTTTCGCCAGTTTTGAAATTGGATCTTCGCCAACTTCCGCGGAAAAGCTCGGCGTTGCTCCAAGCAGAAAAATCTTCACTGTGCTCCTCCGGCGGCGATATCGATCCTAAACCAATATGTAGCGCGCTTATTCCCACCCATATTGCCCTTCACCACCATCATCCAAATAACTTTGCGGCCACAACAAGGATCGTCACCGCATCTTCATCCTACCTTCCCTCTGATCGCTGATTTCCATTGCGCCGCCTCGGCTTCGTAGTCAGCCGCAGGCGACCGCCCTTCTCCGCCACCAATTGATAGAAAGTGTGCTTCCGCGGATTTCACCCGACCATCTCTAACGGCTGCCGCGACGTCGGGATATTTGCCGAGATACCATTCGGCATCTACGGCCGGCCCTCCTCCACGGCGGCCCTCAAAGTAGCCGAAGCCTATGTAGTGCATGTGTGCACTTTCGAGCTCCCCACGAGAAACGGCCTTTGCAACGTCGGGATTCTCCCGCAAATAGCTGTCCTCGTCGAAATCGGCAGCGGCTATGGCGATCTGTAGCAACAGCTTGAGCAAGCCTGCCGGCACCTTGACATAGCCGGAACCATCCAAAGCGGACTTGTCGAGATTTAAGGCACTCATCAACGATTCAGCAGAAGGCACAAACATCAAATCACCCAAAAACGCCATTAGTTGCAGTCACCACGATCACATCCCGGCCGCAGCGCGCGCTGCAGCTTTTGCTGTCCGCTTCGGCTTCTCGGCGTCGCTGGCTGTTTCCAGCAATTGCACCGACACCTCGTCGAGGTAGGCAGCCTGCGCTCCGAGTTCCCGCTCTCCGAAGCCGAACCGCTCGCGCGCGAGGCGGTGCATCGTATCGATCTCTTCGATGTGCTTTTGCGCCTTCAACGAATGGGTGACGCTCGCCGCATGGCGACGGTGAATGTTGAGGGGATCGGCGACATAGGCAATTTTCGCGCCCGGTGCCGCAAGCGCCTCGAGATAGAGCAACCAATCACCAGCCATCCGGAAGTCCGTTAGACGGTCGTGGCACGCACTCAGTGCGCGCAACAGCGCCTCCCGACGCCACAGAACTGAACTGACATTCAGAATCGTATTCCGGACACCAAGGTAACGAGCTACGAAGTCGCGACCGCCGAAGATCTCGTTGCGCGATAGCGCACCAGGCTCGATCGTGGCGTAATAGGGCTTATAGCTCGCATAGAGATGCGCGCCGTCGGCATCAATGGACTTCGAGTCGGTAAACCCGATGGCGATGTCCGGATCGCCCTGCATGAGCGCGAGCAGGCTGGAGATGAAGGTCGGCTCCGAGAGATCGTCGGCCTCGGCGATCCAAAGGAACTCCCCCTTCGCCATCTCGGCAGCCTTCGCCCATTGCGCGAACACCGAGCCGGAATTCTGTTCATTGATGACGAGGGTGAGATCACGCTGGCGCTGGTCCGCAAGCTTCATGATGACGGAAATGCTGTCGTCGGACGAGCAGTCGTCCAGCACGATGATTTCCTCGACCGGATGGTTCTGGTCGAAGATGGTGTAAAGCCGCTCCGGCAGGCAGTGCGCATAGTTGTAGTTGGGCACTGCGACCGAGACGGTGGGCACGGATGGAACGGCAAGCCGCAGGAGATCGCGGACATAGTCTGCGAAGGCGAACTTGGTCTGGATGATCTCAGCCATGCGGGCACGCTCGGCGTCCGATGGCATCGAGCGCAGACAATTCTCCACGGCCTGTGCCATCGCCGGCGCATCGCAATAGGGCACGACGCGGCCGACGTTCTCCTTGAGAAGGAAGCCCGGAATGCCGCCGGAGTCCTGAAACGCAACGACAGGCACGCCGACGCTGAGCGCCTCCAGCGCCACCGTCGGGAATGGGTCCTCGCGTGAGGTCAGCGCGTAGACGTCGGAGGCGGAATAGAGCGCCTGCATGTCCGAACGATAGCCGGCGAGATGGAAATGGCCGGTGGCCTCGGCCCGCTTGATCTCCGGTCCCAGCCATTCCTGCAGGCTTGGATCGATGCCGCCGGCCCAGCAGAAATGAACATTTGCATCGCGTCGTCGCACCAGGTTCCAGACTTGCAGAAACAGGTCAAAGCCCTTGCGCAGGTCGGCATAGCCGACGCCGAGCACCATCTTGTCGGCGGGCGCAATGCCAAATTCCTTGCGAACGAGCGCGGCCTCCGTCGGCGCCGGCTCGATCTGCTTGTAGCTGCCCTGCGCGCGAATGAGGAAACGCTCGTCGGTCGCGTCAAGCCCGAGCGCTTCGACGAGCTTGTCGCGTACGAAGTCCGAGGCGAACACGACATGATGCGCACTCCCGATCGCCGCCCGTGCGATCTCCTCCAGGTGCTTCTCATGCAGAATCCTCGGCAGTTCGTGCACCAGGGAAACGGTCCGAAAGCCCATTTCAACGAGAAACTTCGCGGCGCGCCCACTCGCCGCCGTGTTGGCGATGGCCGCCGTAAAGCCCTTTTCCCGGAAGTGTCGCAGTGTCGCAGGGATCTCCGAGCCCTGCTTGAGCACGGTGAGTGGAGCGACCGAGGCGTATTCGGCCTCCATCGCTCCGCCCTGAAGCAGGAGATATTCGACCTCGATGTTGAAGGCGCTGCGCAGCGTCCTGCCGATGTTGAGCAAAAGATGCTGCGCGCCGCTGGGGAACGCATCATGTCCGACCAATAGAACCTTGGGCAATGACAGATCCCGGGTCAGACCGGTAGCCGAACGCGCAGTGGCATTCAGATAGGCCGAGCCGAAATGCAGATCAGGCTCGAGATAAGCGCCTTCACACCATTCGTTCCAGGCGTTGATACAGACGAACGACTCGCCGAAGAAGGTGTGGGTCTGCGCCTGGTCGACCAGCGCCGACAGCCACGCTTCATATTTCTGCGGGGTCGAACCCTGGATCACCAGGCCCGAGCCCTGCCGGCGGGCATCATTGTCCCAGCTCGGCACCACCGTCTTGATCAGCGGAAACTTCGGACGCGGCTCCTCGAGCGAATATTTGACGACATCGTCATAGCTATAGATCTGGCCTGCATAAGTGTCGTCCAAGATCTTGGCTTCGGAGTTCACCAACGGCACGTATTTGGTCAGCTTGTGCGGCGGAAACTCGATCGCGCCGTCCATGCCGTTCGCAGCCGGATCATAATCATCAAAACTCTGGCTCATGATGATGATCGGATCTTCGTTGAATTTCTTCGCGAAGATCGATCGCCAGCGCGCGATAACACTCGCCGTATTCGGAATGAGGCGCGGCCGATAGATCATCAGGAGCGGCCGGCCCTGGATGCGAATGTAGCGCTTGTCCTTGAAGTGCCGGTTGAAGTCGGACAACAGGCGCTCGTCATCGTCGGAGAGGTAGTCCTGCGAGATCAGGACTTCGCCCTCCATGCCGTCCCAGCGCCGTGTCCAGTTCTCGTTGGCCCACATCAGGCAAAACGGCATGTTGATATCGCGCGTCTTGAGGAACTGCTCCAGCGGCTTTTCCAAGAGGCGCTTACCGTTGAACCAGTAGTAATAATACACGAAGCCGTGGACACCCGCCGCCTTGGCGAGCTTCGCCTGCTTGCGCATGGTCTCGATGTCGGCGAGCGAATAGAAGCCCAGGTCGCGCGGAATCCGCGGCTGGTAGTGATCTTTGAACCGCGGAATGCCGCGCGCGATGTTCGTCCATTCGGTGAAGCCGGTGCCCCACCATTTGTCGTTCTCAGGAAAGGCGTGAAACTGGGTCAGATAGTAGGCCAGCACCTTGGCGCGCGGCTTGGCGCCGGCCGGCAATGGACGCAGCTCCTCGAACAGTGGGCTCGGCCGGGTGAACCGCTTGATCTCCGCCGGGATCGTGGCTTCGTTCTCCGGAGGTGACGGATAGATGCCATCCTCATGGCGATGCTCGAGATAATGCAGAAGCGGATTCTGGTCCGTCTTACCCTTGAAATAACGCTGAATGTAGAACTTGGTGTCGAAATCCGCTGACGGGTTGCGCCCTTCCTTGTAGCCATGAAAGATGAAGTGCTCGAACGGATCGACGCCGGCCGCGGCGACGTCCTGGTAGGCCTGAAGATAGTATTGCGCGTCAAATTCCGGGATCGGGCTGAACGGGCCCAAGCGGTTCTTGAGATAGTGCGCAAGCGGGCTCTCGCCTTCCGGAATGCCGTACTTCTCCCGATACCAGGCCGGCTGAAAATAGGGGCTTGGCCGCCGTCCATCGCGCTCGCCGACTGTCCCATAATGCAGGAACGGATGCGCATCCGCCTCCTGCACATCGGGATACGTCGTGACGTACCAGATCGGGTCGAAGATCGGATTTGGCTTACGACCTTCCCTGTAGCCATAGAGGAAGAAATGCTCGAATGGATCAGCTCCGACTGCTATCACGTCCGGATAACTCGCGGCGTAGAAGTCCTCGTCGAACAGACCGAGGCCCTTGAGGGTGCGCGCGGCATCTGCAAGGTCCGCGGCCGGCAATAGCTGCTCGATTTCGCGCGGCGGCTCCGGCTGTCTGCTCGCCGGTTCCTCGGCGGCGAGCACCTTCGCAGAACTGTTTGGCTTTGTGGCGCCCGGTTCTGCCTTGAATTGCAGCCTTGCGGCAGCACTGCGCCTTGCCCGAGGTTCTCTCTGACCGGCGTCGCGCGCGAGCTTCGAAAGGAAATCAGCCATTGTTACTCATTCATGCATTGGACGCTTCGTTCCGCACTGGCAGACTAGCGCAAAGTTTCTGTCTCCGGTGTGAAGGCCCGATCGCGTGTCGCGCCGATCGACTGGAGGCGCCGCACGGCGCCTTCATTGCGTTGCCGCGCCGCGTATTGATACCAATTGACCGCCGCGTCCCGATCTTGCGCGGTGCCTCGGCCCGACATCAACGCGTCGCCCAGCGCAACCTGCGCTTCCGCCATGCCTCGCTCGGCGGCCCTCTGAAACCATTCCGTCGCCTTCGTCACGTCAGCCTCGCGCCCCTGTCCCTTCCCGAGCATCACGGCGAGGTTGTACTGCGCAACCGTGTGTCCCTGCTCCGCAGCGGCCTCGTACCAGTTCACACCCTCTGCAAGATCCAGGCCCACTCCGGCGCCCGTGCAGTACATGACGGCGAGCTGGAATTGCGCCGCCGCATGCCCCGCGCGCGCCGCCTTGGCCATCCACGATGACGCTGCCTGCGCATTCCCCACGCCGCTCTTCGGATCCAGATGAAGAAGTCCCAGCATGTACTGCGCCTCGACATGGCCGGCATCGGCCGCGCGCGTGAGCCACGGAGTGGCGCCTGGCGTATCGGCAGTCCCGCCGAACTTGCCCATCTTCAGGGCGCCGAGTTGAAACGCCGCCGGCGGATGACCGGATTCCGCGGCCTCGCCCAGCAAAGAGCGCGCGCGTGCAACGCTCTCGTCGGACGCATCCTGATGAAGCAGGAAGAGCGCATAGGCGGTCTTGGCGTCAGGATCTCCGCTGCCGGCGGCCCTGCTCAGCCATTCCGACGCCATTTCTTGATCTTTCGGAACGCCCGCCCCCGTCGAATAGAGCTTTCCGAGCTGCACCTGTGCGGCGCTGATGCCGCCATCGGCGGCGCGCTCGAACCATTTGATCGCCGCCTCCACGTTGCGCTGAACGCCGGAGCCGTTGAGATAGAAGATCGCAACGTTGAACGCCGCGGTGGCATGGCCATTCTCGGCCGCACGTTCGAACCACTTCGCGGCTTGCCGAATATTGGGTGAGACGCCGACACCAGTTGCATGGAAGCGGCCGACGAAGAATTGCGCCTGCACATCACCGCGTTCGGCCGCCTTCTCGTACCAGACCGCCGCTTCCCGCAGATCGGGCTCGGCGTCGGCTCCGTGCGAATAGAATTCCGCGAGCGCCTGGATTGCCGGAAGGTAATCCTTCCGCGCCGCCTTGCGTAGCGCGGTCTCGGCGCGATCGAGGTCTTTGGCGACGCCCTTTCCGCCGAGCCGTAACAGACCGATGTTGTAGAGCGCGATCGGATCATCATGCGTGGCCGCACACTGGAACAGGCGCGCCGCCTCGGTGGGGTCCTCGGAGATACCGGCGCCCTTCAACGTCATGAATGCGAGCGCAATCTGCGCCCTCACGTGATCCTGCGCGGCGGCCTTGCCATACCAGATCGCAGCCTGCGCGAAATCGACGGGTACGCCGCGGCCCTGATAATGGACATCGCCGAGCGCGAACTCGGCCGGGGCAAATTTCTGATCGGTCGCCGCCTGATACCAACGAAGTGCAGCAGCGAAGTCCTTCGTGCACCCCTGCCCTTCGCTGTAGAGATTGCCCAGGATGGTCTGAGCTTCCGCTTTGCCGGCTTCGGCCGCGGCCGATATCCAGCGAAACGCGGCACTAATGTCCTTGGCGACACTGGTCCCGTGCGGAAATACCAGGTGATGCACATTCGATGCGGTATCACCCAATCGCGCGGCGGAGGATTGACGCCAAGTCTCCGGCCTATTCGGTCCGAGGCTGGCGCTGACTCCGTACAGATAGATCAGGCCGAGCTGATACTGCGCCTCGACGTGACCTCGCCGCGCCGCGCGTTCGTACCATACCACCGCATCCGGGATACTGCCTACGACTCCCTGGTTCTTGGCGTAGAGCATGCCGATCCGATAGTCCGCTTCCGCGTCACCGTTTTGCGAGTTGCGCTTCCAGAGCTTGAGCGCCTCCAGATAGTGACCGCGCTCGAACGCGGCCTCTGCCGGACCAAGCCGCCTTTCGTCGGATCCGGGAGACGCAGGCCGAAGCCACTGAAGAAGCGATCGGGTCAACGGCATCATGGCTCACGCATGGCCTCCCGGATGCCCTTCAGCATTCCGCCAAGCAGATACATTCCGACCGCCCGCGTGCCCACATGGACGTCTCCCCCAAGTGTCATGCCGGGAATCAGGCGGAAGTTGTTCGGCACATCCTTGAAGTTGGTCGAGTCCACCGAGCACCGCGCCTTGTAGTAGGCATCGATAGGCTTTCCATCGTCGTCGGTGGTGAAGGCGCCCTCGCTGATCCAGCGTACTTTGCCGTCGGCTGTACCATGCTCCGCGGCATTGAACGCGTCGATCTTCATCGTGCAGGGGTCTCCGGGCCGGACGAAGCCGACATCCCGCGAGGCGATACGAATCTCGGCCTCGAGCTTGGTGTCGGTCGGCATCAGCGTAATGAAGGGATCGCCGGGCTTCAGGACCGATCCGACCGAGAGCCTTGCCATCGTCAACACGACGGAGTCTTCGGCGGCAGTCAATCGGACCAGATCCTGATGCTTGAGCGCCTTCTCGTAAGAGGTTCTCGCCTCGTCGAGCTTGTTGCGGATCGTCACCAGATCCTGGCTCAGCTGCGCAAACCATTGCTGCTTGAAGGCGTCACGGTCCGCGATCGCCGCGGCGAGCGTATTCTGGGCTTCAATCAGGCTGTTGTGGGTGTTCTCCAGGGTTCGCAGCAATTCAAGCCGCGCGTCCTGGGAGATGAACATATTGAGCTGCGAGCCCGTGCCGTGCTCGGCCAGCGTCGTGCGCATGGTCTCGATCTTCTGCAAGATCTCGTCGCGCTGCCGATATCTCGCATCGTCGCCGCGAAGCTTCTCGATCGTCGCCTGGGTCTGCTTGATCTTCGACTCGAAGCTGTTGATCTGCGCGGTATATTGCGCCGTCCGCTGATCATAGAGCGCCTTCTGCAAAGTCGCGTATTTCTGGTAGTCGGGGTCCGGCCTGCTCGCAAAGACCAGCGGATGCTGGTTCAGCTCGGCTTCATCGCGCGCCACCTGCGTCTCGAGGCTTGCGATCTGCAACTTCGCCTGCGTCAGGTCCGCCGACGTAAAGGTCGCGTCCAGGGTCGCAATAAGCTGTCCCGACTGCACCTGCTCGCCTTCCCGCACGTCGATCGTCTTGATGATCGATGGATCAAGCGCCTGGAGGACGCTGATCTGTCCCACCGGCACGATCCGCCCCCCAACGCTGGTGATGACGCGATCCATTCGCGTCAGCGCCAGAATGGCAACGATCGTGACTATGAAGGCCGAGAGCACAAACAGCGTTGCTCTCGCGATCAGAGGCTCGGCGTCCTCTCGGATCGCATCCGTTTCCGATTGAAATTGGCGAACAGTCGCAAGCGCACCATCAGGAGACAAGTGTCGGACTCCGGAATCTCGGCCGATCGTTGCGGGCTGCCGGCACCAAATGCGTGTTCTGCTGATACCACAGCGAGCTGTAGATATCGTTGCGTTCCAGGAGCTCCTCATGCCGCCCGATATCGTCGACCACACCACGATGGAGCACGAGAATCGCATCTGCCTTCGTCAGGGACGACAACCGATGCGAGATGATGATCAGCGTCCGGCCATGCGCGATGCGCGTAATGTTAGCGTTCACGATCGCCTCGCTGTCGGCGTCGAGCGCGCTGGTCGCCTCATCGAGAATCAGGATCGGCGGATTGACGATCAGCGCACGCGCGATCGCAAGCCGCTGCCGCTGCCCTCCCGAGAGGTTGGGCGAACCTTCATAGATATACGTCTCGTAGCCACGCGGCAGCTTGTCGATGAATTCTTCCGCGCCCGCCAGCCTCGCCGCCCTGACCACATCATCGAAGGACGCGTCCGGCTTGGCTGCGGTGATGTTTTCGCGGATGGTTCCACTGAACAGGAAATTTTCCTGGAGCACGACGCCCACGTTACGGCGGAGATGGTCGATGTCGTACTCGCGAACGTCGATTCCATCGATCTTGATCAATCCCTCATAGTCGGAATGTAGCCGCTGCAACAGCCGCGTAATCGTGGTCTTGCCGGATCCGCTCTTGCCCATCACGCCCAAAGTTGTCCCCAGCGGGATTTCGAAGGAGATGTTGTTCAGCGTCGGCGATAGCGCTCCCTTGTATTTGAAGGTGACGCCGGAGAACTCCACCCTGCCCTCGAGTGGTGAACGCACGCCGTGACTGGAACGCCCCTCTTCTGCCGGCCGGTTGACCAGACCGCCGACGATTGCAACCGCACTTCGCGCCTCGTCGTACTGATTGATGAGCTGCGCCATCTGCATCAGCGGACCCGAAACACGCTGCGACAGCAACAGGAAGGAAAACAGCGCCCCGATATAGACCGGATCATTGCTTTCAAGTGCGAGATAGACGCCGAGCGCATAGGAGCCGCTGACAGCCAGCCGCTCCAGCGGACGCACCACCGACTGGATGGCGTTTCCGGTCATGCCTTCCACGAGTCGGGCCTTGGCAACGCGTGCGACCAGGACATCCCACATGTGGCGCTGCCGCGTATCGAGTGCGAGCGACTTGATCGTCCGGATGCCGTTCAAGGTTTGAACCAGAAAAGCGCCCTGCGCGCCCTCCGCGGCCAACACGGCGGTCGACGCCTTGCGGTAATTCGGCAGCATCAGGACGAGCCACGCGACGATCAAGCCCGCCAAGGCGAGAACCACGAACGTCATGACTGGGCTGAAGAAGAACATGACGGGCAGGAAGAAGATCAACGTCGTGGAGTCGAGGATGGTGCCGAACAATTGGCCCATCAGAAACGAGCGGATGCGAAAGACTTCGCGAATGTCGCGCGCGACGAGGCCGACGGCCGTCTGCTCGAAATAGTCGATGGGAAGGTTGAGGACCTTTTCGAAGACGTAGGTCGACAATTTGACGTCGAGCCTGGTCGTCAAGCGATGGACGAGGAACTGCCTCAAGAACGAGAACGACGCCTCGAAAGCTATGACCGCCAGCATCGCGACGCAGAGCACATAGAACGTGTTGTACGCTTTGTAGAAGATCACCTTGTCCGACAACAGGCGCCAGAACATGATCGGCGCCAGGCCGAGAAGCCCGAGGATCACGGCAGCAATCGCCACGTCGCGGACCATACGGCGTTCGCGGAACAACAACGCGGCCACGAGGCCGAAACTGAACGGCTGCGCTTCGTCCGATATCTCGTAGTTGCGCTTGACCAGGACGACATCGCCGGACCAGATGTCTTCAAATCGTGGCTGGTCGATCACGAGCAGCGCGTCTTCCGCGGCGTTCGGATCCCTCAGCACGATGCGCGTATTGTGGGCGTCTCCTTCGACACGCAGGAGCACCATGTGACTCCCATTGCGAAGCCGAACGATGACCGGGAGCGCCTTCTTCAGATGCGATAGTCCGCCCCAATCGAGCTTGACGCACTTCGCCCGCATGCCCGCTTTCTCCGCGCAGCGGACAAGCTGATCGAGCGTGACGTTCTCGTCCGCCAGAAGGTTGTCTTGAACGAGCTGCGAGGACGTGAGGTGCAGCCCGTGCTGTCGTGCGACGATGATCAGGCACCCCAGTGCAGATGCGGGTGCTGCGTCGGCCAGGTTCTGCTCACCGACACCGTGGACGGTCATGGACGTCAAGCTATCTGCCATTTATGTTAAGACTTCCGCGCTCAGCTATAAGTATAACATTGCGCAACAAAAAGGCCAGCCACACTTATCGTTGAAATTGTAGGGAATGGCCGCACTCACGGTAGGTCAGGCCGGGACTTCCTGAAAATTGAAGCCGGATTCTAACAAAGACGTCTGGATGGCTTCACCGTCGGCCCCGGGCATCAGTGCAAGCGCGCAGACCTCGAAATTTTGCGTGCGGACTGAAACGCTCGGAAAGCCGGCCATCAGCAGCAGATTGCCGAGTCGCTCCGCCGTAAACCCGGTGCGATGAGCCATGTAGACGCGCCCCTCCCCGATCGCGCGCGAATGGCCGTAGAGCATGTCGAGCGGCCTGATCGGCCCCGCCGGCGAATGATAGGCTATTGCGGCAATGCCGTGCTCGACGATGAACTGAGCGACTGATTCCACATCCGGGCTCATGATCAACGCGAATCCATCGGGCTTCAGGACCTGGTGGAACTGACGCAGCGTCGGATAGACCTCGTGAGCATAGAGGTGTTCGAGCACGTGCGATGACCAAACCGCGTCGAAGGACTGAGGCGCGAACGCACCGCTCAAATCAAGGATCGAGCCGAGCACATCTGGTTTGACGTCCGGATCGATGTCGAACCTGGTCTCCTCCCAGCCATGGTCGACGATCATCCGGGCAATGCGCTGGGCCGTACCGGGTCCCGAGCCCGCATTGAGCAAGCGTTTCATCTTGGCAGACAAGATCCGTTCCTGGTATGGGCGCCCGGAGAGCGCCGGGTGATAACATTAGCCCTCAGCATCGAAGCAAGACATGGCAATGATAAGACGACAGTAGGTCGAAGACGCCTTTACTCTTGAGAGACAAAGCAAAAGCCCCGCCGTGAGCGGGGCCTTCACAAGAATAGCATGCATGAGCCGGATCAGAGCTTCGGCAGATGGACGTCCTGATCGGTGAAGTGGAGATCCTCGACGCCACTGACCGCGACCGTCTGGTTGTCGCTGAAGTGTAGCGTGTAGGTGCTCGTTTTCGCGTCGACGTCGATCTTCGTGACATCGAAGAAGGAGCGATTGGCGAAATCAACGGTGTCCGTGCCGGTGCCGCCAACGATCGTGTCGTTTCCGGTATGGGTCTGGACATGGAACGTATCGTCGCCGCTTCCGCCCTGCAGCGTCGAGTTCGCAGTAGCCCCGCCGCCGTAGACCCAGAACACGTCCTTGCCGTCACCGCCTTGGAAGACATCGCCCTGCGCGCCGACCAGCGTATCGTTGCCGTCGCCACCGGACAGCGTGCTGTGCCCCGACGACAGATCTTTCAGGAGGTCGTTGCCACCGTCGCCTTCGAGCAACTGAGCGCCGGAGCCCGCCTCGAGACGGTCGTTGCCGGTGCCGCCGGTCAACGTATCGTTGCCAGTGCCGCCATAGATGCTGTCATTGCCGGCGCCGCCGAACAGCGAGCTATTGCCGTGCCCGCCATGGATCGCATCGTTGCCGCTGCCGCCATAGACCGTGTCGTCGCCGCTATCGTACAGGTTCACGCTGTCGGAACCCTTGCCCATGGCGACGAACACGTCGTTATCGCCGCCGATCACGTCGAGCGTCTTGCCGCCGGCGTCATCGAGGATGATCGCCTTCAGGTTCGGCGTAGTCTCGACCGTAGTGGACTGCGAAACGTCGAGGACGTTAACGACCGGCGGAACGCTCCCTCCGGAGAACGGTCCGGACTCGAACCAGGCCCGCGAAGCATCCCCGGGATCGTCACTGAATACACCGCTTTGCTCGAGCGAATCGATCAACGCCGATCTGACGCTCGCCTCGATGTGGTTTCCGTTCTGGTGAAGAAATTGGCCCAGCTCAGTCTTCGTCAGGTACGAGACGGCCATGGTACCCCCTTTCAAGTTTTACTGATGATGACACGACGCGCCAATCAGCGGCAAAGGTGCTTGAGGCTGAATGTGCTGCGACTTGAGCGGGAGCAAACAGGTTGCATCCGCCCGGCTTACCCGCATCTTATTTTAGAATGTTAAGGTGCCGGCTATTTTTGTTATGTTGAATGTTAGTAGCGACGCACAATCACTGTCAAGCATCAAATTCACGCGCTGTTAACTCGAATTTGAGGCAATGTCATATTGTGTTAACTTCGCGCGGCGACGCAGGGGAATCGTGATCGAGTGACGCTTTTCTCGCCAAGTGGCAGGCGGTTTGATCCGTACCCATACGAAATTCGTCGACGAGGCATGTGTGGAGACCATATGTACGAGCTTCGCCCGCCTCACTGGACGAGGAGCAAGCGGCCGGTAGCCCGCGAGATGAAGAGCACCGACCGAATCCGCCGAGAATACGATCACTTGTTATTGTAGCGCCGCATGAATTCTTCCCGACCGATGCGGACAACCATCACCGTCACCCAACGCAAGGGCGGCGTCGGCAAAACGACGATCGCGATCTGTATCGCCGCCGAGTTAACCCGCAGGGGTCACGATGTCGCGCTGGTCGACAGCGATCCTCAACGCTCCGCCGCCCATTGGGCAGAATTGGGCAATCTGGAATTCCCTGTCTACGAAATGGCATTGGAGGACGTTTCAGTATCCAGCTGGGCACAGGGGGTCCGAAACATCCAAGCTGGCATGGTCGTCATCGATACGGCCCCTAACGCGCGTGGAATGGGGGCGTCGATCGCCGTGGCGGATCTGATTCTTGTCCCCTGCACCGCCTCAGGACTGGACCTGGACGCAACGGCCCAGACACTTGCGATCATCGAGGCGGCGCGCGAGCGCCGACGAGATCGCGTTCAGGTGATTCTGGTCCCAAACCGGCTCGACGGCCGCACGCTCGAGGGCCGTCAACTTGTCGAAGAGCTGAGCGATTTCGGTGAGATTGTTGCCCCTCCGATCGCAAGCCGCCTCGCGTTCGTCCGATCCTTTACCTACGGGCAGTCGGTCGCGAGCTTCATGCCTGGCGATGCTGCCGATCGAGACATTCAAGCCCTGGCAGACGAAGTCGAGAAAGTCGTCGGACTCGCGCAATAGCAGCAGCCGACAATCACGCGACGCGCGCTAGCACATCCGCTAAATGATCCGCAGAGATGCAGGTCTTCTTTCGACCAGTGAGATGAATGAAATTTGGATCAGGCTTTGCGCACCTGGCCAACGCGGAAGGCCGGTGGTGAAGCATCTTCGAGTTTCATCTTCTCCAGCATAAGATCCGTGACAAGCTTGCGCAGGCGCTGGTTCTCGAACGTGAGCTCTTCCAGCACACGACGCATTTCATCCATGCTCGGGAGATCGGTCGGCGCGTTCGTGGCCGCCCCACCACGATTCGAAGATTTCGCTTCGTCGTTGCCGAGTGGCAATTTCCGCCAACGGTGCAGCGTCATGATGCTCACCCCAAGCGCCTTGCAAATCTCCACCTGGGAATTGCCTGCTCGGGCCAGCTCATCTGCCTGAGTAAGCTTCAGTAAGATCTCTTCGTGAGAATGCTTCTTCATACTAGCGCCCAAAGTTCGTAGTGGGCCAAAATCGTTGCAGCCAGCGCGTGCGCGGCAAAATTCTGGCTTGGCCAAGAGTCGACCTGACCAGCATTAAATAACATAAGTGGCAAGATTCGGAAAATAACGCATGGTGACGCCACCACACTTGCGACAGGTTTATAGGTGATGTTCGTTGGTTAAGCAAGTTGATCCTTAGTGTTAACTGCGATGATATTAACATTCCGGGGCGGGTTGATCCTATCAAGCGCTTCCTCAGGGCCGCGTCGCTTTTGGCCACCGCTTAGCAGGCTGTTGAAAAAAAGGCGCTCGCCGCCGACCGTCGACCGTAACTCATTGGCTCCGACGAGATTCGGAGACGGTGCGTGCGCGGCAGCGAACTACGGCACGCTCGGCGACTTCGGCGAATTCACCCATGGCTGCCGCCAACGCGGTATGCGCGTCATCATCGATCTCGTCGTCAACACACCCCGATCAGCATTCATGGTTTCACGAGGCGCGGCACCGCAAGGATTCGCCCTATCGCGCGACTGGTACATCTGGTCCGACAAGAAGCCCGCAAATGCGGGCAAGGGCATGGTGTTTCCCGGCGCACAGAAATCGACCTGGACGCGCGAACAATGCCGGCATCCAGTTCACCGCACCGGTCGAAGATTTTCCGCCCGCCAAGTGGCATGCGATCCTGGGCATCAATCTGTCGGCCGCGTTCCACGGCATCGCAGCGGCAGTGCCTCAGATGAAGAAGCAACGCTGGGGGCGGATCGTCAACGTCGCTTTAACCCATGGCCTTGTGGCGTCGACACACAAGGCCGCCTACGTCGCGGCCAAGCACGGGTTGATCGGCCTGACCAAGGTTGTTGGCTTGGAGACTGCCGGCAGCGGCGTCACCTGCAACGCGGTCTGTCCCGGCTGGGTGCGTACGCCCTTGGTCGAAAAGCAGATCAGCGACGTCGTTGCGCAGAAAAACATCAGTCAAAAGGACGCCGCCAAGGCACTGCTGGGTGAGAAGCAGCCATCCTCCGAGTTCGTCTCTCCAGAGCAGCTTGGAGGCACGGTCGCCTTCCTGTGTTCGCGTGCGGCAGACCAGATCGCGGGCACCGCGATCTCGGTCGATGGCGGCTGAACCGCGCAGTAGCATGCCATCATCGGAGCCGCGGAATATGTCTTTGCTCGCTCGAGACGCCCTCGTGCGTCAAAGGTCCGCGGATTCAGCGGATGATGCAGCGGTGCTGTCGCGCCTGGAGGCGCGGCTGCCACCGCTGCTCAGCGTCATCGCCGGAATGGTCGACTTCACCGGCTTCTTCACTCTCGGTCATATCTTCACCGCCCATGTGACCGGCAATATCGTGCTGGCCACCGTCGTGGCCGTCGATGGCGGCTCGTTTCATTGGGCGCAGTTGTTGGCGATCCCAGTCTTCATTCTGGCGCTGACGACCGTCTGGCTGATCGCCCATGCTTCCGGGCGGCGCGGTTCGAGTCTGGCGGCTGTTGCTTCGGGTTCAATTCCTTGTGCTCGCCGGGCTATTGATCTTCTGCGTCATCACTAGGCCGTCTGCCGATCCCGCCGGATTGCGGGCCGACACGGCCGCGATGATGGCCGTCGGCCATGGCCTGCCAGTACGCACTCCTTCGCCTCGCGGTGCCCGGCGCGATCTCGACGGCGGTGATGACCGGCAATTTGGCCAACGCGATCTTGTCAGCGATGGACCTGCTTGCCGCACGGAGCCCCCTGCTGCCGCATGATTCAACGCGGCTGAATTGCTCGCTTCATCGCTTGCTCGGCTTTATCTCGGGATGTCTCATTGCCGCGGCAGCGGTTTCAGTGGTGGGAGACTGGGCGTGGTTACTTCCGGCAGCACTGTCTGCTGTTGCAATCGCGGTGCGTTAGCACCCGGCCGGTAGGCGGAACTTCGCCAGCGGCCATCCCTTCCGCCACGCACCAACGTAGTCTCTGTGGTCCTTCGCCGACCCGACGCGCCCGACTCACAAGGTCTGCTCACGTTGGCTCAGATGAGATTTTTCTGGATCTCCCGGTGCACACATCGTGCACACGTCGCCCTCTAACCGATTGAGAAATCTAAACTCGCGCTCCGATCCATCATGGGCAAGTTTCAGCTAACAACGGCCAAGAACAGCGTGGCCAATCAAATGGGCCGCTTTCGCCAAAACCTGCCGGTGCTCGAAGTAAGCTTTGGGCCTCCGGCCCTTCTGTACGATCCAACGCGCTGCGATACTCCATTAGTGAAGACGCAATGGGTTTTGGACTTCTACCGGGATAAGCCAAGCTCACTACTTCGGTCAGAATTCTCAACGCGAGGGAAGCGAGAACAACTCGACCAGACGACGCTAAACTACGCGATGCCAGCCGGCCGCACAACGCCCGCTCAATCATTTCGAACGACGTTTCGCCCTTGAACTGCAAGCACAAATTTCCAAGTCTGACGGACAAATGCCGACGGTATACCCGCCGCAATTTTTCCGTCTTGAATTCACAGAAATATTCGAGTGTTCACGCCGTGGGCGATTTCGCCACGTATCGGGGTCAATCGACTGATCAGCGCTACCGGCGTGGTCGCGACTCGCCGTTACCGCGCCCTGGTCGGGCGCCTCTTCAAATACCGTCAGAGATCGGGAGCGCGCAGGACGTTCGCGCAACGTTCACTCGCTGCATAATGGCCCTATGGTGAGGGCCGTTCTGCGGCTTTGTTCTTGAAACGCCCCTAACCGGTTTTCGTGTCCGACGCATTGTGAATGGTCCTGCGTAATGCGTCGCTGCGTTCGTCATCGCAGCTTCAGGTTTCGGTGAAGATGACTGTCCCACTGCTCGCTCGAATGAGTTGTGGGCGGATACTGTCGCACGCTTCAGAAGGGGTCACGCGACGACCTTTAACATCCTCTTGCGTCATTCTACTGACTCCCTGAGTTGGAGCTATTTGGAACGCAATGGCAGGCGTGAGACTCAGCAACCACGGCAAATATTTTTTAGCTTCGCTGCGGTGCGAGCTTCTTCCGCAAGGAAAGGATCCTTATCGCGCGAGGATGACTCGCTACTGCTCGCGGAGGGCTTCCTCGCTTTTGGAGGAAAGGCTGCGTCGCAACAGGACAGGCGCGCGCTGGTGCTCTCGATTGAACGGCAATTCGGTTCCGCCGCAGAAGCCGCTGGTGCTGTACCGAACGCTGATGCGAGGAAAAGTGCGGCCGTACAAATACCTGTTCGAGCCATTGTCATGCTGAACGCCCTTCTATTTGATGTCTGCTCGATCGGGTTTTGCCGGGCCATGTTCGAAAGCGGCTTACCTGGGGCCACACCAGCCCTTCCGATTCCACTTGCCACGTGTCAGGTCCCGGCTACCTCTTCTTTGCGGGTCCCAAATCCGGCTGCCAAGCGGCATCCTTCCGGCTCGGCGCCGCCGCGATCACTTTTGCCTTTTCCTTCTTCGGCTTCTTGGCTTCCCGATTGCCGCGTTGCTGGCCCTTTGCCATGTCACTCTCCTGTGATGGTTCGAGTTCGTCGAGTTCGTTTGGCTGCAACACTCGTCCGCGGGGAGTGCAGACTCTGACGTCCATGTAGCCTTCGCGCAGCAATTTTCGCGCAAGTCGCAATGCTACCTTTGCCGTGCCGCGGCCGATATTGGAGCCGCCATATTCGTTGGTACCACTGACCAGATACAACACGCGCGTTGGCCTAGCCATTGAAGATAGCGGCCGCGCACACAAGAAGCAGAAGGAACAGCGGAACAATCACCGGCGGCACGATCCAGTCAGAGATGCGACCACGCGACATCGAACGCTCCTGCAAGGCCTTTGGCGGGAGCACACGTGACCCTCAGTCACCGGTCGAAGCCGTTAGAAGTGCGGTGATGCCAGCGACCCTACGCCCGTGCTGAACGAATAGCGAGGTTTAAGTGCCGCGCGGGTGCCGGCTCCGCTGTGACAACTTCGTCTGCGGCTTGCCACAATAGTGCTGGCTATTGCCGCGCGAGCGGCGCATGGTCGCGACTGCCAGCATCGGTTGGGGCTTCACTTGCGAAAGGCAGCGTGCATGACCATCCGTTCGCGGCGAGAAACCGTCACCTTCAAACATCCGTTCCGCATCCGCGGCATCGAGCGCGTCTTGCCAGCCGGCGCTTATGAGGTCGTCACAGACGAGGAGACGATCGAGGGGCTGACCTTCTCAGCCTATCGCCGTATTGCGACAATGATCACCGTTCCCGCTGAAACCGGCCGCGGAACGACGGAGATGTTGTCGATCGGCTCGATCGATCTTGCGAACGCACAAGCTGAGGACGCGAGTATCGTCCATGACTGACCTGCCGGTCGATCTCGACAAGCACCGCGGCATGGCCGCGCAGAAGGCCACCGACCTGCGCCGCGCCTTGGCTGACGTCGAGGCCAATATCCGCGAGGTGCGTGTTCGCGAGGCTGATCTCGAAAACCGCATGATGACCGTTCCTGCCGCGTCCTGGCCGGAGGCAGCTGTGAAGGCACGCCATTTGCTCAACCTCTATGCTGCAAGTCTGCCTGCCGAGGATACGCGCCATCGCGCACTGGTGGCAGCGCTACTAGACGATTTCGCCCGGCTGTCGGGGGAGAGCTGAGGCGAGCGTCGGCCGCTTCCATTCTCGGCCCGACCGGGAAGCAGGGCCACGGATTGGGATTGGTGGCACGCCGTCCTGGGTCCCGATTGCGCAACTGGAGCGAGCCGCGAAGTTGACCTGCGAATGCCGGACATGCCTTCAAATCCTCTCGCGCTGGCGCCGACATTCTCTAACCGGAGCGCTCATGATGATCCGATATTTCTTCCATATCAGAGACGATCAGGAGCTCTACCCTGACGAACATGGAATAGGGTTTCGACGCAGCGAGAGGCCGCGATGGAGGCGGCTCACACGTTGGCAGGATTGGCACGTGATTTGGCGGGTCAGGAAGACCGCCGGACGTTGCAGTCGAGGTTCGAACGGAGGCGGCTTCAGGCGGCACTGATCTTCGAAGCCAATAGATCCAAGTAACGGAGCTCTCCTTGTTGCGCGTTTGGACCGTGAGGGTTTCTGTTCCGCGCTTGAGGTGGCAGTTGCATTGCCAACTGGCCCTGCGGCGATCAACAGACGAGTTCGTCGGTCCAAACCTTGAAGCTGAGTAACGTGTTGGGTCCGAATGTCTGGGTGATTGGAACGTCCCCGGCATCGCGGCCCTGTGCGATCAGCACGCGACCGATGCGCGGAATGTTGTTACGCGGATCGAATGTGTACCAGCGCCCGCCGATATAGGCTTCGAACCAGCCGGCAAAATCGCCAGCGGCATATGGAGGTGCCATGCCAATGTCACTGAGATAGCCCGTGCAGTAGCGCGCGGGAATATTCATGCAGCGGCAGAACGCAATAGCCAGATGTGCATAGTCCCGGCAGACGCCTTTGCCTTCGTTGAACACTTCCCAGGCAGTCTTGGTGGGGCGGGCGTGTTCGTAGCCGAAAGCGATGTGGTTATGGACGAAGTCGCAGATGCCCTTGACCCGTGCCCAACCAGGCGCGGTCTTCTCGAACAACTTCCACGCCACGTCGGTAAGTCGGTCGGTCTCGACATACCGGCTCCCGAGCAAATACACGATGGTGTCCGGAGGAAGATCTTCCACCGCATGTTGCTGCGCTGATGGCACGATCAGGTCGGCCAGACCGCTATCTCGTACGATGCCGTCCGCTGTGAGGCGCATGCGGCCGGCGGGCGCAACAAGACGGCTACACCAATTTCCGAAACCGTCGCGATAGGGCGTGATTGGTACTGACGGCTCACTGACAAGATGATCGGGCACGACGATGTCGGATGCCCGCGTGAAGTGGGTGCCGACAACTGCAATCAGAGGTGTCGGTTGCGGAAAGTCGTAGATCATCTCAAAGCCGACGCGGATTTTCATGGGATCTGGCTCCAATGAGACGATTGAGAACGTCGCAAGAGCGTCTGCGCATCGTCACCGATGAATGCCGCGAGCGCTCAGGCGCGAATGGTATGACATCGCAGCTACGATCGCCAGCAGCATGCTTGTTTGCGACGGACCAACTGTCCAATACCTGACCGGAACCCATTTCTAACTGAGGGCTTTCTAAAGGATGAAAATGCGATCAGGAGGGAAACCCATGTCGGTTCAGCCGATGCAAGACTGGCTGGCCCAGCCCGTGTCCGACAGGGCGTCCTATCAGGGCGCGCGTCGCACCGTGAGTGAAGCCGACGCTGACATTTTGAGGAAGCGCGCATTAAAGAAGCAGCGCGCGTTGATCGGCACCCTCAATAAACGTGCGCGACCATGAGAGAGTTCAAATGTCCTCATTGTGGGCAGCTTTCAGCTTTCGAGGACTCCGAATGCGATCGGTGTAAGCAGCGCTTGATGTTCGATCCTGAGAACATGGCAATGGTTGGCTTGGAAAGTGCCCTCGAATGCGCGAACCGGAATATCATCGGTTGCAATTGGCGCGCTGTAGCGTCGGCTCCCTACTGCCTGTCCTGCTCCCTGACCCAGGTCATTCCCAGCACGCAGAATACGCAAAATGTGTCGCTGTGGACGCGCGTGGAGGAAGCAAAGCGCAGACTGATCTACGACCTGCGACGGCTCCGCCTACCCATCGCGTCCGCGGGTGGATTTCAGCTGGCTTTCGAGATTCTGTCCGACGAGCATGGACCGGTCCTGACGGGGCACGAATCCGGCCTGATAACAGTTAACCTTGCGGAGGCCGACGATGTGCAGCGCGAGATCAGGCGCGTTTCCTTTCGTGAACCCTATCGCACCCTTCTTGGTCATTTTCGACACGAGATAGGGCACTTCTACTGGAATGCGCTGGTACACGAAGGAGGCTTCCTATCGCCCTTTCGGCTGGTGTTCGGCGACGAGACCGAGAATTACCCGGCTGCACTTGCTGCCTATTACGCCCGTCAAGATCGGTCGGACGATCCGACAAGTCACATCAGCATGTATGCGACATCTCATCCCTGGGAAGACTGGGCAGAAACCTTCGCCCACTTCTTACATATCGTTTCGACCCTGGATTCGCTGGCAGGACTTCCGCTGTCCTTGGACGCGCGCGCTCAGCACACGCTAAACGACCCCTATCTCGAAAGCGATTTTGGCGCACTTTTGGAGCTGTGGGCCCCGCTCGCACTTACGATCAACCGCCTCAACCGCTCGCTAGGTCTTGCCGACGCGTACCCATTCGACATTTCGCTTGCAGTTAAAGGCAAACTACACCTGGTCCATATGTCGATTTCGGCTTTTAGAAATCGGAAAGAATCAAGGGAACGGGGTAGGTTGTCGATTGCGAGGAGCTGTATCGGATCTGCTCGCGCTTCCGGGGCTTGAGCAATCTCGCCGGCACGGAGGCATGGTCGTTGTGGCTCAACAGGCGGGCTACGAAGCAAATACTTAGCTTATCGACTTTAAAGTGGAGGCTTCCTTGGTGATGGCCGAGATGGCGGTGCCAGACTTGCGAACGACGCTGGCAAACCGCTCATCCGACAGCTTGAGTCGCTTGCGAAGAATTTTGACTTGCACTTTGTCTCTCAAATCCAGCGAATTACGGAAATAGGTCGGCTTGTACCTGTTCATGGCATTCTCTCACAATTGGGGATGGGAAGATCGTGATCAGGGCTGGCGTTAGGCCGTTCCTGCCGCGAAGGTCGACAGTCCCGCTCCTCGCGAAGTTTCCGCGGCCTTTAAGGCAACATTCCCCACAGGTCGGCGTTCCGCGTTCCAGAAATATATCCACGTCAGCGACAGGTAGCTGGGTTAGGCTTGTTAGAGTCAAAACCGCTAGCGAACACTAGCGTTCAACAATCTGCGATCGATCGGGGAGATGGTGAACGGAAGAGCTCAGCTGGGCTTGGGGTTTCGGGACGCTGAAGTGGTTTAACACCCAAAAGGGCTTTGGCTTTATCCAGCCAACGAACGGCAGCAACGACGTCTTCGTTCACATCAGCGCTGTCGAACGCGCCGGTATGGGGACTCTGAGCGAAGGTCAGACGCTGTCTTATGACGTCGTGGCCGACCGTCGTACCGGTAAGTCCGCTGCCGAAAATCTTCGTGCTGCTTAAATAACAGCACGACAGACCTGTCGCTCCAGCCACGGATGTACTGGCAGAGCATTGTGGTCCTGCCCGCGCCCGAGCCATCGGGGGCGGGGGTTTTTGATTGAATCCGGCAAGAAATTCAACGGGTTCGTCTGTGGCTTCGCTTCGACGATCGGCCCTTGTGTCGCTGAGTTACGATTAAGCTGAACCGAGGTCTGCCTCGAAGCTCATCGCGCAAATTGATTTCGGAGTGGCTTGTTTCGTCTTTCAGGCGCATAAATCGGTATGCACGATTCTGATCATCGATCTTGTCGGTGCGACGCCGTCTATAGCCGAGGCGATGGCACCTAGCCAGCTTCGAGTGCTCGGTTTGCGTCGCTACGATGCAATCATGGAACACCGCTTGGGTGCCCATCTACAGGCAGATAGTCGGCCCAGTTCGACATTCCTCATCTGAAGGATGACTTCACCTCGCAAATCGAACCGCGGCCTGTGGCAGGAATTGTTCATCGCAGAGTCGTTCGGCAACTTGTTTACTAGCGTTGACGTGACCGCGCACGATCGTCGGACCTTACACAAGCCAGGTCAGGCGCCGACGTTGGTACTCGCAGCCGTTCCCGAAGGCTGGACGGCCGAACTCGTGCGTCAACCCCGAGGGAAGAACAGCAAAGGCTTTTCGAGGAGCTGCACCTCAAGCCGCGCGATGTTTACAGGCTGCCCCGGTCTGGCTCAACGAAGTGCGACCACGCCGGCACGTTGACTAGACGCGGCTACATCTGGAACGTGCTATCCTTGGTGCCAAGCAGGACATTTAATGAGCATCGTAAAACGTCATCTGGCCGAGCAAGAAGAACGCCTGGTACTAATCGAGGAAATTTGCATCGATACAGGAGCGCTCGTCTTGGATACGGCTACAGACGAAGTCTACTTTTCTGCAGACGAAGCGGCTTACAAGAACGCCTACGTCACCGTGTTTCAAGCCTAGGCGAAGGGCACGATCAAGGGCACAGCGGAACAGATATTCGAGGCAACAAAATCCATTCTTGAGGACTAGGGATTCCACTGGACACCAGGAGAGTCAGATAGAGTCGCGAGCGATGAGGAAGAATTATGCCATATGCCTACAAGCTGAATGAGGACGTTCGCCACCAAGCTCAAGGCCCGCAAGGACGCGCAGCGAGTGAACCTCAGATGATTTACACGATCGTACAGCACATGCCCATCGAGTTTGATGGACGAGTTAGGTATCGCATCAGGTGCAAATCCAAGAACATCGAGCGCGTTGTTACGGAAGATCAGCTCTCGTATTTTCAGTAATCGCAAGCGTCGTCGGACGCTACACTATCCGGCGGCGCAAGGAGGAAAAATGTCATCAGACCGGCGGGAGCTCTATCGGAGCCCAAATGGCGACGCATGGTTCATCGCACGCGAGCCGACAAACGGTTACGCGTTCATCATCCACCAGCCCAATTCGCCCTCTGGCGGCCGGCTATCTCATGTTGAGTTGGGTGAGTTCTTGCGTGACGGGAAGGGACCCGAACAGCAAGCATTGTTGCGTTTGATCGGAGGTAGAGATACCGCCCTTTGCGTAGGATGCACGCGTTTATTATGGCCGCATCGCATGCAATGCTGGTTCAACAGCTGCTACCAACTTGAAAGCGAGTTGTGAAAGCTCTTGTTGGTAGAGCACGCGTGAGGCCTCCGGCCGCGAAAATACTCGACAGGCCATAAGCCTTCAGAAGCCTACCTGCCGAGAGAACCTCCGCCACCTGCGAGAATAGCGGCTTTGGTTGACGGAAGCTGGATAGTAGAGGTGGTCCCCGTCGGCGTGAGCCCGAAGCGGCAGGCGAGCGCGATAGCTGGAGCGAGAAGTTATCAAGTCACTTCGCGTATCCCTGTGATCGGAGCCAAGCGATCCGACGCTCTCCATTCATCCAGTCATCAATATCGGCTTTGCTCGTGAAGCCGGTGATTTCTCGAGGCTCTGCGCCTGGATACTCGGCGATGATAGTCCAATCGCCCTCAGATTTGCGAACCGGTTTGAAGGTCACCTTTATTTTTGCCATGCCGGACCATGCAGGAAACCGCGCGGAAAAGGAACCTCGTCCTCCACAAAACAGGTAGTTACCCACCAACTGTCACTGTAGTCGGGCTCTCCGCGCGCAATGACTCCGGAGCCTACATTGTCGGCGGGCGGCAGGGAATTATTTACCCGCTTGAACAGAGGTAGGACTCGCTATCCCCTGGTACGGATATCTTCCCCGAGAAAGTAGTTCACGCCTCCGCCGAAAGCGGCATAGTGAATGTGAACTTGGTTTCTTCACTCGTCGAGCTGACGGTCAATCCGCCGCCGTGAGCTTTTGCGATCTGCGAAGCGATGTAGAGCCCCAATCCGAGCCCCTGGCGGCTGGCATGAGCATTCCCGCGGAAAAAGGGCTCGAACAACTTGTCCATCGCGGCTTGTGGAATCGGCTGGCCAGCGTTGGAGACCCAGAGCTCGAACACGTGCTCCCTTGTTTGCGCGTGAACGATGACGGGCATGCTTGAAGATCCGTGCGTGAGGGCGTTTCCGACGAGGTTGGACAGCATCTGCCCAAGCCGTTGGCCATCACAGTTCACGGGCCGCTCGATCTTGAACTCGGCCTCTATGATCCGGCCGGGCGAGGCCAGTCTTAGTTCGTCCACGACGCCCAGGAGCACCGGCTCCAGCGGCTTTCCGAAATCGAGATTCAGCCCAATACCCCCGCCAAGCCGCCCACGAGCTAAATCAAGCACGTCATCGATCAGTCCTGCCATTCGCATGACAGTGGTCTGCATCATGGCGATAACTTGCCGCTCTTTCTCTGTCTGCACTGTCCTATCGAGGATACGTACCCCGGCACTGATCGAAGCGAGCGGATTGCGCAGGTCATGCCCGAGAACCGCGATGAACTGCTCGCGGAGCTCCGAGGTTTCGTGCTCTCGCTGCAAATTGACCTCGGCAGATCTTTCGTTTGTTCTGGCTGCCTCGCGGGCTCGAAGAAGCTCCTGTTCATAGCGGCGCCGATCAGTTGCTCTAATGAGCGCTAGGCGGATCGAAAGAGGCTTGCCGTTCGCGTCCCGACGTTCAGTTGCATTAGCGATCATCTGGAGCGGCTGCCCGTCCGCCTTGATGACGTCGATGGCAAATTCCTCGAACGAACCCTGCATTCGTAGGAGCGGCGCGATGTGAGTTTCATAGTAGATGCGCCCAGCCATCGTCAGAAAGTCGCTGAAGCGCTTTCCGATCATCTGGTCGGCGGTATGACCGCTCCAGCCGGACAAAGTTCGATTCACGTACTCCATCTGACCGCTAGGTGACAGTAAGATGTAGCCGCAAGGGGCGTCCTCGACCATGTCGGTGAAGTCGAGCGCGACCATGCGTCACACAAAGGTTCGCATCGCGGACACCACTTCTTCCGGTGCGCTGAGGTTCGGACAATGCCCGGTCGCCTTGAGAACGATCATCCGGCTGTTCGGGATGCTGCGGTTGACGAAGTCGCCGACCTCCTGGCTGGCGATAATGTCTTCGCTGCACTGAAGAACTAGGGTTGGCACGGCAACACGGGCAAGGTCTTCCCGGTTGTCCGAAGTGAAGGTCACGCGAGCGAATGCCTTGGCGATTTCAGGATCGGTTCGGCAGAAACTGTTCGTCAGCTCCTGGCCCAACTCGGGGCGATCCGGATTGCCCATGATCATCGGTGCCATCTGCGCGGACCAGCCCATGTGGTTGGATTCCAAAAATTCCAGCAGCTCTTCGATCTGCTTTGCGCTGAAACCACCGGTGTATCCTGCGTCATCAATATAGCGGGGCGAGGGGCCGATCAGCACAAGCTTGCCGAACATTCCGGGCGCCTTTTCGGCAGCCATCACGCCGATCATGCTGCTCACGGAATGGCCGACGAAGACGGCGTCTGAAACGTTCAACTCACGGCCGATCTCAACTACGTCGGTCGCATAGCCTTCTAGGCTCGAGTACTTGACCCCGTCGTACGCGCTCAGGTCCGAGCCTCCGGCACCGACGTGGTCGAACAGGACTGTTTGGAACTCTTTTTCGAACGCCGGCGCCACGAAGCGCCACATGTTCCGGTCGCAGCCGAAGCCATGGGCAAACATCATTGCTTTTGCGCCCGCACCCTGAATATGCACGTTGTTTCGTTCAAACACTTTGGACATGAACCACCTTGTATTCCCTTGCGCCGATTAGCTGGCTTGCCTTACGGGTGAAGGCGAATCTACGCTCTTCCCCCAAGCCGGATACCCGACGCGTCATCGATCAGGTAGTTCCGGTCAGTTCCCGCAGAACCTCGACGACTTTGGCGCTACGGTACGGCTTAGGCAGAAACACGCTGCCGGCCGGCAAATCGGTATCTTGGATGTGGACGTGACCGGAGGTCGCGACGATTTTGATCGGTGGCCAACGGTCGCGGACGAACCGGGCAAGCTTCAACCCGTCCATCGAACCCGGCATTTGAATATCGGTGAAGACAACGTGGATGTCGGAGCGGGCTGAGAGAATGGCGATGGCGTCGTCGGCATTGTTCGCCGAAATGACCTCAAAGCCTGCGTGTTCGAGCACCTCGACGGAATCCATCCGCAGTAGGAATTCGTCCTCGACGATCAATATGACAGGGCTCGAACGCGCCATTCCAGTGGAATCCTCTACGCCGGCAAGCGCGCCATCAAGGTATTGTTCCTAAGAATCAGGAGCTTGCGTTTCGCCCGCAAATCTTCGAGCAGTTAGGTGCGAGGAAGTTGAATTGTGAACGTTGTGCCGGTCTTTTCGTCGGAAGTAACGGCGATCTCGCCGCCATGGGCTTCAACGATGAGCCGTGCGATGTAGAGGCCGAGCCCGAGATGGGCGCGATCACCCAAGTCCTGCACTTGGCCACGCATCCACGACTGGAAAATCGCCCTTTGGCTTTCAGCAGGTATGGCAGGACCGAAATTGTGAACGCTCACGACCAAATTGAGGGGATCGTTGCCCGATATCATCACCGAGACAGGTCTCGTTCCGTCGCTGTATTGGACCGCGTTGCCCATCAGGTTGGACAGCACCTGTCCCATTCTTGCCGGGTCCCAAAGTCCGTTTGGATCGCCTTCCTGAGTGACTGTGAGAGTTTTCTTCTCGTTGACACTTCGCAGTTCGTCGGCGATTGCGTGACATAGCAAGGCCATGTCGGTTTGAGACTTTGCGACCGGGATGTCGGTTCCGAAAGACGAGCGGGCGAGATCGAGGAGATCATCCAGAATTCGCGTCGCCCGCTCCGTAGTCCGGACGAGATCGGAGACCATTTTGGCCTGCTTGGGATCCGGTGTCCCAGAACGCTTTATCCACTGCGCTGCCATAGAAGCTGCGCCTATGGGGTTGCGCAGATCGTGGCCTAGGATGCCAAGAAACAGGTTTCGGGAGTTATTGATCGTTTTGGTGTAGTGGGCGACCGACTCCGTCACAGCCTGATCGATCGCTTCGTTGAACCTGGTGAGATCCTCCAGATCGGTGCTTTCAAGGCTGTTGTGGTGGGCGACCCATTGCTTGATCACGCTCGCCCGCAAAGCTCGATATTCCGAGACCATTTGATCGATGTCGAAACCCTCCGCAAGGCGGACGGCCGCGTGTACCTCTGCCGCGCTTTTGCGAAACGATCCGTCTCCGGCATCCATGCCACGCGACTTATCGACCTGTTCAGCAGGCGTTTGAGGAGACTCCAGGTCCGTAGCGACGAATTTGAGAATATCCACGATGTGGTCTTTGAGCGCGAGCTTCGACATCCCGTCACTCGCGGGTGAACGCGTCCGAGCGAAATCGATCCACTCCTCGATGATGGCGGATTGGTTGTCGCGAATGAAATCCGCCAGACGTTGATGGCGTTGGCCAGGGTCCTTATCGTCGGAATCGCTCAAAGCTCCACCATCACACTTCCTCCACGTCGATCGAGCTTAACTCAGTTCTTTCCAAATTACTGCGCCGAATGCTCCGGCAGGACAGTCCTTTCGGCCCATGGAACTCCAAGACTAGCGGCATGCGGGAGTGGCCGCTCAAGCCGAACATCGACGGCGATGGTGGGACGGGCCGCACGAGGGCGCCCTCGAACGCGGACGAAGTCACGGTCGAGATCTTCCGGGACCAGCCGATGTCGAAGACAAGCGAACCGTCCGCGCACACGCTGTTCGCGAGCGGTGACTCCGTCACATCTGGGGAGCTGGTGCCGTGCTCGAAATTAGCCCTGCGGCTCGATCCCTCGATGAAGGAAATGACGCCGTAGCACGTCATGATGCTGGACAAAGTTGCCAGGCGAGCCAACGAGTTCGACGTCCTGCACTTCCATATCGATCATTTGCACTATCCTTTGATGCGGCGCTATGCCGATCGCATCGTCACGACATTGCATGGGCGTCTCGATCTGCCCGATCTGAAGCCGCTCTACTCCGCGTTCCCCGAACCTCCGCTGGTCTCGATTTCGGACGCACAACGCCATCCGATGCGCCCGGTCAACTGGCTCGCCACCGTGCTTCATGGATTGCCCGAGAACATCCTCACGTATCGGCCAGCGCCGTCCGGGGACTATTTGGCGTTCCTCCGGCGCATTTCCTCCGAAAAGGGACCGGACAAGACCATCGAGATCGCTGCCAAGACCGGCGTTCCCTGAAGATGGCGGCCAAGATTGATGCCGCAGATCAGTGCTGTTGGGATCAGGTGATCGCGCCAATGGTCGCGGCGCATCCAAACGTCGAGTTCATCGGCGGGATCAACGAACTTCAGAAAACGGACTGCCTTGGCAATGCGCGCGCCCTGCTCTTTCCAATCTGCTGGCCGGAGCCCTTCGGTCTCGGCACGATCGAGGCGATGGCTTGCGGCACGCCCGTGATTGCGCTTTCCTACGGCTCGGTACCGGAATCGTCGACCATGGCCTAAGCGGGTTCGTCCCCTTGAGGAGGCGGTCGCGGCGGTGAACGCAATCGGCACATTGGATCGAGCGGCGATCTGCAAGCAGTTCGAACAACGCTTCACGACGGAGCGAATGGCGAGCTACTATCTGGCCACCTAACGCCGGCTACCAGCCCTTCGGCAAGACCGCAAGTGGACGTGCTCGCGACTCTTGAAAGCAAAAGCGAGATCAGCATGCAGATACCTTCTGCTGGCTTGGAAATAGCTCCAGCCCGCGTTGACTGACATCCTCAGGAACGGAATCTGCGAGCGGCGGTTGCGACAAGACACAGGAGTTGCCGCAATGCGCCGCTCGATCCCTAAGCCCATCCGCAATAAGCTCGACCTGTCTGACCGCGCCCAGATGCGCCTCGTCAGAAAACGGTTGGGCCTGTCCGATGCCGAGCTGACTGCTATCGCCGGGCGGATCGGCAATTCGATCTCTGCGATCAGCAAGGAAGCGGCCATTCAGCGCGCCAACGCGCTGCTTAAGCCGGCCGATGTGCCGCCCACGGCTGTGATCGCCTCGGCTGCGGCCACCGAGCAGGCGACGGCCGAGACACCCACACCAGCGCCGACATCCTGACCAGATTGTCATCGGGGGCAGACATGGATCAAAAAACGCAATCAGACGACGCCCTGACGCGGGCGGCGTCGAGCCTGCGCCGATCCCGGATCACCGAGGGCAAACCGTTTCCGCTCGGCGCCACCTGGGACGGCCTTGGCGTCAACTTCGCCCTATTCTCGGCACACGCCACCAAAGTGGAGCTCTGCCTATTCGACGACGAGGGCGAAACCGAGCTCGAGCGGATCGAGCTGCCGGAATACACCGATGAAGTCTGGCACGGCTATCTACCCTCGGCCCGCCCCGGCACCGTCTACGGCTATCGCGTCCACGGCCCCTATGAGCCTGACGCCGGACACCGCTTCAATCCCAACAAGCTCCTGCTCGATCCCTATGCCAAGCAGTTGGTCGGGCAACTGCGCTGGGGACCCGAACTGTTCGGCTACCAGCTCGATCACGCCGACAAGGACCTCTCCTTCGACGAGCGCGATAGCGCGCCGCTGATGCAGAAGTGCCGTGTCATCGATCCCGCCTTCACCTGGGGCGCGGCGCGCAAGCCCGAAGTGCCGTGGGAACGGACGATCGTCTACGAGATGCACGTGAAGGGTTTTACCCAGCTGCACCCGCTGGTGCCGGAGGCAGACCGCGGCACCTTCTCGGGGCTCGCGCATTCGGAAATCCCCGCCTATTTGCGCTCCCTGGGAATCACCAGCGCAGAGCTGCTGCCGATCCATGCCTTCGTCGACGACAGCTATCTGGTCGACAAAGGCCTACTCAATTACTGGGGCTACAATTCCATCGCGTTCTTCGCCCCGGAGCCGCGTTACCTAAAGACGCCGTTCGCGAATGAATTCAAGGAAATGGTCAACCAGTTCCACGCCCACGGCATCGAGGTCATCCTCGACGTCGTCTACAATCACACCGCGGAAGGTAACGAACTCGGCCCGACCTTGTCGTTCAAGGGCATCGACAACGCCAGCTATTACCGCTTGCTGCCGGACCAGAAGCGCTACTACATCAATGATACCGGCACCGGAAATACGGTGAACCTGTCGCATCCACGGGTGCTGCAACTGGTTGCGGATTCCTTGCGCTATTGGGCGACGGAGATGCGGGTCGACGGTTTCCGCTTCGACCTCGCCACCATCCTTGCGCGCGAGCCCTATGGCTTCGACGAAGGCGGCGGCTTCCTCGACGCCTGCCGACAGGATCCGGTGCTGTCCAGCGTCAAACTGATCGCCGAGCCCTGGGACATCGGCCCCGGCGGTTACCAGGTCGGCCAGTTCCCGCCCGGCTGGGCCGAGTGGAACGACAAGTTCAGGGACACCGTCCGCGCCTTCTGGAAAGGTGACGACGGCACGGTGGCGGATCTCGCCAAGCGGGTGTCAGGGTCGGGCGATCTCTTCAACAAGCGCGGACGTCGCCCCTGGGCCAGCGTCAACTTCGTCACGGCCCATGACGGCTTCAACCTCAATGATCTCGTGTCGTACAACGACAAGCACAATGAGGCTAACGGGGAGGACAATCGGGACGGCCACAGCAACAACCATTCCTGGAATTGCGGCAGTGAAGGCCCTACGGACGATCCGGAGATCACGGCGCTGCGCGAACGCCAGAAGCGCAACCTGCTCGCGACGATGCTGCTGTCCCACGGCACGCCGATGCTGCTTGCGGGGGATGAGTTCGGGCACACTCAGAACGGCAACAACAATGCCTATGCCCAGGACAACGAGACCACCTGGCTCAACTGGATGGGTATAACGGCAAATGGCCGCAATCTGCGCGAATTCGCGCGCAAGCTGATTGCGACGCGCAAAGCCTTCCCGATCCTCTATCGCAGCCGGTTCCTGGTCGGCTCCCATAATGAAGAACTCGACGTCAAGGACGTGACCTGGCTGTCACCTTCCGGCGAAGAGATGACGGAGGAGCAATGGCAGGACGGCAACGCCAAGTGCTTTGGCATGCTGCTCGACGGGCGCGCCCAGGAGACCGGCATCAAACGCCGCGGCTCGGATGCGACGATGCTTCTGGTGTACAACGCGCACCATGATGTCGTAAACTTCAGCCTGCCTGCGGTAGCCGATGGCATCAGCTGGTTGGGCTTGATCGACACCAACCGGCCCGACGCGCGAATGGCAGAATTTGAGTTCGAGCACGCTTACGAAGTTACCGGGCGGTCCTTCTTGGTATTCGGGCTTGCCAACAATAATATCGGGACGCGGCGCCTACGGGAGGGCCTCGGCGCCCTGCTGGATATCGCTGACACACCTATATCCGGCTAGACTTCGCGACGGACGCCTTTAGTGTCTCCTGCTCCGAAAGACCTGACACCGGATGAACGACGCGAGCGGCGCCGGATTCGCCGGGAAAAGCAGCGGGAGGATAATATCCTGCGCGCAGCAAAGATGCACCGCGTTAGGCTAAAGATGGAGAGCGAGGGGCTTCCGCCACCGCCTGATTTGCAGAAAACCGTCTTCGTAGGCTGTTCCGGCTGGCGCTACTGGAAATGGCGGGATTCATTTTACGCATCAGTGCCGCAACCGAACTGGTTCGCGCATTACGCCTCCGTGTTCGATACAGTCGAGATCAATGCATCCTTTTACTCATGGCCTACCATTGCGAATGTTCAGGCCTGGCGCCGCCAGCCCGGCGGCAAGGGCGTCGTTTACACCGTAAAGGTTTGCGAACTCATCACCCATGTCAAAAAGTTCAAGGGCACGAAAACACTGATCAGGGATTTTGGCATCATCGCGGACATCCTTGGCGAGCAGATGGGCTGCTTTCTGTTCCAGCTCCCCCCGAGCTACCGATACACGAAGGCCCGCCTCGCTGCGATCGTGAGCCAGCTTGATCCTAAGCGCCGCAACGCTCTCGAGTTCAGAAACAAGAGCTGGTGGAATGAGGAAGTCTATCGTGCCCTGCGCAATGCCGGGATCATCTTCTGCTCCTGCAGCGGTCCGCGGCTTCCTGACGAACTCGTCCGGACAGCGGATGAGGTTTACGTACGACTCCATGGACCCGAGCGCTGGTATCACCACAATTACTCGGACGAAGAACTTCTGAAATGGGCGAGCAGGATCAAGGGGAGCGGCGCCAAGAGAGCCTGGATTTATTTCAACAACGACTACGACGCTCATGCGCCTGATAATGCGAAAACCCTGTATCGCATGCTGGCGCCGTTCGGGCTCAAACGGATGGCCCCCCGTCCCGCTTAGGAACCTGGCCGGCACCGGATGCTTACCTTCCTAATGGCGGGGCTGCAGAAACCCCAGCAAAGCCAGTCGGAGTGCGTATGCTTTTTTGGTTTTCAGCGCTGACACTCATGGCCGATGCCCTAGAGGTCATGCATATGCGCCTCCGGCAGATGGCCGTGGGAAACGGCACGTCTGACGAAATGTTTCTCATGGTAACGGAGAAGCTAGACGCCGCCTCGGAGGCCGGTTCGATTTTCATGCGCGGCGACGACTGGGGCCACGTTCTAGACCATTACAGGAAGATCGTCGCAGCGAATGTCGAGCGACTGTCGGCCAGGCGATAGGAACGCCGTGGATACCGCGCTTCAGATATTTTGAAGATCTTCTTTCGGTCTTGCCCGCTCTGTTTCTGCCATTGACCGGGTATGGGCCCAGGGCAAGGGCACACGCCGGGTTCATCCCACATCGCGTCGGCCGCAGAGCGGAACTCTCAAAGCGAGGAATGTGTTTCCGGATGCGAGATGAGAGTGCATTGGCGCCGAATTTTCGGAGCCCGGGTCCACGCCGAGCGCGCTCGACCGAAAGTCCCCGGTTCTAGCCGCAGTGCCCCCGGAAGAAGAGGGCGGCTAAGAAGTGGAGCGCCTGCGTGCAGGTCGAGAAAAAGGAAGAAGGCCGCGAGAAGCACGTGGCGAAGAAAATTGCGAAACGAACAAAGATCGGGGGGCGTCAAGCCGCGCAGCGCATCCAGGCGCTTGCTTCACCCCTTGTGCTGTGCTCCACCCCCCTCTTTCATTGCAGCAGTTCGCAGATCACGCAAAATGGCTGATCGCGGGCGTGCGGGTCCCAGGCGTCTTGATATGCGCAGACCGAACACTTTATATCCGACAGGTCCGCTATGTCGCGCACCACTGCACCCTCGCGCCGGTGGCGTTGTAGACCGCATTCGCGACCGCCGCCGCCGCGCCGTCGAACCGGCGTCGGGATCATCATCAGGCATGTCGGGTCAAACGCACTACCTGAACCTAATGATGTGGGACGTGAACGCGGAGACGCCATGAAGGCTAGGCTATGAAACACCTCGACGATAACGACGTCAGAGAACGTGCTTTCCTTATCTGGAAACAAGCTGGCGAGCCCAGTGGCAAAATGGCCGAGTTTTGGTACGAAGCCGAGCGCCAACTTGAGCAGGAACGTCTCAAAGAGCTCGGGGCTGCCGGTGAGCTACCTAGGATTCTGGCAAGCCCATCTTCCGCGCCACGGCCTGCAGTGCGGCGGCATACTGAGGATCTCCGCTCACCTGATCGGTCGGCGTCGGCAGATTGAAACACAAGGCAGGCTCCGCCGCGTCGTCGTCCAATTTTGCAACAACTGGCTCAGGCCGATACGCAGCGACGCTTGGCTCCGAATATAGTTGGTCAATCTCAGCATGGGTAAGACGCATGACCATCCCGTAAACCCTGCCGTCCTTGGCTGGAACGAGCGTAGCGCGCTCACCAAGTCTCAGCTCGAAGCCCTCCACACGAGTCCGCCTGATGTCCAATGGGCGCAGCTCTTTAGCTTCGAGGCATCCGGATCCATGAAAAGACCATAAAAGAAAACGGTGACGTGCTCTGCCATGCCGGCGCCTATTTGCCCTTCGCCGATTCCAAGTTACCGAACATGCAGAGCTATGTGGCTTCGGGGTCCGTCGAGAAGCACGTTGACCTGTTGCCCTCGCCCGGCAAAGAACACCTCTTAGCTTAACTGACTTGCGCTTTGTCTTTTAGGCGCTCGATAAGCGTTTCTGCGTCTTCTTTAGTGTCGGCGAGCTTAGGCTCGTCGGACCTGAGAGAAAGGAAAAGCCGCCCGGAGGCGGCTAGTTTCGGACTTCATTCTTTTGCTTATTTCTTGAGGGTATTAGCCGTGTCCCGCGCGGCGTCCTTCACGTCTCCTGCAACGTTGTGGGCGGCGCCCTTTACATGTTCGCGGTCCATGATCGTTACCCTTTCTTCTCCGGAAGACGAGCACAACGAAATCATTGCGTGGTCGTTCCTGCGCGACGTGAACCGCTCTTGCATCAAGACCTAGCTGCACCGGGCTTGCCCCAAACGCCGGTGCTCTCGTCGACGGAAACGGCGCCTCGGTTCAAGTCCGGGGTGCTGGGCGTGGTCTTGGCCGGCGAGGACGGTTGCGGTGGGCGACAACGCTCGGGTTCTGCTCCCGTGCTCATGTCGCGCTTTGCGGCCTCTGTAAATGACCAGTGCATAAGTTGGCGGCCCGATGGCGAATCGAAAACACGTTCGGCGCGGAGGTAATGGGGGTACGCTTGGGGCTTCGGACGTCCGGGACTACCCCCTCGGAAGTGTCTAACTGCGTTCAGGCTCGAAGCGCCTTCTTTTAGCGAGGGCAGATCTATCCTTCGTGCGTAAAGGCCTCCAGTCAATGCGAAGGCCTTTTGTCGGGAAGCCGCCAGAGGTCATTTACCCTTTTTGTTTCTCATCTGCGCTCTTATCATCGGAGCTTTTAGAGCGTTCTTCGAAACGATCAGCGCCCTTAGCTAGATCGTGCCCCATCTTGCTCTCGGTTTTCGCTTCTTCCTTGGAAGCTGCTTCGCGTAGGCCCTCAGCGGCCCGTTCCCCTGCCTTTGATGATTTTCGTTCGTCACCCATTTGCGGCTCCTTCCTCTACAGACCCTTCCAGGAAACTTCGTAGTCGTTACGGCTTGAACGTGCCAACGTTCCAATCAGATCGCTTCGCCATCGAAACGCGAGCATGCCTCAAAAGGCGGTAATCGATCGCGTTCCGCGGCTCATGGTGTTCAGCTCCTAATTCCGACGGGGCAGTAGCGCGTGAGAGGGAGGCCGTACCGGGGCCCCCGTCCCTCACAACTGCTTGGCTTTTTCCTTGGCGGCGTGAGCGGCTTCAGTTCCCGCTTGCTTCATGCGATCGACCGCTTCGGCTCCAATGTCACTCGCTTCGACAGCGATCGTGTCAGCAGCTTCGCGCAGCGCCTGCGATACAGCGGTCCCGCGTCTGCTCAAGTCATCCTTCACTTGGTCGCTGACTTTGCCGACGTAGTCGTCTTCAATCTGGGTCGTTCTGAACGCGCCTGCGAGTGCAGCGCCGACCGCCAGGCCGATGGCGCCGACGACCAGCGGCTGGCGCTCCATAAGCTCGCCGAGTGAAGACTGAGCTTTTGCCAGGCTGTCTCCTGCCGGCAGGGGATTGCCCATCCTAGCAAACTGTTCGCGGGCATAAGCTACGCCCTCGTCAAACCGGTCGCGGACCCGGTCTACCGTTTCAGACATCGAGTCGGCTGTCGTTTGCGCGGCATCGCGTGAGGTCCCTGCCGTGCCGACCCCTTCATGATCCATCTCCGGTGCGGTTGGTGGCGCCGCGGTCCGCTGCAATCCCGTGGCCGCAGCCCTCAAATTGCTGGCACCGCTATCGACCACACCGGATGCAACGTTGGCGGCGGATTGGGCAGCACCCTTCAACTTGTCGTCGCCGACAAGCAGCCAGAGTGCTCCGCCCCCGATAAGCGCGGCTGAAAGCGGGTTTTCTCGGGCTGCGGCAAGGAGACTGTCAAAAAAACCGGTTTGCGCGCTCATCGCACCATTCCCTTCACAGTGTCTTTGTCCTTTTCAAGCTGCCGTATGGTCTCCTGCGGCGTGAGGCTACGCGCGTCCAGCCGCTTCATACCAACCGCAAACAAAGCGCCGGATATGGCAGCGGCGACGATCGCCGACGTCAGGTAGGCTAATGTCGGCGACCATCCGGCACTGATCAACGCGGTTGACAACGCGAACAGCGCCATCACGATGGCGGGGATGACAAGAGCCGCGCCGCCGGCCAGAAGCCCCAATGCTCCACCGAGCTTTTGAACCTTCTCACCAAGTTCAGCCTTCGCCAGGTCGACCTCATTCTGGAAAAGCTTCGCAACCTGAGCCATTGCGTCGCCGACAAGGCCCGAGATGTTGTGAAGATCGCTTTTCCCGGTTTCGATATCGTGCTGGATGCTCATGATGCGCTGCCGCCGCCCGGGTTCGGTCGCTGACCTGTGGATCCAATAGAGGTCTGCCCACCGACCCCCTCGCTTGCGTAAGCCGTCCGAGCCCCGGACGCACCAGGTTCCTCACCGGTTTGCGTACTAGCCCGCTGCGATGTGGAGGAGCCGCCTGAAGCCTTCAGGAAGCGCACAGCGGCGAACCCAGCCAAAACAGAAAGGCCGAGAAATGCCGCGGGTTGCCGCTTCGCAAAATCAGTCGCCCCGTCGACGAGGTCGCGGAAGCTGCCATCGCGAACCTTCGCGGCCGCGTCTTCCACGTAGTCGGCAGCTGACTTTATGCCGCGTGCGGCAAATGGCACGTCAGTTTCGAATGCTCCGGCAGCCTGGCGGAAGTTGCCCGCCAAGCGCTCGATGAAATCAGCACCGGTCTGTTGCTGCTCCCGTGCCCGTTCCTGGATCTGGTCGGCAGTGCCGCTGGTGACATTCTTGGCTGCATCGGTGGCTTCGCTGAACTTTTCCCGCGCCATGTCCGCCGATGCTTGCAGGGCTTCTCCGGCGCGCTGCTTCATCTCGGCCCCTGCGTCGCCGATCTGATCCTTCAGGCCGCTGGAGGAGCTGCTCTTGCCTTTATTGAAGTTAGTCGGCTTGACCACATCTGAATCGCTCATGCTGTGTCTCTCAAGTGCTGGATTTTGGGGAAGGACTGAATGCTGCATCGACAAGCCTCGGCGGCCGCTTCCTTGAGGTTGTCGGCCAGATTACGGGTCATACGGCTCGCGTGCCGCCCAAGGTCAGCGTCACTCACGCTTCTTATGGCCGCATCGGCCGCAGACATCGACGCGTCCTTGGCCGCCTCGAAACCGGATTGCGCGGCCTCGCCTGCCGCGCGCTTCAGGCTGTCGCTGGCCGGCCCCGCCGTCCGGTCCTCGAACTTCGTTTCCGGAAGTGCGGCCGCGATGATGGCGCCGATGGCGATGCCGAGTCCTCCGATCAGCGCGGCGTTATCACCGATGATCTGACGGGCCTGTCCCGGGGCGGCGGTAGCCGAGTCCTTGATGGCGTCCATTCCTCCGGTGATCTTGTCACCGATCGTCCCTGCGGCCTCCGTTGCCCGAGACTTGAGGTCGTCGGTCGCAGTCTTGGCCGCGTCCATCGCGTCGTTGACCGCACCGGCGGCACGTCCCTGGGACTCGGACAGTTTCGCCTCCGCCCCACCTCTCGCTTCTTGAATTCTCTCGGCGGTTTGGTCGATGACCCGACCGGCACCATCCAACACGGGCGATACGGCTGCAGCAGCCCGGTCGCGCACGCTCTTGGAGGTAAGTGCAAGGCCAGCAGCGATCATGAGAAGCGGCAGGGGCACCCCTCTCGCCAGTCGCAGCAGCGGCACGGCTACCGCGGCACCGGCCGCGCGCATGGGGTTATCCATCGCCTGCTGTTTGAGTCCCTCGACCCAGCCTTGGGCCTTGTCGCTCACGTAGCCGGACATTTCCGATTTGACGTGTTCAGGCGAGGCCAGGTGGCGCAGATCCCGCGTCGTGTCCGATATCCCCTGCTTCAGACCGCCGACCGTCGCCGCCAACTCCGCCCGGTTACGCTCGGACTCCCGTCGTGGCTCCTCCACCGATCGCGTCATCTCACCCTCTTGTCTTCTTTGATTGTGCTTCGAGGACGAACTCCCCCTTTATTGGATGGTTCCTAGTCGCCCCAGCCGACGCCGTCCGTTATCGAGGGATGAGTTCTCCCCATGCCGGTTGCCGCAAAACCGACTGCGGCGGTCTCGATAGCCGCGCTCGTTCGAGCTTTGCTCGGCAGAGGATCCCAAGCCCCAGCGGCAGCTTTCTCGAAGGAGGAGGAGCCGCGGGTGCCCCTTGAGTTTGCCGTTGGAGCGTGTCCCAATGCGCCCGTCCTGCCGAGTCCTCGAAGCCGCCCGATTGAACATGTCCTTTAGATGTCTGGCGCTGGCGATCCTTCTGGCGGGTCTTCTCGTAGGCTCCCACGCCTTCGCGCAGGAGGACAAGAAGACCGACGATGACAAGCCCGCCGATCCCGATACCGGCGAAAGCACCGTCGAGGAGAAGACCCTTGGGCTTCTGCCGAACCCATTCCAAAACTACGGGATCAAGTTCGCCGCGACCTATATCGGGGAGATGCTGGGGAATGTCTCGGGCGGACTGAAGCAGGGAGCGATTTACGAAGGCCGGTTGAACCTCGCAGTGGACGTCGACCTGCAGAAGCTCGTCGGCATCGACAAGCTCACGTTCCACGCCAACATGTTCCAGATCCATGGCGACGGACTGTCGCGCAACTATCTCGACAACTTCTTCGTCGTCAGCGGCATCGAAGCCTTGCCTTCGACACGCCTTTACGAGGCCTACTTCGAAAAGCAGTGGGGCGGCAAGAAGGTCTCCCTCAAGTTCGGGCAGCTCGCAGCCGACAGCGAGTTCTTCAACACGAAATACAGCGACGTTTTCACCAATGCCTCGATGGGCTGGCCGGCGATCACATCGCTCGACCTCCTCAGCGGCGGTCCGTCGCCGCCGTTGGCGGCAATGGGCACCCGGCTGCTCGTTAACATCACCGATCAGCTCTCCGTCCTTGGAGGCATCTTCGACGGCAACCAGGCCGGTCCGGGACCGGGCGATCCGCAAGAACGTAACCGATATGGCGTCAACTTTCGGACCAACGATCCGCCTCTGCTGGTCGGCCAGATCCAGTACGCCTGGAACAACAAGAAGGGTGATCCCAACCTGACCGGCCAGATCAAGTTCGGCGGGTGGCGTCACTTCGGGCCGTTCTCTGATCTTCAACTCGCCAGCAACGGCGTTTCCCTAGCGGCGCCGACCAGCAGCGGCACTCCACTCACGTTGGCGGGCGACGTCGGCGCATGGGCGGTCTTCGAGCAGCAGCTGTATCGCGTGCCTAAGAGCGACGACCGCGGAATCGGCGTCTTCGCCCGCGTCTCCGGTGCCCCCGCCGTTCGCAACCTGATCGATCTCTACGCGGACGCGGGGCTCGAATTCATCGGCCTCAACGACAAACGGCCCGACGACAAGTTCGGCATCGCGGCTGGCTACGCGCACGTCTCGAAGCGCGCCCAGGCGCTCGACTTAGACTATCGCGCGCTGGCCGGTCCCGCGTGGCCGATGCGCAGCTTCGAAGGGCTTTTGACGGCTGTATACCAGTATCAGCTGAGGGACGGCTGGGCCCTTCAGCCCAATTTCCAATACGTCATCCGGCCGGGCGGCGGAGCGACGGACCCGACGGGCCCCATGCCCGGCAGAGCGCTAAAGAATGCGTCCGTCTTCGGCCTGCGCACGACGTTGAAATTCTAGTGAGCTGCGATTTGCGTGCGCCGGATGCTCAAGGTGAAAGATCACATTTGGCCGCACGAGATCACAAGGATGGAAAGAGGTATTCGTTCTGCCCGGATTGAAGCGACGCGAGCTGCCATGTCGGTCAAAGACTCCACAGAACAGCTCGAAGAATTGGCTTGCATCAAAAAGGCTGCACGACCCACTCGCCGCGCGTCCGGAGCAGGAAATCATCGCCGAGCTCGGAGCGGCGCTCTCCAGGGGCGGCCCCCTGCACAGAAGGGTAGCCCAGCTGTAGGGAGACGACTTGCGCCGACGCGACGTAGGGAGGGACCGATGGACGTCGCCTATCACGTAGCGCTACCCTTCGTGGTGGCGGACGACGGCCTCGCTCCAGGCGAGGCGGTGGAACGCATGAGCGAATGCGGCGGGAAAGCGCGCAGAGGCGCTCTCGCGACAGCCTGGCTGCGTCGGCGAGCTCGCGTTCAACCGGACTGGGGGTCCGACCACCGGCGAGTTCGGCGACGCCACACTGATCCGGAAGGTCCGCACGTGCCGGACGATCATAGCGCTTTGACGGGCGACCTCGGTTCACTCGTCGTTCAGACCGGTCGCAACTTTCGGATCGAGCAGGTTTAGCGCGGTTTCGATCTGGGCGAGCAATGCCTGGATTTCCTCGCGCTCGTTCGGCCCAAGATCACTCTCGAGCCGCTCCAATAGTGCCTGCTTCCGCGCGAGCAGCTTTGCGACCGTCGACATGGCGACTCCCGATCTTTGACATTTACAAACGAACTGATGCGCCGACGACGAACTTGCCAGTCCTGGCTTTGCGAGGCCCCCGACCAGACTACGCTTGAGCACTATTTTGCCGGCGGCCGCAGTGGACCGTCCACCCATTTCCGGGCGGCGGGATCGTGCAGCGGATCGTCGTCGCACTCGGGACAGATATAGCGCTCTCCGTGTCTGCCGGCCTCGTGGCGTGCGAGCTTCATCGGCCGCCCACAGTGGGGGCACGGCTTCCGGATAGGGTGCAACAGCGACATTGGACTCCCCCGCCAGGGATCAGCCTAGTGCCGTTTACCCGGGGCGCACAAGCGATGTCTTGACGTGGGCATCGCTGACCATCGAAGATGAGCATTCGGTCATATAGTGGGGTGGCGTCATGGAAGAGTTCTACAGCGGCTTCGCGCAGCAAGCTCGCGACTTGGCGGAGAAGGCAGATCCGTTCACACGCAGAAGGCTGCTCGATTTGGCCAAAAGGTACGACGCCAAGAGCAGACCCGCCGGCGGCGCCCGGCCGCTGCCACCCCCACGCACCAGCCCCCCCTCGACGCTCTTCTCCGGTCCCGGCGAAGCATGAGGAAAGGCGGGCCCGCAGAGGTCAGGTGCGACCTCCGCGGCCATACCTGGGCATCAGCCGGCGCACGAGACCGAAGCGGGCCGCAGGATCTTTCTGGTCGGCTGTACGTAGTGCCGCGCCAAGGGAAGCATACCCCAAGCGGAGGGAACTTTATCCCGCTGCTCCGACGGTTACTCCCGAGCGCGGCGCAGAGCCGACTCGAGGGTTTCCCTCTGCTTCTCCTAGCGCCTCTCTGCGACCTCGGCGCGCTCGTCCAACGCCGCGCGCTCAGTTTCGATGGCCGCTTGCCTTCTCCTCGTGCTCCCCCCGAGCCTTGTTATCGCCGCCTGCGCCTTTGCGACCGGCCTCTCCCGCTTCTCACGTGCCTTGGCCGGCGCCGCCTGTTCCCGGCGCCGCTCGGCCCCTCGCGCCACTGCTCCCTTCTCGAACTCCTGCGCGCTTCATTGTCGCTGATTGCGGGTGATGCTCGCTTCGTCGCGTCCGCCGTCTCTATCGCTACGCCCTGATGGAACAAATTGCTCCTCGTGCCCTGGGCTCAAGGGCCGCCTTGATCGATGGTGTTGCCATCGCAAGATCGTAGAACCCGAGCGAGGGTTTGATAGCTTGTGAGTCTTCTTGAGATCGCTTGAACTATCCAGTCACGCCCGCCCGGCGCGCTTCGTCAGGAACGACAACGCAATTGCGCCGTTCGACCTGCGTAGCGAATGTTATCCCAAGTGAGCTGCCAGTGAGCGTACTTCTCGTAGAGGACGATCCCCTGATCCGTGAATTTGTCGTCCAAGCGCTGCGCGATGCAGGCTATCACGTGATCCACGCAAGCACCGGTGAGGAGGCGTTGGAGTGGTGCAAGCGCCACATCGCAGACGTGTTGGTCACCGACGTCAGGCTGCCCGAAAAGTTCGACGGCTGGCAGGTCGCGGAATGCTGCCGCGATAGCGATCCGGAACTGCCCGTCATCTACGCCACGGGCTACTCGCCCACTACACCACATCCCGTGCCGGGCAGCCGCATCCTCAGGAAGCCCTTCCATCCCGACGAGATCGTCCGAATGGTAAAGGAGCTCGGAGGCGACCGGCGCATGCAGCCCGACTAGTCTGGTCCTTGCGCGCCCGGCGCGGCGCGGGTTGCGCCGTTCAAGAGACCACTCGGAGCCGGAGCGCCTTGCCTGTGTTGGTGCCGGCCAAGGCTCCAGGCCGGCCGATCAGATACCCTTGCATCTCATCGCATCGCTGCTGCAGGAGAAGCGACATCTGGGCCTCCGTCTCGATCCCCTCCGCAAGCACCGGCACGCCGAGCCCATGGGCGAGGCCGATGACGGCCCGCACGATCGCGAGCGACCGCGCGCTCTGCCCGAGACGAGCGACGAAGGACCGATCGATCTTGATCCGGTCCAGAGGAAAGGCCTCGATGTATGACAAGGAGGAATAGCCCGTTCCGAAATCGTCCAGCGCGATCGAGATGCCAAGATTTTTGAGCGCCTGTATCGCCTTCCCGGCGCGCGCAATGTCATCGATAAAGACGCCTTCGGTGATCTCAAGCTCCAGCCGGGACGGCGGAAGCCCGCTCTCTCGTAGGGCCTTGCGGACCTGCACATCGAGGTTGTCGCGGCGAAACTGCGCTGCCGAGACGTTGACCGCCACCCTGAGGGGCTGATCCCATGAGGCAGCTTCCTTGCACGCTTCCATCAAGACCCAGTCGTCGATCTGCGCGATCGAGCCGCTCCGCTCCGCCACGGGGATGAACTCCCCGGGTGGGACGATGCCGCGAACCGGATGTCGCCAGCGAACGAGCGCCTCATATCCCGTGACGTGCCCATCCCGATGCTGTTGCGGCTGGTACTCCAGAAAGAGCTCACCGCGCTCGACTGCGAACCGCAGGTCGTGCTCGAGCGCGCGGCGCTCCCGAAGCTGCTGATCCATTGCGCTCGTGAACAGGCGGATCGCGCCCCTGCCCTCATGCTTGGCTCGGTAGAGGGCAGCATCGGCATTCGCCAGCAGCGAGACCGCATCCTGCGCGTCTCTCGGGAATGCGGCCACGCCGATGCAGAGATCGACATTCAGGGCGTGACCCTCGACCTCAATCGGGTGTTCGAAGGCAGCGCGCATCCTGGTCGCCAGCAGTTCCGCGCTGGCCGGCAATGGCAAATGGTCGGTGATACCGATGAACTCGTCGCCCCCTATTCGCGCCACGTATGAACCCTGCGCGGCCTCCTGCAGGCGGCGCGAGGCTTCCCGCAGCACGGCGTCGCCGATTGCGTGGCCGAACTGGTCGTTGATCTCCTTGAAATGGTCGAGATCGATGCAGAGCACGGCGAAGCCGCTGCCGGTGACAAGTGCTCGGTCGATCGCGTCGGCCAGATGCCGATCGAACGCGGTCCTGTTCGGCAATTCGGTCAGCGCGTCGTGGCGGGCGAGATAGCCGATCTTCTCCTGGGTCCGGTTGCGCTCGGTGACGTCGAAGGCGACGCTGACGTGGGCGGCGCGCCCGTGGTAGACGAGCGGCCGGGACTCGATCGCGACCTGGATGACCTCGCCGGATGCGGTCCTTTGCAGCTCGAAATCGCGTTCCGACCCGTCGTCCAGCTCTCCGCACCGGAGCTGCTGCTCCGTCATGAGGAGGAGCTCCTCGCGCCGGTATCCGTAATGTCGGCACATCGCACCGTTCACGGCGATCAGTTGCCGCGTTTTCGAGTCCGCCACCCACATCGGGAGCGGGTTCTCTTCGAAGAGAAGCCGGAAGGACGCCTCGCGGCGCTTCAGGTCGGTAATGTCGATCCTGACACCGATGCTGCCGCCATCGGCGGTCCGTCTCTCCTCGACGCGGATCCAGCGGTCACCGGCCAGATGCTGCTCGTGGGTGTGCCGGGGCAGCATGTGGCGGGCCATGCGCGCGGCGAGCCATTCCTCCTCCCGACCCGCCGCTTCGGGGTACTGTCCTCGCGCGAGCCCGACCCGGAGAATGCTTTCGAATGGCGTCCCGGCCGCAAGAGCCTCCTCGCTCGCCGCGTAGAACTCCGCGTACTGCCGGTTCCAAAGCACCAGCCGGTCATCCTTGTCGAAGACGGCGAGTCCTTCGGGGACGACGTCCAGCGCGTCGGTGAGATGGGTGTGAGCGGCGCGTGCGGCGGCTTCGGCCCGCTCGGCGGCGGCTTTGGCCTCGGCGAGCGCGGCCTCGGTCCGGTGACGCTCCGTGATGTCCTCGTGGGTCGCCACCCAGCCGTTGCCCTCCATGGGGCGATGCCGGATGCGGACAATGCGCCCGTTGGTCAGCTCGACCGTGGTGTCGGATTGCTGAGCGATTACCGGAGCGCTGTTGCGCCAGGTCAGATAGTCCTGCTTGGGCATCTTCGGAGCGCTGCCAGCCGCGTAGCGAAGGTCCACGATATCGTTCAGCCTCATGCCCGGCCGGACCATTTCAGGATCGAGATCGTAGATTTCGAGATACTGGCGATTGCAGACGATCAGGCGCTGATCCTCGTCGAAGAAGCAAAGTCCGTGCGACATGTTGTTCAGTGCCGTGTCGAAGCGCTCGGCGAAGGCGGTCGCGGTCTGCTCCGCCGCCTTCGCCCGCTCGCCCTCTTCCGCCAGCCTGCCGTGGGTCTGGACCAGTTGGACGAACGACCGGAAGTTGGTGTTGATCATCCGTCCGAGCAGAACGAGCAGCAGCAGCAGATTGATCCCGAGCGAGATCATCATCCCGTCTCCGGAAATCAACAGCACCGTTGCGATCGGGGCGCCGGCGATCAGCATCGTCAGCAGGGATGCCGGCGGAAAACTGCCGAGGCAATACGCGGTGCCGACGCAGCCCATGAAGACGAGCAGCGCCACCGGCGCGCGGAGCTCAGGGTCAACGACCCCGAACAGCGCCAGAATCCAGAGCACGAACCCGGCATTGAGCAGGACCGCCACGAGGCGGGTTCTGGCGAGCTGACGGAACGCCTCCTCCGGGCTGAAATCGGCGCCGCTCAAGCGCAGCCATTGGATCAGCCGAACGAGACACACCGCGAGCAGCGCTGTGGGCAGCGCAAATCGCAGCCACGGCGACACCGTGGTCGGGAGCACCAGTCCTACACTGATACTGTCGACGAGCAGGACGGCGTAAAGAACCGGCACCTGCTTGCGCAGCACCCGGAATTGCTCGACGAGCAGCGAACGACCGAGCGGGTCGGTCGTGCTGCCGATCGAAAACGCGCTGCACGTTCGCGAGAGTAGGCCCATCGAAAATGTCCCCAGCCGATCAACAAGCTAGGGGCAGAATGCCGAACGCCACGTAAAGGCGCTTGGTGTCCTGGAGCTTAACGGTTCTGCTGCAATTGCGAAGGAGCGCGCCCGGCCAGCGAACCCCGAAGGAGCCCTGCCATCCGGGCGAGATCGTCCGGATGGCTAGGGCCTCCGCGGGCGATTACCGTCACTTGCGATCGGGCTCCTTGGCAGGCGGACCGCTCTTGTTACCCGGCAGACCTTTGATGTTGGACGTGTCCTGCTGCTGGACTGTTGGATTCTGCTGGTTCGAGCTGGCGCCGACGGTCTCTCCCGGCTTGGCGGCTGGACCATTCTTGTTGCCTGGCTGTCCCGCTATGCCGGCGCCCGAATTCTGTGCGCTCGGAGCGCCGGAGACGTCCGGCTTCGCCGTCTGTGCAAATGCGGCGGGGGCTGAAAGCGCCAGAGCAAAGACCAGCGCGCTCGCAATGGACCTCATGGTGAATCCTCCTCTGAAGGAATTCGGAAGCGCGGTCGCGGCTACCTTCACCCTCGAACGTCGTGTTGCCTCGCGCGTTCCTAGCATGAGCGGCGAGTCGTTCTTCTTTGCGCTGGACTAGCTAGTCGTCAGCCTCCCCCCGGGATCAACGTGCGCAGTCTTCGGGCAAGCCGTGGGCTGACGCCCCTTAGGTGAAATTAGGCAAGGCAGAGAACTGGCACTCTGCTCTCAGATCGGCGCTCGGAGAGCCAATTGACTTCGCCCCCTCGATCGAGCGGTCAATGGCAGGTGCATTGCACAAGTTGTCGTTTAGAACCGGAGTAATCCGAACACAAAAAGCAGCACAACAGTGACGAACGCAGAGATCAGCAGCGAGCCGAGACAGCCCAGGCGGTTCGAGAAGAAGAAGAACATGTTTCAGCACGCCATGATGTTGCACGCCCAAGCCCCCATCGGCACCAGCGTTCGGGAAGGCCTGTCGCGTTCCCCCTTGTTAGTCGGCAGCAAGCGTACTGATCAGTTGAAGCAGGGCCTGGTGTTCGGGCCCGTTTGCGCCAGCACGAAGGAATTGTCCGATCTCGGTCCGCGAGGTTCGTCCGCCAGAGCTGACATTCGGCTCGTGCTCCACCATTGGGGCACCCGATTGCGGATGCCGGACCAGCCGCCAAACATCACCATTCGCGCTTTCGTAGAGAACTCTCGCGGTCATGTCTCTCAACACCTCTGGTTCGGCGGTGTTCCTGGAGCGGGCAGGGTAAGAACCAATTCTGAGGCCGGACGTTGAGTCCACCGATGTCAGACGCTGTTGATTACTTCCGCGCCTACGCTGTCCGGGCCCTGTGCAAGGCTCGTGCGATGCCTCGCGGAAGGATGAAGAAGCTGCAGACCGTGGCCGGGCGAATCTACCACCTGCTCACCAAGGAGGCCGCGTACGGGCCAAACCTACATCATTTGGACGACTTCCGGGCGGCGAAGACGCTCGAGATGTCACTCGATGATGGCCTTACAGGCAAGAAGCGCTCCGACGTCCAGGGATCCGGAGCGCGCATCGTATCTGGCGAGGGTGTACAAGTGGGCCTTTCAAGGAAGGTGGGCGAGAACGGAGATGGATTGAGTGGCCGCCGCTGATTCACGAACCGTGGCGAAGCTCTTACGAGAATATGGGCAGCGCACTGCGTTGCGCGGGGGTAATCCTTATCGCGCCAAGGCGTATTCTCGGGCTGCGGACAGTCTCGCTGCGCTCACGGTCCCGCTGCACGTCTTGATCGAGGAGGATCGCCTGACCGAAATTCCTGGCGTGGGCGATGCTATCGCCGAAATCATCACGAAGCTGCATCGCACAGGTGCCCATCCCAGTTTGGAGAAGCTACGCAAGGAAATTCCCGAGGGCGTTCTCGAGCTATTGACTGTGCCGGGCTTGCGGCCGGACAAGGTGCTTCGACTGCACAACGATCTCGGGATATCTTCCCTTGCAGAATTGGAAACCGCAGCCAGGCAGGATCGCATCAAGAAGGCCAAAGGATTGGGGTCGGCGCTGCAGACCAAGATCCTGCAGAATCTTGCCATAGCGAAAAGCGGTGAAGGCCAATTTCATTTGCACCGCGCCGCCGCCCTACTCGAACATGGGAAGGTATCTCTTCAAAACGCGCGGCCCGACCTGAAGCACGTTACCTTCGCCGGCGATTTTCGGCGCGGCTGCGAACTCGTCGCCGACCTCGCCCTTGTCGCCGAAGCTCAGTCTGCGGAGGACGGGCAGGCTGCCCTCGATGCAGGTGGGCTCAAGGTGCATCTCACCGACCGCAAGCATTTTGGCGCAGCACTGCTGCACGCCACGGGTTCGGCCGAACATATTGCACAGCTCCGGATGCTCGCCGAGCGAAAGGGCATGAAGCTCGACGCCAACGGCCTCCGGAAGGGTCGCCGCCTGATCTCCGCTAACGAACGGGACATCTACGATGCGCTCGAGCTTCCCTTTATCGAGCCCGAATTGCGCGAGGGACGCGGTGAGATTGAGCGTGCTTCAAAGGGAGAGCTGCCGACCCTCGTCACCGATCGGGACCTGCGCGGGATCCTGCATTGCCACACAGATGCCTCCGACGGGACCGAGACCCTCGAGGCCATGGCAAAAGCCACGCTGAAGCGCGGCTTCGAATATTTCGGCGTCGCCGATCACTCGAAGTCAGCGCACTACGCCGGAGGCCTCTCACTGGAGGAAATCAAGGAGCAGCATCGGGAAGCCGACCGGCTCAACAAGAAGTTCGGCAAGGAGTTTCGGATCCTGAAAGGGATCGAATCCGACATCCTGGCAGACGGATCGCTCGACTATCCTGACGACGTGCTAGAAGGCTTCGACTTCGTGGTCGCCAGCATCCATGGACGTTTCAAGCTGGATAGGAACGCCCAGACCGAACGCTTGCTCCGCGCCATCGCCGATCCACACACCACCATCATCGGCCATATGACCGGCCGCCAGCTCCAGCGCCGGCCAGGGTACGAGATCGACGTCGAAAAAGTGCTTCGCTCCTGCGCCAAGCACGACGTCGCGGTCGAGATCAACGCCCATCCGTGGCGGCTGGACCTGGACTGGCGCTGGCATCAGGCGGCGCTCGAATTCGGCTGCATGATGAGCATCAATCCCGACGCGCACTCGATCCCTGAGCTCGATCACATGCATTGGGGTGTCGAGATGGCGCGAAAAGGCGGCGTGCCGGCGAACCGGGTGCTGAATGCAATGCCGCTAGCGAACATCACGCGATACCTTCGCCAGCGACGGCGCGCCTTTGCACGTGCGGCCTGACGGACAATGGCGGGCCTCGCTCTCGAAGGACGCGTTGTGGCCGTGTCAGCAGATCGCGGGCACGGTTTCAGCAAGACGCCGCAGCGCGACATCCTGTTGGTGGAAGGCAATGGCGTCGAAGGCGATGCGCACGCCGGACCCTACGTTCGCCACAGATATCTCGCCCGAAGGCAGCCCCGCCTGCCCAATATGCGACAGGCTCACCTGATTCCGTCCGAGCTATTCGGCAAACTACTGAGATGCGGCTACGACGTCGGTGCGGGAGACCTCGGCGAGAACATCACGACGATCGGCCTCGACCTCGAGGCGCTGCCGCTCGGGACGCGAATCCTGCTCGGGCCGACGGCCTCGGTGGAACTGACCGGGCTTCGCACTCCCTGCGTGCTGATCGATCGCTTCCGGCCGGGCCTGAAACGACAGGTGCTGTCATCTGAGAAAACGGGCCCGACGTTCAGATGCGGAGTGATGGCCGTAGTTAGAACCGGCGGGCGCGTCGCTGCGGGCGATATTGCGCGGGTGGTCCTCCCCAACCCTCCTCATCGGGCTCTCCCGCCCATATAGCTCCTCGGCCTAAAAACCGGCCAGCCGCGACGAAGCGCGATCGCGTTCACCAGCGGAGGCTCATTTCCAGGAGGGAACGAATCGGCCCGAACGCGTTGAATCCGCATGTGTGCCGTAGTGTTGCGTCAGTCTCGCTTGGGAGTATCGCGCGCCGCTGGGGCGCACAAAGCTGCTATTCCAGGTTACATCGACCCTTGTGACCCCACGTTGCGCGAGACTCCGCCGCGCGGCCAAGGTTGGGTCTATGAGATCAAGGCCGACGGTTACCGCGCGCAGCTACACCTCGACGACGGTGACGTCAAAGTATATTCGCGCACGGGTTACGACTGGACCGAGCAGTTTTCGTCAATCGCCGCAGCGGCGCACAAGCTGAAAGCAAACAGTGCGATCATCGACGGTGAAGCCGTGGTGTACGGCAGCGGCGGATTACCGGACTTTCAGCAGCTCCGGCGCGAGCTCGGCAAGAAGTGCAGCGAGCGTGTCCGCTACCACGCATTCGACCTGCTTTACCTTGATGGTTACGATCTGCGTAACGTTGCGTATGAGGATCGCAAGCGCTTGTTGCAGGCCCTGCTCAAGCATGCGCCCGAGACCTTCATCTATGTCGAAAGCCTGGAAGCAGATGGCGACCGCATCTTCCACAATGGGTGTGAGCTGGGCTTTGAAGGGCTCATCGCCAAGCGGCTTGGACAACCATACCGCTCAGGCCGGCAGGAGACTTGGATCAAGCTCAAGTGCAAGAAGAGCGAAACCTTTCCGATCGTTGCTTTCGTAGAGAAGCTTGGCGCCCATCCTCGCAAGATCGCCTCGCTCTACGTGGGCCGTCGCGAGAACGGCAAGCTGCTCTATGCTGGCAAGGTCCGCACGGGCTATACGGAGACCACCGCGCGTGAATTGCGCGAGCGGCTGGATCCATTGATCCGGCGCACGTCGCCGCTGGACGTCAGGATCAAGAAGCCAAAGGCCACCTGGGTCGCCCCCACCGTCGACGCTGAAGTCGAGTTTGGCGCGCTGACGGACGACGGCCTGCTGCGCGAGGCCGTGTTCAAGGGGCTTCGCGACGACCTCGCCGTGAGGAAGGTCAGGGCCCCTCGCCTGGTCCCCTCCCCCGTCGGAAGGTCGAAGCTCGCAGTCCCCAAGGAAAACATCCTGCAACTGCTGCCCGACGCCGTCGTCCCCTCGAGGGAAGAACTCGCGGAGTACTGGAAGCGTGTTTGGGGGAAGGCGCTACCGCACCTGGGCAATCGTCCGCTGAAGCTCGTCAGGCACGTCCACGGCACCACGTTCTACCACAAGGGACCGCTTCCAAAGGAGATTCCGGAAGCGGTGCATCAGCTCCGGATCCAAAAGCGCGAAGGCGGCCAAGGTACACGCCTGTGGATCGACAGTCTTGATGGCTTGCTCGGCTTAATCGACATCGGAGCGATCGAGCTGCACCCGTGGAATTCGACGGTGGACGATTTCGAGCACGCCGATCACATCGTGATCGATCTCGATCCCGGAGATGGCATTGAATGGGAGTTGGTCGCCGACACTGCTCTCGAACTCCGCGCGGCCATGAAACGTCAGGGCTTCGACACCTGGCCGAAGTTGACCGGAGGTAAGGGCATCCATTTGATGGCGCCGCTTAGTGAACCCATACTGCACGACCAGGCGCATCAAATTGCACGAGGCCTCGTCTCTGACTTCGCAGCGCGCAACCCCGCCCGCTATATCCTCTCGGCACAGGCGACGCGCAGCGGGCGAATCTTCCTCGATTACTTACGGAACGGGCGCGGCACCACCGCCATCGGCACCTACTCGCCGCGGGCGCGGCAGGGCTTTCCAATTGCTGCACCCGTCACCTGGCCACGTATCGAGAGTGGCATCAGGCCGGATGCCTTCACGATTGACAATCCATTCCGCGCCACGCGGAGGTCGCAGCCATGAACGACGCATTCGACCAATTCTGGCAGTGGCGAGAGAAGCCGCCGGGCAGCAGGCTCGCAATTTCGAACGAGATATACAGTGCGGTCATGTCTTTGCCAGAAGCCCAGCGCACAAGCCGCGAAGCGGTCAATGCGGCAGTCGAGAGCTGGTCCGCGCTGCGGTCGAGCACCACGGGACTCTTCGTAGATTCGGCGGCGGCGCTCCGTCCGTCGAACCGCCGAGAGCTTTGCCGCGACTGACGCCATTCCGGTGGAGGCCAGTTGAGTCTCGTCAAATCTTATTGTCGGCCGCTTCCGGGGGCCGACGCTCCATGAACCTCACGCCAGCTGGGCGGCGCCACCCCGTTGGCCAGCGGCGTTGCTTCATAGATGCCTCTCGCGATGGCACGCGCGAGGCACTCGGCGGCCATCATCCCGATTTCGGTGAGGTCAGCGAGGTCGGGCGTGCGCGCGGCCCGGCCGGTCGTCGCCGCGAACACGATGTCGCCGTCCATCGGGGCGTGGGCCGGCCGCAGCGAAAGCGCAAACCCGTCCTGGGCCATGATCGCGACGCGCTTCATCTGCGCCTTGGTAAGGGCTGCGTCGGTGACGACCACGCCGATGGTCGAGTTTGCCGGTGCGTTGCCCTTGATTCTCATTTGCAGAACTTCCCGGGTGGATTGGCCGCCCTGCCCGAGGCCGCCGAACTCCGCCTCCTGCTCGTATGGGGCCGCCCAGAAATGCGGACCCTCCCCGCGTGTGGCGCGTCCAACGGCGTTCACGCCAACCAACGCGCCCACTCCGAAGCCGTTAGACGTGACTGCGCTTGCGGATCCAAGTCCACCTTTGAGGTCATAGGTGGTCAGGCCATAGCCAACGCCGGCCGTGCCGAGGGCGAACGTCGCGCCCGCAGTGCTTGCCGCCCGGTAGCCGAGATCCCAATAGGGTGGACGGCGTCCCCAATCCTTGTTGCCGCCGTTGGCAAGATCAAAAAGGATTGCGCCGGGAACAATCGGCACGCGCGCTGGGCCGACCTGAAGCCCTCGCCCGAGTTCGAGCAGGCGCGCTTGTACGCCGCCAGGTGCATCCAGACCGAACGCCGATCCGCCGGACAATACGATGGCGTCAACTGAGGACACCGTCATCTCGGGCTCAAGAAGGGCTCCGTCCCGAAGGCCAGGCGCGCCGCCGTGGATCGCAATCGACGCAACAGCTGGTTGCTCGAAGAGGACGACGCTCACTCCCGAGGCAACGTTCTCGTCCTCCGCGTTTCCGACGAGGACACCATCGATATCCGTAATCAGATTCTTCATATCTGCTCCTGATTAGCTACCCTGTGCAGTGCGGCGTCCGACGTCATCCAGCGTCATGCTCGGCAGCCGTCCAGCCCAAAAATCCCTTAATGCGCTGGTCAGCTCACGCGGATTGTCTTCCTGGACGTTATGGCCCGCGCCAGGGATTTCGAGCCATCGCCCGTTGGGAAATCGCGCGGTGAAACTGTGCGCAGCCTCTCTGGTGACGATCAGGCTGTCCCCGCCCCTGGCCAGCAGAAACGGTGCGGCCATCTCGCGGACCCGCGTCTCCAATCCTGCGAGATGGCGCAGGATCGCGGCAAAGTCAGTTGGACGACGGCGGTCGGCTCTCCAAAGCAGGCGCTCGTCGTCGTGACGCCTCAAGAGGACACGCATCCGATAATGCAGGCGCTGTGGATCGCTCTTGGGACTGACCGCAAGCGCCATCTCGACCACGTCGTCGATCGTGGAGGCGCCTCGAAAGTCGTTGATGAAGCTGCGCATCCGCGCAGTTGCGGCGAAGATCGGCCTGGAGACCACGTCGACCATCGTGAGGCTCTCGGTCCGGGCGGGATGGCGCAATGCGAATTCGCAAGCCACGATCCCGCCTAACGACATGCCGGCGAGGTGCGTGCGTTCGATCGAAAGTCCGTCGAGCACGGCCGAAACGTCCGCAGCATAGCTCTCGATCGAATAGTCGTCGGCCCAGTCGCTGGCGCCGTGGCCGCGCAAGTCGAGCGCCACAAGCCGAAACTCGGTCCGCAGCCCAAGCGCCACGTAATCCCAGGTGCGAGCTGAGAGAGCGCCGCCATGCAGCAGCACCACACACGGTCCCTGCCCGCCCCAATCGAGGGCGTGGATCTCAGGTCCGCCCCGCGTGCGGAGACGGCGGGACTGCGGCGGAGCGAGGTCGGAAAAGGATACGCCGAGCTTGGTGGCGATCATCGCCAGGGCCTCGGGATACCAATCCTCCATGGACAAATTCCTTACTTAGGGTACCCTAAGTAAAGGTAAACTCTATGCTGGAAGGATGTCAATGGCAACGCGACAGCGTCGGACTCCGCAAGCCGCGAAGTTTGCGATCCTGGATGCCGCAGAACGGCGACTGCATGACGAGGGGCCCGAAGGCGTGCGCATTCAGCGCATTGCTGCAGATCTCGGCATCACCGACGCTGCGGTCCACTACCATTTCGGCACCCGCGAAGCGTTGATGGATGCCCTGCTGCGCCGGATCGGTCGCCGGCTGGTGGATGATATTGACGCGACCGTCGAAGGCTGGGCGCCCGGCCAGATCGATGTCGCAGCCCTGGGTCGGCTGTTTCAGCGCGCCTATGCCGATGAACGCGCCGCCAGGCTCGCGCTCTGGCTCAGCCTGGCAGGCTGGCGGCCAAAAGGATCAGGGATGCTCGGATCGCTCGTCAAGCGTGTGCATCGCGCGCGGATCGAAACCGCGCGGAAGGCCGGGCATGCGGCGCCGCGGCTGGCGTCCACCCAATACGCCATCGCTCTCTTGAGTGCGGCCCACATGCATGCGGCGATGGCAGGTGATGCTTTACTGGCGAGCGTGGCTGAAGACCCCAGCGGCCTCAATCAGAGGGCTTTCCTCAAATTCGCAGTGGAATTGATCGCACGCGAACTTGCTGACGAATGAGCAAGAGCGGCAAACGCGATTGCCTCGAGGCTATGCTCGCTATCAAGGCTGAAGCTATTGCGGCTAAGCATCTCATATCCAGGTAGTCGACCCGAATGGCTTCCTCCATCGCAACTGCAAGGCTCGACGCACTGATCTGAAATATTGAACCTCTGGTCGTGCTGCGGCTGAATGGCGAAGCTGTTTTGAAGCAGACAATCTGTTCCGAAGGTTTCGCAGAGCAAGAACACAAGCATATTGTATGCCCCAATTGGGCGGGCTCATGGCTGCCGGTCGGCCATGGGACCGGCACTTCTTGCGCAGCATCGACCTTACGCCCAGTAAAGGCGACTACCTCCACAACGCGACTACCTCCACGTTGACAGCCGCAGCTCGCAACGAATGTAATCGAGCCGTGTGGCCAGAGGCTTCGCTCAAAACTCGCAGTCCACGCGATCCGCCAATACGTCAATTTTTCGCGGCGCGGACTACCAGACTATCGATATATCGTTCGAGCGTGATCGCTCCTCGCGACGCATCAGCAGGCATGTCGAATCCATTGTCGACGCACAATTCCGTCATCCGGGTGTACGATAGAGCGGCGGCCTCCGAAAACCCGAGCTGCAGAAACCCATCATACCACTCCGCACGTGGCTTTACCTCAACGTCTATTGGCCGTCCGAGCGCTTCCGAAAAAGCCCTGGCGACATCTGCGGGTGAATAGCGCTCCGGACCCTCCATATAGCGCACACCCACGTCATCCGTGCCGGACAATAATCTGTCTGCCGCGAATCGGCCCAGATCCTGCGGGGCGACCATTGGAACGGAAAGTTCGGCCGGAAACATGCTCGGCAGCTTGCCCGTCGCGCGAACGGTGTCGAGCAGGCCGTCCCAATTGCTCATGTAGTATGCCCCTCGATTTATCGCGGTTGGGATTGGCTGCCGCCGTAGCCCCTCCTCGAATTCCCAGAGGGTGTTCAGATCGCCGATGCGGTCACCTGATTGAGCGCCACCAGTTGACACAGCAACGACCTTCTCCAGTCCTGATCCTGCCAGCGCTTCGAGAATGCTGGCCACCGTGCGTTTCTCAACCGCGTCCGTGTCTGTAGTCGGATCGGCAGGCGGATTGAGAAGCAAGGCGCGGCGACCGCGACGAAGGGCTGCGTGGAGCGACGAAACGTCGTTGAGGTCTGCCTCGACAATCTCTGCTCCTTTCTTACGCCAGCCGCCTGCGTGGCCGGAGTTACGGGAAACAATTGTAACCGCCTTCCCCAAAGAGAGCAGGATGTTCGCGGTGGCTGAACCAATGTGTCCAGTACCTCCCATGATGACATACATCAGCATCCCTCATTCATCGCAGAAGTCGCACTTCGCTCCGCCATAAGCGGAGCCATTTGAGATACCTAGCCCCGGTGAAGCTCAAGTCTACTTAATGGCTTGAGGATTGACCGGCGACCCGGCACCACCCGGCAGATGCAGTGGTGGCGCACTGAAGAAGAATTCATACACCTTGTCCTGGGCGCAATCTTCAGCGAGCTCCTTAAGGTAGAAAATCTCGCCCATCGAAATACCGATCGCGGGCATCACCACCCAATGCCACGGTTGATTGGCCTCATCGGTTTCGTTCGGGCGCACTTCGCAGCCCCATGTATCCGTGCAGATCGCGGCGATGTCTTTTTGGCGGATCCAATAGCAGGTCTCGAAGGCCATGCCCGGCGCGTTCCCACCTGCATAGCCACTCCAGTCCTTTTTCGTGAGGCAGCGCTCCTGATGGCCAGTCCGGACGATCACAAAATCGCCCTTGCGAATTTCGACGCCCTGCTGTTCGGCGCAAGCGTCCAGCTCATCACAGGTGATCCCATAACCATCATCCAGGGAGTCAACTTTCCTGAACCGGGCGATATCGAGCAGCACGCCGCGGCCGGCCATTTTATCGCGCATGTGTTCAATGCCTAGCTTCCTGGCGCCGCGCGCGTCGACCAGCTTTGCGTCATAGCCGTTGTACATCTTGTGGCCGTAAAAAATGTGGCACAACGCATCCCACTGCGTCGAGGCCTGACAGGGCATGTTAATTGCATCGTCCGCGTAACGCAGATGCGGTGATGGCGCGTCCTGGTTGCCCGCGGCCGCATCGGTCCCGGTGGCAAGCATCGTGTGGATCGGATTCCAACGGCCGCCAAACAAGCCAGACTGTATCGGCTCCTTCAGCGACAGACCAAGGGAGAACACCCTGCCCGTCTTGATCAGTTGGCCCGCTTTTACGACGTCGTCGGGCGTTATATTGTTCAACGTTCCAATCTGATCGTCCTTACCCCAGCGTCCCCAGTTGGAAAGCTTCACGTGGGCCTCACGGATTGCAACCATGTCGACTTTCAATGCTTCACCTCGTTCTTGTGAACGCCTGCCGAATCCGAACGCTCTTCAGAAGACGACCGATCTTGGCCTCAGATTTCCATTACTGCTATGGTCGTGCAGCAGGAGATATGAGGGGGAGCCACAAGAAGGGGCTGAAGTCGAGCGATCAAACCCTTGATTGGATCGCGCGAGAGATGTGCATCGCAAGCACCACGATCTTTGTACAGTTCGTAGACAAGGAAACGGCTGGCATCGTGCTGATGCCGATGTGCGTTGTAAGTGACGGTGTCGGGTTCATCGCGGGTCATTTCGACCAGGCTGCGTAAAATATGCTCAACTTCCGCCGTTGCGGACTGCCGGGCGGTCATTTCGGCGAGTAGCAAGTACATTGCGGCTGGTTTCCCGTTGTTCGTCACTTTCGCTGAGATGTTGGCGGCGCCGAGCAGCGTGGTATTGTAAAAATGCGGCTTGGTCCGAGCGAGCGTAAGATGCCGGACAGGCGAGCCCAAATTGAGCCCGGAAAAGGTATGAATGAAATGCCGTGTGAAAGCGCGACATCTAGAATACGCGCAGACGGATCGGCGAGCACCGCATATTCCATGGCGGCGATACGATCTGGCATGGAAGCTGGTGGCGCATCTCGGAACGCTTCCCGAGCTTCGATGTCGCTTTCCTGCCGGCAAACGGGTTATTGCTCGCTTGTCTGGAATGGAACCATCCAATCTGCCGGGAACGCTAACGCCTGATCAGGCGGCGGTAGCGGCTCGGCTTCTAAGAGCTCGGATTCTGTCCCATCCACTACAGGCAGTTCAACAAACCCGACAAATATCGCGAGCATCCTGATGTCGAGATCGGCCTACGCGAAGCCGCCAACCGCGAGGGCGTTCGGTTGGTCGCGGCCGCGGATGGGAAACCGCTGCACATGGCCTGAGACCGCTCCATGATCGAACGCGTGGTTCATCGTAGTGCCGCGGCGAAACAGTGGTGCCCATCTTCATCGACCGCGGTGCGCCAGGCTTGGCGAGCAAGTCGTCACACGGATCGACTTGAGCCGCCTCGCCCCTCAGGCTGGTTGGGTCCAGAACGCGGACCGGAAACTCAGTAGAGCGGACTGGTAACGGACCTAGCAACGTCCAAGCGAATGAACCACTGCGGACGTTAATCCCCCTCCTCTAGGTCTCGCCAGAAGCCTAGTACGGCCGATATGATTGCTTCCGGAGCGTCTTCCTGTACGAGATGCTTTGCACTGGGTATGGTATGAAAGGCCGCGCCTGGAATGCGGTGCGCAAGCTCGCGACCGTCTTCAAGTGGAATCCACTCGTCATCCTCTCCCCACAGGATCGTAACGGGACAGCGGATCTCGCCGTATCACCACTCAACCTCTTGCGAGTATTTGTCGTCCATCTGCGCGACCTGGCGCCAGAAAGCTTGTTGACCTTCTGCTCGCAGCCACGGTGCAAGATAGAGCGTCATCTCATCGTCACGTAACGCGTTGGCAACTGCGCCGCCGATGTAGGCGCGCAGGATTGCTTCGTGAACGTAGGATGGGAGTCCGGAAAAGACCTTCTCGTATTCCTTGGCAATACGAACCAGCGGTGAGCCTTGCGGGCTGATTGCGACCGGATCGATTAGCACCAACGATCGATAGTTCAGCGCGTTAAGCAAATGAGCGCGTAGCGCTGTGGACCCGCCGAAATCGTGCGCGACCACATCGGGGTCTTGTAGGCCCCAGTGACGATAGAGCGCTGCGAAGAGCTCATTCTGAACGCCGCGTGACACGTCACCGTCCGGTTTGTCGGATCGACCGTAACCAAGCATGTCGAAGCAATAGACACGTCGCTGCCGGGCAAGCAACGGCCCAATTCTGCGCCACTCCGAGGATGAAAAGGGCGTACCATGCAGCAAAACCGCGGGCGGACCCTCGCCCATTGCTCCCCAAGCGATTGAGTGCCCCTGAAATGTGAAGCGCTCGGGAAGAGGCCAATCCGTTGTCGTCATTGTTCCGACCTTGGATCTGGTGGCAGTAATCGATGTGCAACGTCCACTGGTATTACGGGTTCCCGATGGGTCGGGCCGCTCGATGTTCCGTTCGCCCGCCAAACAAGCCAGACTGTATCGGCTCCCTTCAGCGGCAGACCAAGGGAGAACACCCTGCCCTTCTTGATCAGTTGGCCCGCCTGGACGACGTCGTCGGCCGTTATATTGTTCAACGTGCCTATCTGATCGTCCTTACCCCAGCGCCCCGAGTTGGAAAGCTTCACGTGGGCCTCACGGATCGCAACCATGTCGACTCTCATCGCCGCAGCCTCACTGCCATGCTTCGTTCTCGACCATACACTTTGGCTTCAAATTTCCATCACCGCGACGGTCGTGCAGCAGGAGATCCGCGGGGGAGTGACAAGGAGGGGCTGAAGTCGAGCAATCAAAACCTTAATCGGATGGCGCGAGAGATGCGCGTCGCAAGCATCGCGATCTTTATACAGTTCGTAGACAAGGAAGCGGTTGATATCGTCCTGATGCCGATGAACATTGTAAGTTATAGCGTCGGGTTCATCGCGGGTCATTTCAACCAGGTTGCGCAAAATGCGCTCAACTTCCGCCGTTGCGGACTGCCGGGCAGTCATCTCGGCGAGTAGCAGGTACATTGCGGCTTGTCCCCGTGTTCGCCACTTTGGCTGAGATGTTGGCCGCGCCGCTCAACGAAGTATTGTAAAAATGCGGTTTGGTACGGGCCAGCGCAAGATGCCGCAGAGGCGATCCCAATTGGAGTTCAGCAAAGGCATGAATGAAATGTGCCTGATCGTAGAAGCCGTGTGAAAGCACTACATCCAGAACATGCGCAGACGGATCGAGCAACAGCTCGCGCATAACATGTTGAACTCGACTCAATTTTCGAAACTCTACAGGTGTCTGGGCCGTCAGCGTTTTGAACCGACGCTCCAGCTCACGTCTCGCGACGCCGAACCGCAAAGCAAGGTTATCTATCGAGGCCGCAGCATGATTTTGATAGATTGCCGAGATCGCATTTTCGACAAGCTCGTCCGATCGTCTGCACTCAAGCCGTTCAAGCAAGAAGCGCTGAATTATTCCTGACGCGCCCTCTTTCGAACGAGCGTTAGACACTTCAAGTGATAGTTGACGACCACGGCTTTCCCAGAGCTCCATGACTGAATGGGTTCCGTCAATTAGATCCTGTCCGGGCACGTTGAGGAACCTATGCATTCGTCCCGCTCGCAGCCTCACAGCGATAAAGCCAACGTCACGCTGTGGGCGTAACTGAATGGGCTTTCGCCGCACGCATATCAAATGCGCTTCGTCGAATACGTGATCCTTGCCTTCCCGCTTTTGGATGAACGGCCTGCCATAGTGGAAGAATATCTCTGCTCCAGTCCCCGGCAGCAAGGTGGGTAGCTCGACAACCTCCTGGCCGATACTCTCCCATCCCCACAAGCGTTCAACGTAGGGGCGCAATGGGGCGATTGGGACAATGCTGAACTTCTTCAAGATCGTGTCGCTCCCAATCCTCTCGATGTTCTCGCCAGATCCAGGTTACCCGCGCTCGCCTCTCGACCGAGCCACAACCGACTGGCCGCCGTAGGCTTCTGTGCAGGACGAACGGCAGTATGATCTATCGACATCGCCATCGCAAACTTTCCAAGCGCCGTAACGGCGACGCAGCAACGATGCTTGAGAATTGGTCTACCACTGACGCAGGCCCGTTGCTTTCTTTGGCCCGCGGCGAATTGCATTCAGCCGAACTTAACGGTGTGTTCTTGACGACCGCCAGCTGAGCCCAAGCTCGCTTGTCGCAATTTTACAATACAACTTGGCACCTCTTGGAGAAGCTGGCGCCCGAAGGACATCCGCTCCCTTCGGTTAGAGATGACCGACGATTCCATCGTAAGAAAGCAGACGATTCATGATTGCCGTAATTTTTGAATCCTGGCCGGCTCCTGGAAAGAAACAGAGTTATCTGGATATGGGTACTGCCTTATCCACGCACCTAGCTTCGCTGAATGGCTTCATATCAATCGAGAGGTTCCAGAGCGTGGTAGATCCTGAAAAGCTGTTGGCCCTCTCGATCTGGCGGGACGAGGCAGCCGTTGATAATTGGCGTAGAGCTCAAATTCACCGGGCTGTGCAGGCGGGTAGCCGGCGCGATGTCTTTAAGGATTACCGGCTCCGCGTGGCAACGGTCATCCGCGATTACGGAATGTTCGATCGCGATCAAGTGCCCATGGACAGCCGTGATGCACACGGCTGACGCTCCAAGATCGAATGGCTTTTGCGCCAGTAGTGCGCCGAGTTTCTCAAGCCGCCTCGCCGAATACCTTGGAGGCTCAGATAGCACGCTAGATGCACGGGGGGGCCTGGGGCCCTCCTTCAGCCGGAGCGTGAGCCGCGGACCGGTCATGCCCAAAGACCCGAACATTGAATTTGCTGGTAGGAGCGACAACTGGAGAAGCGAGATGCGGAAGCCGGAATTCGTCTACGTAATCTTCATAAAGACGACGCCCGAGACGCTGTGGGAGGCCTTAACGTCGAGCTACTTCTCGAAACGCTATTGGTTCGGCGCGGAGCTACGAAGTGACTGGAGATCTGGTTCGCCGCTAGCGCTCGTCATGAACGGCGTTACCACCGAGACCGGAGAGATCCTCGAGGCCGATCGACCCCGGCGGCTTTCCTACACGTTTAAGCATGTTACGAAGGAGGCGTACCGGAACGAGAGGCCGTCAACGGTTACATTCAAGATCGAACAGCATGGAACGGTGGTCAAGCTGACTCTGACGCATGAAGGGTTTGCCGAAGGCAGCAAATTCCTGGAGGACATTTCCAAGGGCTGGCCTGCCATTCTGTCGAACCTCAAAAGCCTTCTGGAAAACGGCGCCGCGCTGGACATTCCTGTCTCTGCGCTCGGTTGAATCATCCCGTTCGCCTCATGCTGGTACATCCCCTACTCTAGTTGGGATCATCATCGCCATAAAAAGATACTCGGAGACGAAGCTGCGCCGGCATCATCGCTTGGTTAACAGACATTGTGACCGTTACTGATACCCGCATGGACCGCATATTGAGGCGAGCGGGGTGGCCCCTGCGCCGAATGGGTCAGCCACGACGATTTGGCAATACTGACGCAGTTGCCGGGTATCTCGAGGTCTCCTCGGAATGCCTGGCGCAGGTACGAAGTGCAGGAAACCTGCAGTCTCCCGTACTGTGGGAACCTGCAATGAAGGCGGCGTGATATTTGGCTGGAATGACCAGCCAAGGCTCTACCGTCGGACTCCCGATACCAGGAAGCTTCAAATGGCTCCTGCTCATAGGGCAGCTCAAGTCGAGTTACGTCACTTGCGGGCGGCAATCGCTGCCGCAGATTGCGGAAGCCTTCGCCGGGCATCGGAACATCTGGTGATCCGACATTCCGCGTTAAGCCGCCTGGTCCGCCAACTTGAACATCTGGTGGGGGCGACATTGTTTGAGCGCTCCAGCACAGGGGTTATGCCCACCGCCGCAGGTCAGAGTGTCCTGCGGATATCAAGGACAGTTCTGGAGCAGGTCGAGGCGATGCTGGTGGCCGCTGGGTCCAGCGGTCGCGGCGAAGCCGGATGTCTCAGGATGGGCTTCTGCACTTCTATTTCCGCCGGGAACTTGAGAGCGACCATAGTCGAGTTCAGAAGCAATTTCCCGCAGGTCGACCTGACGACCGTGGAGCGGCCTCGCACCTCGTTAATGAGCGCCCTCAGGAATGGGACTCTCGATATAATCATCGTTCCGGGGCAAAAGCCGCACCCGGACGCCGAAACGCTGCCCGTCTGGAGTGAGCGCACACTAGCTTTGGTTCCGAATGATCATCCTCTGGCCGCGCACGAGTTCGTCTACTGGACAGATCTGCGCGGACAGACGATCCTCGTAAGCGAGTATGATCCAACCGGTCTCGAAGACCTGTTGATTGCTAAGCTGGTGGCAGACGAACATCGCCCAACAATCGAGAGGCATGATGTGAGCCGAGGTATCATAAAGAGCCTGATCAGTATGGGACTCGGAATCGGCCTTGTCATGGAGTCGGACATGGGCGCCAGCTTCGCTGGCTTGGTCTATCGAGAATTATGCGACGGCGCCGGCCCGAGCCGTATCGGCTTCTATGCCCATTGGCGCGACGACAATGAGAATCCGACCTTGAAGCGTTTCCTCAATTTGTTGACTGAACGCTATCCCTCACCCTCGCCGGCCTTCGGAGAATGACCAGCTCGTCTCGCCTTTGCAAACCCGCGGTCCGTGGCCATAAAGCGCGCCAGCATGGGCGCGATCAGCTTTGCGGGGTCGATGCGCTGCCCACTTTCGCTTGCCAAGGCCTCTGCATAGGCGACGAGATCTCGATGCACTGACGCTGGAAGTTCAGCGGCGACCTTGACGGGCTTGTCATCGGGCAGCGCTGCTATTCTAAGCTTGGGCATCCCCTACCCTCCGTAAGGCGCAAGTATGAGGTCACGATTGACGACAACGCGAACAGGGAAGCCGGGTCGCACGGTCAGAGTGGGCTGGATGTTGAGACTGCGCCGAACGACCTGCTGTCCAGTCTGGTTCAGTGAGTCCGAGGCGCCGTGTCGCAATGCCTGGATGATTGCGCTGTTGTTGCTGTTGCTGTCCGAGCCGGCCCCCAGCTCGGTCCCGACCGCCAGAAATGTGGATAGAGCCGCAGCCTTGAACAGCTCGCCCCAGTGATTGTCGACCTGGTCTTCCAGGCCCGCGTAACCTGCGGAATCAGCGCCCGGCTGCCGCTCAAGAACGATGGAACGTCCATTCGGCATGATCAGCCGCGTCCAGACCAGCAGGACGCGGGACTGACCGAATGTGACCTGGCTATCGTAGATGCCGATCAGGCGCGCTCCCTGAGGCACAAGCAGAAAGCGACCGGTCGGCGTGTCATACACGTTCTCGGTGACCTGCGCAGTAATCTGGCCGGGCAGGTCCGACCGGATTCCCGTGATCAGGGCTCCCGGAATGATCGTCCCCGCCTGCACGATATATGGTGAAGCTGGCCTCGTGACACGGTCAGGACTGACTGTGCGACGGTCCACGCTTGCGCTGAGGAAGGCAAGCTTTCGGTCCTGGCCGTTCTGCCCAAATCCGTCGTCGGCTGAGTTCGTCGCGTTCGGCGAGGCAATACGGTCTGTTCCAACAGCCGCAGCGGCGGGCGGACGGACTGCTCCTCCGTTGGTCGCAGCGAACAAATGGCTGATGCGGGCTGCCTCGGTCTCTTGATCCCGGCGCTGCTGTTCCGGATCAGCGCCGATCGCCGGCGACTGACCTTGAGCGGCCAGAATCGGCCGGCCGAGGTCGCCGGGGAGCGGCGGACCAAGCTGCGGGACTGGCTGGCGCTGAACGCCGGAATAGTCCTTCGGCAGCGTCGTAATACCGTCGGCAACGTTGTGGTGGTCGGTGCTGTAAAGCTCGTCGGCCGCCTGGCTTCGAGGTCGACTGGACTGGAGCGACCACATCACGACTCCGCCCATGACGAGCAACACCACTGCGCTCCCTCCGGCCAGGACTTTCCGGGACAGCCGGGTCACGCGCGGATGCTCAGCTCTTAGCCGGAAGCTCCCAGCCCCATCCTCTTGTGTCGTTGGCGAGACAGATTGCTCGCTAATATTTCCATTCCCGACGCTCATGACTGCGGCCTCCCGTCGGTCCTGATAATCCTGACCTTCTGGTGGTGCTCACCGCCAAGCCGCAGTTCGGCGGCCGCAAACAGCCGATCGACAATCAACACGTTGCCGTAGGCGCGATAGTTCACGAGTTCGGTCTTGCCGTCCGGGCCGATGACAAAGAGAGGTGGCATCTCGCCTTGCACGATGCCTTGCGGGAATTCGATATAGACCTTGCGACCATCGTCATATGCGGCGACCGGCCGCCAGGGGGGACTGTCTCCGTCGATGGCATAGCGAGAGATACGCTGCGCCGGATCCGGAAGAGCTGGCTTCAGAGCGACCGGACGGGTTCGGTCGCGCACCGTTTCTGGATAGTACCAGGCGACAGACGGCATGTATGGCCGCTCGCGGGAGCGCAGTTCGATCAGGTACGTGCGCCGGTCGGTGTTGACGACCAGGTTGGTCTCGATCGATGCACGAGTCGGCTTTACCAGGATGTGGACGCGTCGTGTGTCGCCGCTCCCGCTCTCGGTGTCCCCCACGACCCAGCGGACGGTATCTCCAGCCGCGATGGGCCCCGATCCCGTCAACTGCTCTCCTTCCTCGAGCGCGATATCCGTGATCTGCCCGGGCGCGGCGTAAATCTGATAGAGCGCTCCTGGACTATACGCGTAGATTTGCGCTGCGTTAAAATACCCGCGTTTGCGCGGTTCGACCCGGGCTGCGCTGTTTGCCGTCTCAACCCGGTTCACGGGTTCTGGCTCTTCTTTCCCGGCCGACTTGCCGCCGAGAGCAGGCTTCCACAGGGGTGGAACATGAAGCGGCCGCGATCTGTCGTCGAGAGCCACCGGCGTCGCCGGTAACGGAGGCACTTCAGCGTCATAGCTGATCTCAGGCGGAATGTAGGTCGCGCACCCGCCGAGCGCCGACGAACAAACCAAGAGCGCGGACAGAAATGCTCCCCTCAAATTCACGAGGTCGGGCCAAGCCGATCTGAGTCTGCTTTGCCCGAAGGGATGCTTCGAATGAACGTCAGACGACGTCTTGGTCACTGACTCAACTCCTTTGACCAGTTGATGGCGCGGACATAGACGCCAAGGGGATTCTTGCGCAGGCGTTCGGCATCCCGAGGCGTTGCGATCACGATTGAGAGAATTGCAGTCCAGCGTTCAGTCGAGCTCAACGAGCCGTTGTCGTAGAGGCGCTGCGTCCACGCGACGCGAAAGCTTTCGGAAGACGCGCGAATGACGCTCGATACCTCGACGGAGACTTGCGCCTTACCCAATTTGGCAAAGGGGTCATTGTTGCGCGCGTAGTCATTGAGCGCAGCCGCGCCGCGATCGGTCGTAAAATCATAGGCCCGGAGCCAGTTCTGGCGCAGAACGATACCGTCGGCCGGGAGGCCTCTGACGTCCTCGATGAAGCGCGCCAGATGGTAGGCGATCTGAGCGTCAGTAGGTTGATAGTCGATGTTGGCCGGCGCAACCCTTTGGGCCTGACCGAAATGGTCGACTTCGACCACCCAGGGCGTGATCGAGCCCTGGCTCGATTGCCAGACGAGGCTACCTGCAAGACCGGCCGATAGCATTAAGCAACCGAAAGCCATCAGGCGCCAGTTCTTGGCTTGCACGCGCGCCGATCCAATGCGTTCGTCCCAAACCTGCGCCGCCTTTTGATAAGGCGTAATCGGCTCGGGCATTCGCCCGTAGTGAACAGAAGATCGTTTGAACATCGATAATGCCTCTTGGATCGAATGGTCGTTTCAAGTCGTGCGGCGTCCAGGTTCGAGGTGCTGCTCACGGCGGTTGGCGAAAGCGCATTGACTGGGGATCAGCGCTCTCCCTCGGACAAGTCGACCGAGGATCCGCTGCCACCCTGGTCGCCGGAGCGAACCGCGTGGCCGGCCGCCGACGCACCATGCCGAATGGTCTGGGCTCGCTTCATGCGTCGCGCCCAATGGGGCTGCCTTTCCGCCGAAGTAGTGGCGCCGTGCTCACCCGCTTGTCCACCTCCGCCGAATGCAGTCGCAACGCGACGCAACGGGCTCATGGCAGCCGAACCACCCGCCTCCGCCACGCCAGCAAGGCCGCCACTTCGGTAGGCCGCGGATACTCCGCTCAAAGCGGCACCCCCACCGTGAGCGGCGCCCGCCATCGCACCGCCCGCGAGACCGGCACCGCCGGCGGCTAGGCCCGCCCCCGCTGCAACAATGCCGCCAGCAGCAAGCCCTGTCCCAATCGCAGCACCGGCGCCGAGTTGGGGTCCACCGGACACGAGACCGTTTGCGATTCCGGGACCGAAGATACCGAGGCCTAGCAAGGAGAGCGCCGCGAGCACCAGAGTCATCGCGTCTTCAATGGTTGGTTGGCCGCCAGCAAAGCCGGAGGTGAATTGAGAGAACAGTGTCGATCCAATACCGACGATGACCGCCAGGACCAGGACCTTGATCCCTGAAGAGATGACGTTGCCCAAGACCCGCTCTGCCGCAAATGCTGTCTTCCCGAACAAGCCAAAGGGAATGAGCACAAAGCCCGCCAGCGTCGTCAGCTTGAACTCGATCAGGGTAACAAAGAGCTGTATCGCCAGAATGAAAAAGGCGAGCAGGACCACGATCCAGGCGAACAGGAGGACAATGATCTGGACAAAATTCTCGAAGAAGCTGATGTAGCCCATCAGGTTGGAGATCGAATCGAGCAGCGGTCGGCCGGCGTCGAGTCCGACTTGGGCGATCTTTCCCGGTCGCAGGAAATCTGACGCAGATAGGCTTGCGCCGGATGCTTTCAGTCCGAGACCGGCAAAGCTTTCAAAGACGATGCGCGCCAAGCTATTCCAATTGCGCGATGAGGTAGGCAAAGACGCCCACGAAGAGCGTCTTCTTGACGAGGCGCGCGATGATGTCCTCGTCCGTCCCACAACTCCAGAACAACGCGGCGAGCGTGATGTCGATCGCAGCAAGGGTCGTGGCGAGATATCCGACATCGCTCCCCAGCAACCCGAAGCCGTTGTCGATATAGCGCGTGAAGGTTTCCAGGAACTGGTCGATGATCCCCGTACCAGTCATGGCTTACCCGCATCAGGTGTCGCCAAGTTCGGATACCCTTGCAGGATCCGGCTTTGATCCTTTGGGACGGGCATCGAACTGGCTGAGTCATCTTGGCCGGAACGGGGGACGCCCTCCTTCCTGCCGAAGAAGCGACTCCGGTTTTCGGCCCAAACTTGCTGGCAATCGCGATAACGTACTGTATCGCCCGGAGTAACGCCGCGACAGCGCGCGAGGTCAGAGCTGACTGCATCGATCGTCTGCTCCGCCTTGGGGGCCGGCGAAGATTCCTCTCCGCCACGCAGCTGAATTGTGCAGGCAGCGACGGCCACCAGCCCGATCGTGGTCAGCAGCGAGAGCGCCTTGATTGCCTTTATGCCGGTCATCGATGGAACATCTGCACATTAGAGGACTGATAGCCCTGTCCTGGCGTCAGAAACCGCCTGAGCTGTTCTCGCCCCTGGTCCTGGGCCGAGGCACGCTGCGCCGCCTCAAGGCTCTGTGCCCTGCCCTGCGCGGCTACGGCAGCGGTGAGATCGGCGAGTTGTTGGGCTTGAAGTGCAAGTATCTGATTGCCAGCCTGGGTTGCCTGCAAGGCGCCACTGGCGCCCTGGCTTGATGTGACGAGCGCTGATGTCTGGATGCGGTTGGTATCGAGATTGCCGACGACGCCGGCCTGGACACGGAGCGCATCCTGCAATGCGGCCACAGAATTTTGCCATCGCGATTGAGCGTTGGCGACCAGCAACTGATTCGACTGGCCGCCACTGGCCGGCGCGTAGCTGGTCAAGAAGGCACGATCGATCTGCTGCACGTCGTAGGCGATCCGCTGAGCCTGGGACAACAATTGCTGGGTGCGCTGGATCGAGGATTGCAGTTGCTGCAACGACGAATACGGCAGGCGTGCCAGATTTTTTGCCTGATTGATCAGCATCAGCGCCTCGTTTTGCAACGAGGTGATCTGATTGTTGATCTGCTGGAGTTCCCGCGCGGCCGTCAGGACGTTCTGGACGTAGTTGTTGGGATCGAAGACGATCAGCGCCCGCGCGGGTGCGGTGGCGCCAAGCAAGAGCGCGACGGTGCCAACGGCCAACAAGAGGCCAAGACGTCTCATAGGGGTTTCTCCAGATTGACGAGATTGGGGATCAGATCCAGGGCCCAGGCCACGCCACGGTGCTGGAGCCAGGCCGGAACAAAGCCGTCAAGGCCATGTTCGGCGAGGAGGTCCGCGATGACAGTCTGGTCTGTCTTGGAGGAGGCGGCGGTGAATGCGAGCGCGACCTCGCCAAGGCCGAGTTCGAACATCCGGTTGCCGCGACGGGACTGGCAGTAATAGTCGCGTTTCGGCGTTGCCCGGCTCAGAAGCTCGATCTGACGGTCATTGAGGCCGAAGCGGCGATAGATGGCGGTGATCTGCGGCTCGATCGCCCGTTCGTTCGGCAGCAACAGGCGCGTTGGACAGCTTTCGATAATTGTCGGCGCGATCGCGGAGCCATCGATGTCCGAAAGCGATTGGGTGGCGAAGATGACGGACGCGTTCTTCTTCCGAAGCGTCTTTAGCCATTCGCGCAGCTGGCCGGCAAAATGATCGTCGTCGAGGGCAAGCCAACCCTCATCGACAATGAGAAGTGTCGGTCGGCCGTCGAGACGGTCCCCAATACGATGGAAGAGATACGCGAGCACGGCGGGAGCCGCGCTCGTTCCGATCAACCCTTCGGTCTCAAACGCCTGGACCGACGCCTCGCCAAGGCGCTCGAATTCGGCATCAAGCAGACGCCCAGAGGGACCACCCAGGCAATAGGGCTGCAGGGCACGTTTCAGAGGGTTTGATTGCAGGAGCACTGACAGGCCCGTCAGTGTGCGCTCCTGCATCGGCGCCGAGGCGAGAGATGTCAGCGCCGACCAAAGATGATCCTTGACCTCCGGGGTGATCTCGATCTTTTCCCGGGTAAGGATTGCGCAGATCCATTCGGTGGCCCATCCGCGCTCGGAGGGATCGTCGATCCAAGCCAGCGGCTGCAACGCAACGGGATGATCGCCTCCGTCGGACAACGCGCCGCCGAGATCATGCCAATCGCCGCCCATGGCCAGTGCGGCCGCCCGGATCGAACCGCCGAAATCGAACGCGAAGATCTGGGAGTTCGGATAACGCCTGAATTGCAGCGCCATCAGAGCAAGCAACACCGACTTGCCAGCCCCGGTCGGTCCCACCACCAGGGTATGGCCGACGTCGCCGACATGAAGCGAGAACCGGAATGGCGTTGATCCCTCGGTCTTGCCGAACAAGAGAGGCGGACCCTTGAAGTGCATATCCCTCGGCTCGCCCGCCCACACGGCCGACATCGGAATCATGTGCGCGAGATTCAGCGTGGAAACCGGAGGCTGCCGCACGTTGGCATAGACGTGCCCGGGGAGACTGCCGAGCCAGGCTTCGACGGCGTTCACCGTCTCGATCATGCAGGTGAAATCCCGACCCTGAATGACCTTCTCGACCAGTCGGAGCTTTTCATCGGCAGCCTCGGGATCGTGGTCCCAGACGCTAATCGTCGCCGTGACAAAGGCTTGTCCGATCTGATCCGAACCCAGTTCCTGCAACGCCGCGTCGGCATCGAGCGCCTTGTTGTGTGCGTCCGTATCGAGCAGCGTCGACGCCTCGTTGGTCATAACCTCCTTGAGGATGGCGCCGACGGATTTCCTCTTGGCGAACCACTGACGGCGGATCTTGGTCAGCAGCTTGGTGGCATCGGCCTTGTCGAGCATGATCGCGCGAGTCGACCAGCGATACGAGAATGCCAGGCGATTGAGGTCGTCAAGAATTCCTGGCGTCGTCGCCCCCGGGAAGCCGACGATTGTCAGAACCCGCAGGTTGGCTGAGCCCAACATCGGCTCGAGCCCGCCTGTCAGTGGCTGGTCGGCCAACAGCGCGTCGATGTACATCGGAATTTCGGGCACTCGAACGCGATGACGCTTGGTCGAGATCGTCGAGTGCAAGTAGGTCAGTGTATCCTGATCGTCGAGCCAGCCACATTCCGGCATGAAGCCTTCAACGAGCTGAAGCACGCGGTTTGTTTGGTCGATAAACCCGCGGAGGATCTCGCGTGCGTCGGCTTCGACGGTGCGGTCGCGGCCCTCGTAAAGTAGTTGCTCAGCCCTAGCGGCCCGTTCCTCCGGAGGCAGATAGAGGAAGGTTAGGAAGTAGCTGGACTCATAAAGAGCACCCGCCTCCTCGAACTGAGCCCCGCGTTCCGCGTCCACCAGTGCGGATGCGACATCAGGAAAGGTGCTCGGGGGATAAGCCCCGGCAAAATGGCGCTGCGCCTCGACGAATACGGCCCAGCCTGATCCTAGTCGACGCAGGGCATTGTTCAGACGGCCGGCAACGGCGACGAGTTCAGCCGACACCGCGCTGTCGAGGTCCGGCCCCCGGAGTTTTGCCGTTCGCTGGAACGAGCCGTCCTTGTTCAGGATAATCCCTTCGTCCACCAGGGCTGCCCAAGGCAGGAAGTCGGCGAGGCGAGCGCTGGAATGGCGATATTCGGCAAGGTTCATCATGACGAGAGCTCAGGTGTTGAGATGGCCGGGAATGCGCAGCTGCCGGCGCACCACGTCGACGAAAGCAGGATCGCGCTTGGCGGCCCAGACGGCGGCCATGTGGCCGACGAACCAGAGGACGAGGCCCGCGATCCACAGCCGAAGCCCAAGCCCAAGGGCAGCGGCAACCGTGCCGATGACGATTGCCACCGAGCGCGGAGCGCCACCCATCAGGATCGGCTCAGTAAGTGAGCGGTGAACGGGCACGACAAAACCTGCGACCGGTTCATCCATCAGATCACCACGCCGCCGCCGAAGGAGAAGAACGACAGAAAGAAGCTCGAGGCGGCAAACGCGATCGACAACCCAAATACGATCTGGATCAGCCTGCGGAAACCGCCTGACGAATCCCCGAACGCGAGCGTGAGCCCGGTCACAATGATGATGATAACGGCGATGATCTTGGCGACCGGCCCCTCCACCGACTGCAGGATCTGATTGAGTGGCTGCTCCCACGGCATGTTCGAGCCAGCAGCCCATGCAGGAGCTGTCATCAAAAGAACAATGCCGGAGGCAGCCGATGAAGCGATACCTAGAAAGCGACGCATGTCAGTCTCCTGCTGGTGAAAGGCTGTAGTCGCCGGCAGCACCAAGGCCCGTGACGAGGGCGAGCTCAGTGAGGCGTCGGTCAGCGCCACGCCCCGCGAGCACGGCGACCAGGTTGATGGTCTCGGCGATCAGGTTGCGCGGGACGGTGATGACGGCTTCCTGGATGAGTTGCTCGAGCCGACGCAGCGCACCAAGCGCGCTGCCCGCGTGAATGGTGCCGATGCCGCCGGGATGGCCGGTACCCCAGGCCTTGAGAAGATCGAGTGCCTCGGCACCTCGGACTTCCCCAATCGGGATGCGATCAGGTCGTAGGCGCAGCGAGGACCGAACGAGGTCCGATAGCGTGGCCACGCCATCCTTGGTACGCAAAGCGACAAGATTGGGCGCCTTGCACTGAAGTTCGCGCGTATCTTCGATCAGCACGACCCGATCAGCAGTCTTTGCGACCTCGGCCAGGAGCGCATTCGTCAATGTTGTCTTACCGGTAGACGTCCCACCGGCGACGAGGATGTTCTTCCGTGCAGCGACCGCTTTCTTCAGGATCCTGGCGTGCTCCGGGGTCATGATCCTTTGGGCAGCATAGTCGTCGAGCGTAAACACGGCGACTGCAGGCTTGCGAATGGCGAAGGCCGGTGCGGCAACGACAGGAGGCAAGAGACCTTCGAAGCGCTCGCCAGTTCCAGGCAATTCGGCCGAAACACGTGGCGCGCCGGCATGTACCTCGGCTCCCACGTGATGCGCCACCAAGCGAACGATGCGCTCCCCATCCGCTGCGGACAGGGTTTCACCTGTGTCAATCAGGCCATTTGACAACCGGTCGATCCACAACCTCCCATCCGGGTTGAGCATCACCTCGATGATCGCTTCATCTTCGAGGTAGCCGGCAATTGCAGGACCGAGAGCGCTGCGCAGCATGCGCGCACCGCGCAAGCTCCCCTCCGATTGAATAGAATGGATTGCCACCGTCGTCCCCACCCGATGAAAGCGCTCAAAGGCGCCCTCAGATGGGAGTGAATAGAAAAGGCACTCGATAAGTTATCGCAACAAGCCGCTGCCGTGATCGTAGGCCAGCGTAGAAAAAGAAGTGCTGGCGGGCTGCTCGTTCAATCAGGCTTCGTTGCCCGGCTCAAGACGGACGACATCTTCTGGAATTTCGCGCAGGAAATTCTGCCCCTTTTGCAGACGACGCCCGAGTGCCTCAACAAATCCTTCAAACCGCTCCCGGCCCTTTGCCTGCGCGGCCGCCTGCGCGTCGTTGGGTAGCGGCGGCGTGATTGTCAGCCAGAAGCGAATAAAAAGAGCCAAGGTTTCAGCCATCAGACCGACGTCCCGCTCCAGCCTCTGCACCTGACGCGACAGCCGATCGAGGCGCCGGGCGAACGCAGCCTCCCGCCTGTCCGCGCCGTCCGGTGACAGAAACGAAGCGACGGCCGCTTCCACGATGGCAGATCGGGACAGCTTCCTGCGATCGGCGAGATCCGAGATCTGCTTCAGAAGCTCCGGCGGGAAATAGACATTCATCCGGTCGCGCATGTTGCCTCAGAGCTCCATACCGTCATTCGGGTCCATGGTGACCTGTCGCGCGACGCCCCGCATTTGCTGACGCATGAGCCGGGACTGGCGGACAGCGTCCTCGTCATCGTCAAGAACGACGGCAAATTCTTCTGCCGGCGTTAGCTCCGACGTTTCCTTGACGATCGCGACGTGTTCGGGAAGTTCAGGCTCGCGACGGAGGCCGCTGTTCGCCGTGTCTTCCTCTGCTCGCCCCGTGTCGGTTGGAAGCGACGCCGGCTTCAGCGTTCCAGGCGTTGACCATCCGTCCGTTCGCGATGATCGACCGGATGCCGCCGGATCGGGGGCCGGTAGCACCCGCTCGGCAAATCGCCGATCCTCGTAGTACCGGGCCTTCTTGGCTCGGATCGGCGATATGCCCGCCACCATTACAATTTCATCCGCCGGCGGAAGCTGCATGACTTCGCCTGGGGTCAGCAGCGGTCTTGCCGTCTCCTGGCGCGAGACCATGAGGTGGCCCAGCCAGGGGTTCAATCGGTGACCGGCATAGTTCTTCATCGCCCGCATCTCGGTCGCCGTTCCCAGCGCGTCGGATACCCGCTTGGCGGTCCGCTCGTCGTTGGTCGCGAAGCTGACCCGAACGTGGCAATTGTCGAGAATGGCGTTGTTGGGACCGTATGCCTTCTCGATCTGATTGAGCGACTGCGCGATCAAGAAACTCTTGATGCCGTACCCCGCCATGAAGGCGAGCGCGGACTCGAAGAAATCGAGCCGCCCGAGTGCCGGGAACTCATCGAGCATCATCAGGACTCGATGCCGGCGGTCGCGCGCGTGCAGGTCCTCGGTCAGGCGACGACCAATCTGGTTCAGCACCAGACGGATCAGCGGCTTGGTCCGTGAGATATCCGAGGGCGGCACCACGAGATACAGCGTCGTCGGCCGGCTATCTGCGATCAGATCGGCGATCCGCCAGTCGCAACGACGGGTTACCTGGGCCACGACGGGATCGCGGTAGAGCCCCAGGAACGACATCGCGGTAGACAGGACTCCGGAGCGTTCATTCTCGGATTTGTTAAGTAGCTCGCGCGCGGTCGAGGCGACCACGGGATGGGCACCGTGCTCACCAAGATGCGGCGTCGTCATCATTGCCTTCAGCGTCGCCTCGATCGGCCGCTTCGGATCGGAAAGGAAAGCTGCGACCCCAGCCAAGGTCTTGTCCGCTTCGGCATAGAGGACATGGAGTATGGCGCCGACCAGGAGGGAATGACTGGTCTTCTCCCAGTGGTTCCGCTTGTCGAGCGAGCCCTCGGGGTCGACCAGGACATCGGCCACGTTCTGGACGTCGCGAACCTCCCATTCCCCGCGCCGGACCTCGAGCAGCGGATTGTAGGCCGACGACTTTGGATTGGTGGGGTCGAACAACAGAACTCGGCCATGCCGCGAGCGGAAGCCCGCGGTCAGCTGCCAGTTCTCACCCTTGATGTCGTGCACGATGGCAGAACCCGGCCAGGCCAGCAACGAAGGAACGACCAGGCCAACACCCTTGCCGGACCGGGTTGGCGCAAAACACAAGACATGCTCCGGCCCGTCATGGCGGAGGTAGTCGCGATCGAGCTTTCCCAGCACCACACCATCAGGACCGAGAAGTTCGGCCGCTCGAACCTCCTCCAGACCAGCCCAGCGCGCCGAGCCATAGGTCTCGACATTCTTGGCTTCACGGGCGCGCCATACCGACATGCCGATCGCCGCGGCGATCGAAACGACGGTCCCTGACGCCGCGATGAAGGCCCCCTCAACAAAGACCTGAGGTGCATAGGCGTCGTAGACGAACCACCACCAGAAGAAGACTGGCGGGTAATAGATCTTGAAGCCCAACAGTTCGAACCAAGGCCGTCCGAGCTCCGGTTGAAACGCAAGCCGCCAAGCCGTCCACTCGGTCGCTCCCCAGATGGCGAGCAAAACGATCAGGCCGACAACCATCACTTGGCCCCAGAGAATCTTGGTTCCGGACATCGCGAACGTCCTTCTGCAACTGAATTTGGGATGGCTAGAGGCCGAGGTCGCGCTTCCGACCAAACCCCCACTCGATGCCACCGCCCTCCTTCACGACGCCGGTGACATGTTGGCCGAGTCGCCTTTCGAGTTCGCGCGACCAAGGGACGAGCTGGAAGCCGAGCCCATTGTCGATCATGGCGAAGCGTCCCGAGGTGAGCGTCAGCCGCTGGCGATACGTGCCCGCCACTTGCTCCCCAGAGTCAGGCTTAACGTAAGGCAGGCGGGTCTCGGCCGAGGCTTTTGCGGCCACCTCGTCCAGTTCACGCCGGCGCAATGTGTTCAAGAGGTCGCGCTGCAGGATGATGCGTTGACCCTGCCGCCGCGCCAGGCCCTGCTGGATCAGGTGCTCGGTCCGGGCTTCCAAGGCGTCGCGGGTCTCGCGGCCGAATCCGCCCATGGCGAGCGGCATGGGGTCGAGTTCGACCAGCCTGTGGTCGAGCCAGGTCGCGCCTTTCGCGGTGACCTGCTCACCAAGATCGAGATCGGAACGAGTCGCGAGCACCACGGTCGGTCGCGGATCGCCGGTTTGACCGAAGCGTCGTACTTCGACGATGCCGCCATTCGGCGGTGCATGTTCGAAAACCTCGAGCCCTCGGAAGCGCACATGGTGAACGCGTCCGTCCGTTCCATCTATGAGGGCGTAGGCCTCGCCAGTCAGTTCGTCGTGCAATCCCCGGTCGACCAATCGTCCGATAATCTGGGGCGTCGGCTGTCCACCTTCGATGACGTAGTCGGCAATGCCGCGCGCTTCCCCACGCTCGGTCAAGGCGCGGTGCATGGTCTTGACGATGTCGCCGCGCATGCCAAGCTCGCGCAAGCTCCGCTCGGCTTCCAGCCCGACCATCCACTCCCCCGGCGCGGCGGAGGCCGCAAGGCCCATCTTCTCGAGATGTTGAAGGCGACCGATCATCAGCCGCCGGATCTCGGGATCGGACTGGCCAGGGATCTCCGGGCGAAGATCGATAGAGCCGGTCTCATCTGCCGCCAGCCGGATTTCCCGATCGAGCCGCGTCCATCGTTCCGCCGTGACTTCCCTCTCTAGTGAATTGCGGATCTCGTGCTCCGGTTTTGGACCGAGTTCAATGGCGACCAGTTCCTCAGCGCGCGAGCGCAGACCCTGGCTGATGTAGTCGCGAGAGATCACGAGATCCGCCCCGACCTCATCCACTCCCCGAACGAGAAGATGGACATGAGGATTGTCGGTATTCCAATGATCGACAGCCACCCAATCGAGCCGCGTGCCGAGATCGGCTTCCATCTGCCTGGCGAGGTCGCGGGTGAACGCCTTCAGGTCGGTCATGTCGCCGGCGTCCTCTGGCGAGACGATGAACCGGAAATGATGCCGGTCGTCCTTGCACCGTTCAGAGAAAGCCCCGCTATCGGCACGGTCGCTCCCCGCATCGAACATCTCGGCCCGTTCGCCGCTCCGGGTCACGCCCTCGCGCTTCAGATATGAAAGGTGGGCCGTCAGTGGCACTGAGCGGAAGGCTCGCCCTTTGTGCCGGACCACGCGCACCTTCACCACGACGCGCCGGGTCGGGCTGAACAATCTGGCGCGGCTAAAGGCGAGGCGCCCGCGGCCAAACGTGGAGCGCCCATGCGCCGCAGAGCGTCTGCCAGCCACAGCCTGCCCCGAGGTGTGTCCTGTTTTCTTCGCCGCCCGCAGCACCTGGTTGATGAAGCTCTTTTGCTTCGGCGCGCGGGTACTGCGGATACGCCCAGGCCGAATACGCAGATCGCTGTCGCCCACGCTCACGGCAGGGCCTCCCAACGATCAAAATCGCACATGGTGCCGAAGACGCCTTTGATTCCATTCGTCAAAATGCAAGGCACGGCACGCGCCCCGACCGACCGGCACGCCAGAACCCAAGCCATGCCAATGGCTTGCGGTTCGACCGGCGAGCCCCTTTTATCTCGCCGTCCTGCCGTCGTTGTCTCCCGGTCGCCGGTTCCCGACAGAGCCACTGCGACTTGGCAGCCAACTCGCGAAGCCCCAACTGCTTCCGAGCGCTTGCGATAGCGATCGTTACCCGAGGGACCGAGACACCCGAAGGCTGGCTCGGTGAGGAGCGAAGCGACGAGTAGAGCGCAGGCCGAAGGCATCGCCCTTATACCATCGGCACATGCCACTTGCACGGTGAAGCACCGCGAGGCTTGCCAACCCGCGCACCTGGTCATTGCGATGCTCCCGAATCCGATCGAGGGACGAACACGCCAATAAGCCGGGGGACCATGGGCGAAACATCGAGCGCCGAGATTGCGGTCCTGACACCGCTCGACGGCTTGAGCGCCAGCAACTGATCGCGCGTTTTCATGAGATCGGATCGCCCGACGAACAGCGCCGCAGCTGCCGATGACTGTCCGCTGGACGTCCAACTCGGCGGCAGTTCGATGGCAAGCAGATTTGCAAGCTTTGCGACGTAGGCTCGCGTCTCCTCTGGCAGAGAGCCGCCAGCGAGATGCTCTTCATAGCGAGATGGTCCCGCATTGTACGCGGCAAACACGCCAGGCGAGCCATACCGATCGAGCAATTCGCGCAAGTAAGCCGTGCCGGCCAGAATGTTGTCGTGCGGGTCGTAGGGGTCGTTCCCGAGATTGTAGCGCTCGCGAAGTTCCGCCCAGGTTGCTGGCATGATTTGCATCAGGCCCATTGCGCCTTTCGGCGACTTGGCGTGCACGTCTCCAGCGCTTTCAATGTTAATGACCGAACCGATCCATTTCATCGGAATTGCAAAGCGCTTCGAGGCTTCGTCGACGAAAGCAGAGAACGGGTTGCTTGCCCGAGCAACCGCTTGAGCCGACGCCGACCCGCTCTCCGCTAGAGCAGCCCTGTCCGACGCAGCGAAAACAAGCAGCAGCGACACGACAGCCCAAACACGCACGCCCGACCGGGCCAAGCATGCCCTCGTGCTCGCGCCCGTCCAGGGTAAAGCTGCTTCGCGCCGGCCATGCGGCCGCCCTGGACTGCCGCGGCGCGCGTCGGCCCTGCAAGCGTTGGTCGGGACGGAGGAATGGTCCCGCGATCGATCGAACAGAGGAATGGCGGGGTAAGAGCGTGGAACACGCACGATCACTCCTCCCACGTCCACACGGGCAGCGCACGGCCGATCACCGCCGACGCGGGCAGGAATCCAAAATATCGGCCATCCAGAGAGTAGTCGGACTGCCAGTTCATGAGAAAGAGCTCGCCCTCCCCGACCACGCGGCACCCCTCCCAACGCGGCAGCGGTCGGCCGCGTCCGTCGCGGTCTCGTGCCTCGCCCATCGCAACGTCATCGACTGCAATCGTGAGCCCGCTTCTGCAGACCGACTGCCCTGGCAGCGCCAAGATCCGCTTGAGCATGGGGATGCCGACCGGCAGATAACCGTTCAAATCGAGGAAGGTCGCAAGCGGCTCGGGCGGTTGAACGGCGACCAGCTCCGTGACATGGAAGCTCTCCGTCGGTCGTAAGCGATAAAGACCGATTGGCACGCTCGCCGATACATTCCAAATGTAGAGCGGAAGCGGCTCCAGAGCGAGTGTCGCGACGAGCGCAGCAGCCGCCCCAAACGTCGCGGTCAGCGTCTTCAAGCGGCCCGTCATCGCATTATCCTCTGACGGTGAAGCCAGGCCTGGTGGCGCGCTTTCGTATACGGACGCGGGTTTTCATTGACGGACAGACGGTTATGAACGTGATGCCAATGATCAGGCGCGACATAAGCCGGATCGATGCCGAGCGCCTCAATGGAGTCGACCATCTGCAGCACGCGCTCGACCTTCGGCCAGCCCGACAGGCGCAGCAGAATCTCTCCGCCAGGTGTCACATAAGGGACGGTCGAGCAGCGCTGTCCAGGCGCGACCGCGCGCAAGATGTCGATCCGCGAAATGACCGTTCCAAAGTCATTGGACGTCCAGCGAACGAAGGCAAAGATGCTGCCTGGCGCGAATGACAGGACGCGCCGGTGGCGATCAAGCTTCCGTTCCTCGACGATACGACCGAACCGAATTCGGTTTTCGATGCGCTTCTCGAGCCACAACACTTCCACTTCCGTGAGATCGCTCATGCGGCGGCACCCTGACGCTGGAGCTGGCGGCCCTGAGTTTGGGGTTCGGTGGAGAGTGTGTATGGCCCGCAAAGGCAGGCTGGCCTATCGGAGCTCCGTTGCAGAGCGCCGCCAACGTGGCTTTCGGCCTGCTCCGTTAGAAGAAATCCGAAGGATTTCCTGTTAGTAGAGTTAGAGCGGCTGGAAAGCGCGGAGAAACAAGCTCTTAAGCGCGATTCCGGTCCTCGATAGCACGAGGATCGGGTCCCCGATAGCACGAGGGTTGCGGTCCCCGATAGCACGAGCTGATTCACAGGTTGTCCTCCGAATTCGGAATAAGGCCGCGGCGGCGCAAGCGGGCCGTTAGGGGATCAGCAGGCGCAGGTGCGAAGTTCAGCCGCTCGGTGCCATCAGGATCGCGCGTGAGCACGAGCTGATAGCCGGGCAATGTCTGGCGCTGGACGATCTGACGTACGTCGTAAGCGAAGTGCTTGAGCGGCGAGAGGATGCCGGACTTGGCATGGAGGTGCACAAGATCAAAACTCCAGCCGCCGTTCTGCCGACCACCGTGCTTGCGCACGAGCCGGTAGAGCCACCGCTCAAGTCCTCCCGTCAGATCGAAATAAGCGCGATCGATCGTCAGCACGAGCGCGTCATCGATGACGCCGGCATAGAACCAATCAGGCAGGATCAATTCGAGTCCAAATGGCCGGCCATTTGCATCAGCCGTCTCCTTCCACTCGTTGATCCAGGAGAAGCGATGCCGTCGCCGTTCTGTCGGCTGACGGATCGACGTCAGCACGGTCGTTGACTGAAGTCTGTCGAGACCAGCTTTCAGCCGGTCATAGTCTCGGGCACTTGTTCCGCGGCCGACAAACGTCAGAATCTCGTAAGGCGTTGCAGCCATCAGGCGCGACGTCTTCAAGCCGGCGTCACGGGCTTCGACGATCTGGGACGCGGCCCAGATCAGGACATCTGCATCCCAGATAGTCGCCATGCCGTGTTCCGGCACGGTTTCGACACGAATTGCGATCGCACCGGCACGGAAATCGATCGGCACGATGCGCTTTGTTTTTGCCAGCGAGAAGAACGGATAAGCCATCAGATCCTGCGCGTCGCGTGGCGCAAGATCGCCCGGCAGCGCCCGAAAAAGCTCAAGCTGATCGCGCTCGGAATGGTGCTTGCGCCGCATGGTCACTGTCCTTGCGCGGCGATCAGCGACGTTCCTGGCCCGCATACGGGCGCAGCGCTTGGTGCTTCTTGGCCGGCAGCACAGTCCCCTTGCCGGGGTCGGACGTCGAGGTCTTGGCGCCGCGGTCGGCCCAGGCTTTCAGGTCATCGACGGCGTAAACGACCCGTCCGCCAATCTTCCGATAAATTGGTCCCGTGCCGTATGTGCGGTGCTTCTCCAGCGTGCGACCGGACAGGCCAAGGTAACGCGCGGCCTCAGGTGTACGCAGGAATCGCGGGGGAAGACCGGCCATCGGATCGGGCATTTGAGAACTCCAGGAGGACATCGCACGGTGCCCGGCTGGGCCGGCGTGTGTGCGGACATCATGGAGAAGCAAGATCTCGGAGGGGGATGCCGAATATGGAGGGGGCGATTTTCGGCACCCCTCGGGGACTGCGCTACTCGTCCTTGCGCTCAGGCCGCAGGAGTTTGCGGTAACCACCGCGCATCAACGCGAGGCCGCCTTGCAGCAGGCGGATCGTTCGATTACGCAGATCGTGGGTCTTCCAGGCGCGATCGGGGACGCGCTTCTTGCCGAACAGCGCTTCGGCGATGACGCGATAGCTAGCGCCCGCGCTGTGCGCGTCGAGCGCGCGGATCGCGGCGCTCAGGCGTTCGCGCCGCTGTTTAGACAATTGATGAAAGGCAGGACCTGGCGCGCGTCCAGTGATCGATCGCCACAGCCGCCGGGCTGCGTAGGCCCGCGCTTCTAAATCGCCGTCAAACGGCAGTTCGGCCGCATACGACGCGCCGAGCACTGGCGCATCTTTGGACCAAAAGCGATGGTCCACTGAACCGATGCGCAGCACGGCATGCCAGCCGTCGACAGCGCGGCGCACCTGGCCAGCCGTAAGGTTAAGCAGTGGCTGAGACGGCGCCCTGCCGTCGTCGGCCATTGCGACCTTGACCGGAACGACCGCCGCTAAAACCTCAGGCGCCCAAAAGATTGTCTGCTCGTCGAAGGACCTCTGCGGGGCATGGGCGAAAGCAGAGGCCCCACCTCCTCCTGAATTCTGGTGTCACCTCGCCATCGGGACTGTTGGCGATCATCGCCTCAAAGTCGCGTCGATAGTCCGCGTTGCGGCGAAGACATTCCCAGGCGATGTCGGTGCTTTCGGCGTCTTGTAGGCTCTTGTAGGATTCCGGCGACCGCCAGTCGAATTCAGGCATTGCTTCCGCCCATTGTGCGCAGGTGACAAAGATTGCGCCGCAATAGGTATGAACGAGGCGGTTGTAGGAAGCCCCTAGTTTGGCACCACGTGGTGCCCCGGAATGACCACCCGTCAGCAAAAGAAAATCGTTCTGCCTGCAAGTCGGCAGCCAGCCATTTTCTTCTATTCGGAGCCACCGCCACGTAATAGGCGTCCCTGCTCAGTTACCCATTTGGCACGCGCAAGATGACTCTGGTATGCGCGCCGCGCACGGTCCGGCTCTCGCTCGGGGTCCATATGCAAGACCACTCGAGTCACTTCACGCCAGTCCGCCCCCTCACCTTCGGCCTGCAGAAGGCGAACGTACGTGATGACATGCTGCTCGTCATAGGCCGTCAGCACCGGCTCGTTCGGCGCGACATCCGCGACGCGAGGATCTAGTTGCGGTTTCGTCATAAGCATCCCAACAAGCAGCGAATGATTCTAACCTCCCAGGGTTGGCCGAGATCGTGCGCAGGTCTCATTTTAGCCTCATTGGAGACGAGCCGACCAGAAGGCTGGGTCGAAATACACACTATAGGAGATAAACCTCATAGTATGTAAAGACGCAATTTGCGCCGATGGACATGCGCAAGTTGGTCGGTCGGAATTTCGCAAGACTGCGGAAGCAGAAGCGCTTCACGCAGGAGAAATTCGCCGAAGCGTCCGGATTTACCCAACAGTATATTAGTGACCTAGAGCGTGGCCGTCGCAATCCAACTGTCGTCACTCTATTTGAGCTCGCCAGCACATTGGGCGTTAGTCACGTCGATCTAGTCGTGCCAGATGATGAGGCACGAGACGAGCGACCAAAACTAGGCAAACGGCGGTGATTGAGTCGCAACCCACACTATGTCGCTTCGGAACAGCTCTAGGGCGGTTTGCGGCGGACACAAAAGCAGTTTTGCCGCTCGAAGCGTTAAGCGGCTGACCGCCTGATGTCCGCTCACCCCCCAACAGCGGCGGGAAAGCGGACGTCTCCTGAGGTCACTGAGGGGTCCAACAGCAGATATGACGGAAAATCGACGGTGCACTTAACTGATCAGCACATGACGCCTCGTCGGCTCTGACAACACGGCGGAGGGCTGCGGCGCGATTCGATCCCCTAGAAGCACTCGGCAATTAGCGCAGCGCCAACATGATGAGCCGATCCATAGCCCGGTCCGACAACCAGCGCCTCATAAAGAGAATCGGACCGGCGAGTCTGCCGGCATGGTAGCGCGTCCGCGGGCGCTTAGTCTCGAGGGCTCGCACGATCAGGTCGCTGACAACGCGCGGGGACGGCATCTTGCCTAGTCCACTCATCGCCCTTCGCATCTTGACTACCAGGTCAGCGTACGGTCCTTTACCGGAATAGCGTTCTGCTTCGTCTTCGGCGATACCGCCCCATTCGGTCTCTATGCCGCCCGGCTCGATGACTATGACGTCGACCCCGAATGGGCGCACCTCGTTCCGAAGCGAGTCGGAATATCCTTCGAGCGCGAACTTGGAGGCGTGATACCAACCGCCAAGCGGAGAAGCGACTTTTCCGCCGGTCGAGGAGATGTTGATAATCTTCCCGAACTTCCGCGCGCGCATGTGGGGCAGGACAAGTTGAGTCACGTGGGCCGCCCCGATCAGATTGACTTCCATTTGGCGACGGCCAACTTCGATCGGGACGTCCTCCAACGCTCCAAACTGACCATACCCAGCGTTGTTGATCAGGACATCGATCCTTCCTCGCTCGGCGATGATGCGATCGATGGCGGCGACCACCGAAGCGGCGTCGGCTACATCCACCGACAGCGCCGTGCCGCCGGCGGCTTCGATGTCTTTCATCCGTTCGATGCGACGTGCCGCGCCGTATACTGCGTAGCCCTTGGAAATAAGTCTCAAGGCGATATCTTTGCCCATTCCCGAAGACGCGCCGGTGATGAGGGCTACGCTATCGGATTTTGCTGTAGTCGATGACATCTCGTATCCTCTCGTCGACGCGGCCAAGTCGGCAGGCGTGCGGGGTTCGAAGTTTTCGGCGGCCGCGCGACACTCGGAAGGAGCCGTCGTCACTCCGTCATTTAGGGGCGTACTGCATCTCGCCGTTGCCGAACGACCAGTTTTCCGGAGACACGTCGACCAGGTTGATGAAGACGTCCTGCTTGCGGATGCCCGTCTTCTCGTGGATGTCGTCAGCGATCTTGCGATAGAAGGCCTTCTTCACATCGGTGGTCCGACCAGCATTCCACGTGATCTGGATAAATACGATCCCGGGAGTGTATTCGATGCCGAGGTAGCCTTCCTTCGGGTAAACCAGATCGCCCGGCGCATGCGTCGAGACGATCATGAACTTGTCGTGGACGGGGACCTTCGCGATGGTCGCCATCGCGTCGTAGACGATGTCGCTGAGCTTCCGGCGCACTTCCTGGGAAGTCGAAGCATCGACATCTATTCTTGCGAGAGGCATTTTCAAACTCCTTGTTCGGCGGTTGATAAGATTTCCAGTGCAGCGTCGCTGTTGGGCTAGAATGATGACCTTCGAGAGCGCCCGCTACGGAGCGTGACCGTTCAGCGTGTCGGTCTTGCCCGCCTGCCAGTCGTCGCTCAGGCCTCCGTACATCGTGTGGTACATCTCGTCGCCCGCGTGCTGGGTGAACTCGACGTTGATCGTCGTCTCGTCGAGACCACAGATCTCGATGCATGCCGCCACCAACTGGCGGGCGAGCTCCGCGCGGACCTCCTTCTCTCGACCCTGCCGGATGTCGCACATCAGCAGCGCCGCCGGCCTGGGCTCCCTGGGCCCGCATCGCCACAGGCCGCCTTCTCCGAGCTCGCGGATCGCGATGCTGATCCGATTGATGTTCGCGCTCATCACGTCGGCGTAGATCTCGCCCATGCGCTTGGCGAGGCGACGCTTCTGGTCGGCTGAATGGGTAAATGGTGTGTCCAACTGCAGATAGGGCATTTCGAAAATCCTTGAGGCTTGAGTTCGGATGGATGATTTACCGGTTCGCGGCGAGCCCCTTCAGGTAGGACTGCAGGGACGCGGGAAGGTTCTCGAACCATTCCTGCTCCTTGCCTGGCAGCGGCAGGACGCGTCCGTATTCGACCATGTCCGAAGGCTCTAGGTTGCAGAGGTAGACCCAGACCGAATCTTGCGGAATCTTCGCGATGGCGCCGACATCCTGCGCGATGCTGACGATGAGCGCTCGACGCACCTCCTCGGACCGACCGGCCCGGACGTCACCGCGGATCCAGATGTGACCGTCGGATAGCTTGCCGCCGAGGTAGCGCCTGGCCGACGTATTCTCCTCGATGACGACCTGAGCGAAGTAGAGCGGAGCGCCCGTCGCTTCGCTGTGGCGGCGACCGATCGCGAGCGCGATCCGGTCCTTTTGCTCGTCGCTCAGGAGATTCGGCGGAACGGCGCACATATACGTCGGCATGGGTCTCTCCTTCGTTTGGGCTAGGTGCGGGCTGCGGCCAGCAGATCGCCTGGCCTGATCGGGAGACGTCGGAGACGGATGCCCGTGGCTGCGAAGATCGCGTTTCCGATCGCCGGCGCGACGACCGTGGTCGGCGGTTCTCCGAGGCCCATCGGCGCCTCGACGCTGTCGACGAAAGCGATGTCGAAATCGGGCACGTCGCTGATGCGCAAAGGCGTGTAGGTGTCGAGGTTGGTGTCGCGAACCTTGCCGTTCGCGAAATCCGTCCCTTCGTGCAGCGCCATGCTAAGACCCCATAGCATCGCGCCTTCGGCCTGCGCGCGCGCGCCGTCGGGATCGATGATGGTGCCGGCATCGATGTCGAGCCACAGCTTGCGCACAGCGACGACGCCCCTCCCCCTGTCGACCTCGACCTCGGCCGCGCAGGCGCACCAAGTCGGCATTCCACGCTCCTGTCCGAAGGAGCTCGCCAGACCCAAGCCGGTATCGGCAGGCATCTTCCGGCCCCAGCGGGCGCGCTCGGCGACTCGCCGCAAGACGTTCGCTTGGCGGCTCGCGCCGCCGACCGCGTTCGGTGCCGACCCCGCGTTCATGCCGCGTCCCGACAGTCGCGCGAGGCGGAAGGACAGCGGATCCTGGCCGGCGCTGAGGGCGGCCTCGTCCATGAAGGATTCGAGCGCCCAATTGGTCCAGCCCGGTGCCACCGCACGCAGCCATCCGGGGCGGAAGCTCTTCTGCGCGAGGTCGTTGTTGATCGCGCGCACGCGGAGCACGCCGACGTCGTACCAATGGTCGGCGCCGGCGATCGAGAAGGGATCGTAGAGCGCGCCGTTCGTGCCCTTGACGAGCCCGACCGGGAACATCGCCTTCGTCGGCCATCCGGCCACGGCAGCGTGATCCATCGCGACCGGTCTGCCGTCGGCGTCGAATCCGATCTTCAGCGCCTGCACGGTCGGCGAGCGGATCGAGTCGAGCACCGAATCGTCGGAGCGCGTGAGGATCATCTTTACCGGCCTGCCGATCGCCTTGGCGGCCAAGGCGGCCGGGACGCTGTAGTCGCCGTTCAGCCGACGCCCGAACCCGCCACCGATGAGGTAGGCCCGCATGACGATCTTCTCGGGCGGCAGTCCGAGCGCCTTGGAGAGAACGGGCAGGATGAAGCTCTGCGCCTGGTTGCCGGTATGGATTTCCATCACGCCGTCCTTCTCGAACGCCAGCGCGTTGACCGGTTCGAGTTGGAAGTGAAGAACGCCGGCGGTCGTGTAGGTCGCCTCGATCGTCGACTTGGCCCGACCGAAGGCAGAGGCAACGTCGCCTCCGCCGGTGTCAAGGACGGCCCCCGCCGCGGGATCTGCGATGAGGCGGGAGGCATGCGCCTGCAGATCCTTGTCCGAGACCTGGGCCGTCTCGTCGTTCTGCCAGGCGACCTGGACAAGGTCAGTGGCCCGGATCGCCGCGGGGTAGCTCTCTGCGATCACCATGACCCAGCCCGGGACCGTGCCGGAGGGATCGTCGAGCGTGATGCTGCGAACGTACCCCTTCACCTTGCGCGCGGCGCTGTCGTCGATCGAAAGAACCTTGGAGCCGTAGCGTGTCGGCGGCAGTTTGGGCCGCGCGTAGACCATGTTTTCGATCTCGGCGTCGATGCCGTAGACGGCTTCGCCCTTGGTCTTCGGCGGTATGTCGAGAGCGCGCGTCGGTTTTCCGATCAGCCTGCGCTCGTTGGGCGCCTTGATCGTCATTGCTTTGAGGTCGTCGGCGCCGAAGCGCCTGGAGATGTCGCCGCGACGTACGATGTCGCCGTACCCGATCGCGCGATCGCCGGCCTCGACGCGGCCCTTGCGGGCGACGCAGTCCGACGGATCGACGCCAAGCAGCTTGGCGCCTTCCTCGATGAGGGTCATGCGGCCCGCGGCTCCGGCCCGGCTGAAGTCGGGATAGGTGGACCACACCGACGTGCTGCCGCCGGTGACCATGGGGCCCCACTTCGGGTCGGTATCCACCCCGACGAGCCGAACGAGGCTCCAGTCTGCCTCAAGTTCGTCGGCCAGAATGCGCGCAAGCGCCGTCCCGATATGCTGTCCCATCTCGGCTTTGGCGATGTTGATCGACGTGACGCCGTCGGGATCGATGCTGAACCAGATGGTCGGCTCGAATAGATGACCGTCAGAGGTCTTGAAGGGATCCGGAAGCGGAAGAGAGTTGGCTGCGCTGGTGGGAGGCGCGAAGGCGAACACGGCGCCGGCCGCGAGGCTCGAGATCAGGAAGGTTCTGCGCGAGAGCACAAAATCTTCGTTCGATCGGAGCGCTCTATTCATGGCCCGTGCTCCGGGAGAGGGCCGCCGCTGCCTTGATCGCAGCGCGGATGCGGGGATACGTCATGCAGCGACACAGATTGCCCGACATCACGGCGTCGATGTCCGCATCGGCGGGTGCCGGAAAGTCCTTGAGCAGCGTCGCGGCCTGCATGATCTGTCCCGACTGGCAGTAGCCGCATTGCGGCACCTGCAGATCGCGCCAGGCCTGCTGTACCGGATGGTTGCCTTCCGGATGCAGGCCTTCGATTGTCGTAACCTCCGCGCCGTCGACGGCGCCGACCGGCGTGATGCAAGAGCGCGTCGGCCGTCCTCCGACATGGACGGTGCAGGCGCCGCACATGCCGATGCCGCAGCCGAACTTCGTGCCCTTCAGGCCGATCTCGTCGCGGATCACCCAGAGCAACGGCATATCGCCGTCTTCGCTGACGCTAACGGAGCGTCCATTGATCCGGAAATTCGTGGCCATGTCATCCCTCTCCTTTTCCCTGCGCGCGGATTTCGCCAACGGTCTTCTCGAGGTCCGGCCAGGGCGGCTGGTCGGTGCGGGTGCGACGGAGGTAGGCCGCGATCCGCGCGACCTCCGCGTCGCTGAAGCCCGAGCCGAAGGCCGGCATAACCAATCCGTTTGCGCCTTCGGACCCACCGACACCGAACAGGATCACGCGGATCAAGTTGGCGGGATCGGCGAGATGGACGGCGCTGTTGAGCGCGAGGTCGGGGCGGCTCGCGTTGACGCCTGCCGAGCCATTGTAATGGCATGATGCGCACGCTGTGGCGTAGAGCCCGGCGTCCCGATCGATCTGTCGACCGGCACTGGTCGCATTGATCTGCAACGCTCTGTTCACTGCGGCCGCGGCGACATGAGAGCGCGAAGCGTCGCCGCCGATGGAAGCGATGTAGGTCACCAGCGCTTCACGATCGTCCGCAGATAGGGCGGTCAATCCGTGCGCGGCAGGCGACATCGGACCCGAGGGCGCGCCGTGAAAACGGCTGAGGCCCTCGAACAGGTAGGCGCGCAATTCCTCCGCAGTCCAAGGCATCGGGGACGGGTTTGCGGGCGTCAAAGCCGGCGCGAACCAGCCGTCCACTGCGGCGCCGGTGTAGCGAGCCGATCCGCTCCGTTCGGCGCCAAGCAGATTGCGCGGCGTGTGGCAGGCCGAGCAGTGGCTCAAGGCTTCGGCAATGTACGCGCCTCTATTCCACTTTGCATCGTGATCCGGAGAGTGCTCGAACCTGCCCGAGCGGAAGAACAGCAGCTTCCAGCCGGCCTGCAGCGCCCGGATGCCGAGCGGAAAGAGAAGCTCGTTCGGCCGCGCCGGGGCGCGGACCGCAGGCTGCGTCATCAGGAAAGCGTAGATCGCATCGACGTCGTCGTCGGAGACCTTCGTGAAGTGGTCGTAGGGAAAGCCCGGAAAGAGGTGCGAGCCGTCCCGAGCGACGCCTTCGTGCATGGCGCGGCGGAAGGCCTCCTTCGACCAGGCGCCAATGCCCGTCTCGCGGTCCGGCGTGATGTTGGTCGAATAGAGCGTTCCAAACGGGCTCTTCATGGCATAGCCGCCGGCGAACGGCTGTCCGCCCTTCACGCTGTGGCACGTCGCGCAATATCCCGCGGAGGACAGCATCACTCCGCGCGACACCACGCCGGCACTGAAACTCGACGAGGGCGGTGTCGCGATTTCCGGTATCGCCGGCCGCCAAGCGAATGCCGCGAAGCCGAACAGGCCGGCCACGCCAAAAGCAGCCGCACACAGCGCCCACCGGCGCAGTCTCCTGGCGTTCGTTCGCCTGTTGGGCTGCGAGTGCGACGAAGCGGAAGTCGGCACGATCATGCTCTCCAACGGTTCTAGTTGGCGCGAGGAGCAAAGCCCCAATAGGGGGAGAGCGGCACGATGACGGGTGCCTGCAGAACGCCCGCGCGGACCATCGGCAGTCGGCCGAGCTTTTCGGCAGCGTCGTCGACCGAGGCCGCCTCGGCGATCGCGAACGCCCCGCTGCCGTCGCTCCGCAGCCAGACCTGTCGGATCAGGCTCTCCATGTAGAGGCCGCGAACCGCTTCGAATTCGGCCTCAAGGAGCTCTTGCGGTGGAGGTGTCTGCGCGTTCTGGGGGTTCAGGCTGAAGAGGACCATCAACTGCATGTTTGTCGTCCTTCGCGTTGCGTGCGTGGCCCGGATGAAGCGGGGACGGCCCCCGGAAGCGGACCCGGTGGCGTCGAGACTCCAGGGGCCACGCGTCCAGGAGTAGGCCTCTCCGGACCCGCCTCAAATGTCTAATAAACGACAATTTGGGACATGCTGCCGGGCTTCGATCAGAGACTGCACCCTGACGGCTTCCAAAAGATCGGCTTCTAGTTGATGCACACGGCTCATCAATCGACATTTCGACAGGGGTAGCAGCGTGGAGAGCCGTAGATTATAACTTCAAAGCCGAAAGGGCCTTTGAATCAGATTCATCAATGAAGAGGGGCGAACTCGACGACCTAGTTGCGTATGGGACCATCGCCCGGGCTCGAAGCTTCACCCGCGCGGCTGCCGAACTCGGAGTGTCCCCGTCCGCCCTGAGCCATATGATGAAGGGGCTCGAGACGCGCTTGGGGGTCCGGCTGCTGGCACGCACGACGCGCAGCGTCGCCGCCACGCCGGCCGGCGAGCGGTTGCTGCGCTCCATCGAATCCGCTGTCGAAGAAGTGGAAACCGGTCTTGCCGCCCTGGGCGAATGGCGCGGCGACCCCTCGGGAGCCATCAGGATCACCGCCTCCCAATTCGCCGCTCAAGCGGTGTTGGCGCCGGTGCTACCGAAGTTCCTGCTCGCGAATCCCAAGATCTCGGTCGAGGTCAGCGTGGACAGCCGGCTGATGGATTTGGTCCGGGACGGATTCGATGCCGGGATTCGGTGGGGAGGCAACGTCGCCCAGGACATGGTCGCCGTCCGGGTAGGGCCGGATACGCGGCTAATCGTGGTCGGCTCGCCGGACTACTTCGAGCGGAATCCTCGCCCCAGTAAGCCGGCGGATTTGGAGCGTCACAATTGCATCCTCTATCGCCTCGTCACGGGTGGCGGTCTTTTCCCATGGAAGCTCGAACGTGACGGCAAGGAGGTCCGCACCCGTGCCGCCGGCCAGCTCGTTCTCGACGACCCGGACCTTGCCGCGACGTTGATGTTGGCCGGCGCAGGGCTCGGATTGATGCTCGAACCGAAGGCCGCATCGCATCTGGCGGCGGAGCGGCTCGTCCACGTTCTCGACGACTGGTGCATCCCGTTCCAGGGGTTGCATCTTTACTATCCGAGCAGGCACGTCACGCCCGCGCTGCGGGCCTTGATCGAAGCGCTTAGATGGAAGCCGCCGGAGGCGTAATGCACCTAAGCCGCGGTATCGCGATCGTCGACTTCGTCCTGGATGTCAATCGACTCGAGACGCGCGTTGCGCCGGAGCACCTGCGGCGGCTGCCCGAAGGCGCGCAGGAAGGCGCGACGCATGTGGTCGCGGTCGCTGAAGCCGGTTTGGCGGGCCACCTCGTCGATCGAGTGACGGCTCTGCTCCATCAGATTGCGAGCGCTCTCGACCCGGAGATTCTCGATCGCCTTGGCCGGTGACTGCCCCGTCTCGGCATGGAAGGCCCGGCTGAATTGCCGCGGGCTCAGACGAGCGGCATCGGCCAGGTCGGGGACCGTCAGGGGCTTGTGCAGATTGTCCCTCGCGTAGGCGAGCGCGGCCTGGATGCGGTCGGACTTCGGCGACAGTTCGAGCAGCGCCGAGAATTGCGACTGGCCGCCACCGCGGCGATGATAGATGACGAGCTTGCGCGCTACGGCTTTCGCGAGTTCTGGGCCGAGGTCATTTTCGATGAGCGCCAGTCCGAGGTCGACGCCGGCAGTCATGCCGGCCGAGGTCCAGATCGGGCCGTCGTTGATGAAAATGCGATCCTCTTCCATCTTCATCGATGGGTACGCCCGCTGCAGGTCTCTGGCGTGCATCCAATGCGTAGTGGCCCGCCGGCCGTTCAGAAGTCCGGCCTCGGCAAGCACGAACGCGCCGGTGCACACGGCCGCGATGCGCCGGTGTCTCTTAGGGGCCTCGCGGACGAAAGAGATCAGACCCGGCGTGGACGGCTCGGGATAGGTCGCCCCGCCGACGACGAGCGTATCGAACGGCTTCTCGGTGAAAGCCTCGGTCTGAAGCGTCATGCCGGCCGACGTCTTGACCGGTCCCCCGTGCTCCGAGACGAAGTGAAGGTCATAAGGCTTTGGATCAACCATCGAATTCGCGACTTCGAAGCCTGCGGTGACGGCGAGAGCCATCAGCGAATATCCGGGGTAGACGAGGAATGCGATGTCGCGCATGGCAGTCTCCGATGTCCTAAATCAACGTTTATATGACATTTGAGACTTGGGGAGGCAACCCTATTCTCCATCTGCAAGCTCGATCCCGAGCACCCAAGACGGAGAAGACAAATGACCAATACCTCGCCCAAAGGAGTCGCTCTCATCACCGGGGCATCGACCGGCATCGGCGCCATCTACGCCGACCGCCTCGCAAAGCGCGGATACGACCTGATCCTGGTCGCGCGCAACAAGGATCGTCTCGACGCGCTGGCCGCACGTCTGCGGCTGGAGACCGGGCGCCAGATCACTCCGCTGCAGGCCGACCTCAGCGACAAGACCGGCATCGCGAAGGTCGAAGCGGCCATCCACGAGGATCCGGGCATCACCATGCTTGTAAACAATGCCGGCGTCGGCTCGGTCGCTTCGATCCTCCAGGCCAACGTCGACAAGATGGAAGCGATGATCGAACTCAACATCACCGCTCTCACCCGCCTGACCTACGCAGCTGCGCCGGCGTTCGTCGAACGCGGCACGGGCACGATCATCAACATCTCGTCGGTGGTCGGCATCGCGGTCGAGGCCCTGAACGGCGTCTACAGCGCCTCGAAGTCCTACGTGCTGAGCTTCGGTCATTCGCTGCAGAAGGATCTCGCCGATAAGGGCGTCCGCGTTCAAACCGTGCTGCCCGGCGCCACCGCCACCGAGTTTTGGGACGTCGCCGGCTACGCGCCGCAGAAGTCCTCCGAGATCACCATGCGAGCCGAGGACCTTGTCGACGCTGCGTTGGCCGGCCTCGACGCGGGTGAGACGGTAACCATCCCCGGCCTTCACGAAGGCGAGGCATGGACCCGATGGGAGCAGGAACGCCGCGACCTGGCCCCCAAATTCCGCAACCCCAAACCCGCCGCACGCTACCACGTGGCCTGACGGGCTTTCTCCACCGAACCGGGGACCTCGCATCTCGAGCGCCGTCCCCTCCAAACCAAGGCAATCGAAATGTTTTTCCGCAAACTCGGCGGCGCGCTGGCGCTCGCCCTAACGATGGTGACTCCGATGACCGCTTCCGCACAAACCAAAGGAAAAGTTCTTGTCGTGATGTCGAGCGCCGACGCGCTCGATCTGAAAGACGGCAAGACCTACAAGACCGGCTATTATCTGAACGAGTTCGTCGTCCCCTACCGCAAGCTGATCGAGGCCGGTTACGAGCCGGTGATCGCCAATCCCAAGGGCGATCTGCCGGTGATGGACGCGAACTCCAACAACGCGATGTTCTTCGGCGGCGACGACGCTGCACGGGCCGCGGCGCTGAAGTACGCCGAGAACCTCCAGGCGCTGAAGCATCCGAAGACGCTGGCTTCGGTCGTCGCGGAAGGCACCAACGGATACATCGGCCTGTTCATCCCGGGCGGTCATGCGCCGATGGTCGATCTGCTCAAGGACAAGAACCTCGGCAAGATCCTGACCAGCTTCCATGAGTCCGGCCGTCCGACCGGCATCATCTGCCACGGCCCGATCGTGCTTCTGTCGGCACTTCCCGATCCCGATGCGTTCATCGCCTCGATGATCGCCGGCGACGGCAAGGCGAGCAGCCTGACGAAGGGCTGGCCCTACGCGGGCTATCGCGTGACGATCTTCTCGACCGGCGAAGAGCAGGCTCTGGAAGGCCCGAACGGCCTGGGCGGAAACGTCCAGTTCTACCCGGTCAATGCCCTCGCCGAAGCCGGCGCACGCGTCGAGAGCATCGCCAACTGGCACCCCAACGTGGTGGTCGACCGCGAGCTGATCACCGGCCAGCAGCCGATGTCGGCGCCTGCCTTCGGCGACGCACTCGTCACCAAGCTGAAGCAGCACGCTGAACGATAACCGCTCTGCTACCTCACGCTCCGGCGTTCGGCTAAACCGGCCGCCGGAGCCGTCGGCCGCTCACCTGTTTCAATAACCACACATCATGGAGCAAGCCATGTCTCGGCTTAAAGGAAAGATCGCTGTCATTACCGGAGCCAATTCCGGCATCGGCTTGGTGACGGCCAAAACGTTCATCGATGAAGGCGCGGAGCGCGTGTACATCACGGGTCGCCGGAAAGCTGAACTCGAGGCAGCGGCGGCGAGCCTGGGGTCGCGTGCCGTCGCCGTGGCTGGCAACGTCACTGATCCCGCAGAAATGGATCGTCTGTTCGAGCTCGTGAAAGCGCAAGCCGGTCGCGTCGACGTTGTATTCGCCAACGCGGGTTATGCGGCACCGGCGCCTCTTGGCAATCTCACGGAAGAACACGTGGACGGGCTTTTCAACACCAACGTCAAGGGCGTGATTTGGACGGTGCAGAAGGCCGTGCCGTTGATAGCATCCGGCGGATCGATCATCCTCGCGTCTTCGATCGTCGGCAGCAAAGGCTTCGCGAACTGGAGCATCTACAGCGCTGCCAAAGCGGCAGTCCGTTCCTTTGCCCGCACATGGGCATCGGACCTAAAGGGCCGCAATATCCGCGTCAACGCCGTGAGCCCTGGAGTTATCGAAACCCCTGGTCACGACAAGTACGGCGCCTCGAAGCAGGAAGTCAGCGGCTTTTTCGGCTTCGCCGCGACGTTGTCGCCGCTCGAACGGATAGGCCGTGACGATGAGGTTGCGAAGGTAGTCGCCTTTCTCGCGTCCGACGAAAGCAGCTTCATGAATGGAAGCGAAGTCTTCATCGACGGCGGCGTTGCCCAAATTTGACATCGGATACTTCGAAATCCGTGCTTCAAGCAAAGTGCGTGCCGCACGGACATGGCCAGGTTTTAGATTGTTGGTCAAGCCTCAACTTCAGCTTGTTCACCGAGATCGTAGGAGGAGCCAATGTCGAAAAATATAGCTTTGCTCGGGTTGGGCGCGATGGGGGCTCGCATGGCCGCCAATCTCATCAAGGCCGAACACGCCTTGACGGTATGGAACAGGACCCCGGAAGCCGCTGCTGCTCTCGTCCGGATGGGAGCCAAGCAAGCGGCGACGCCGAAAGAGGCCGCCTCGGGCGTGGACTTTGTGTTCGCCATGCTACGCGATGACGAAGCTTCCCGGGATGTCTGGCTTTCCCCGAACCACGGCGCTCTGGCAGGGCTGAAGGAGGGAGCCATCGCGATCGAGAGTTCGACTCTCACACCTGGATGGATCCGAAAGCTCGGATCGGCCATCGCGGAGCGCGGAAGTCACTTGCTCGAAGCGCCCGTGGCCGGCTCCCGTCCCCAAGCTGAAGCGGCCCAGCTTGTGTATTTCATCGGTGGGGACGACGCGATACTGGAACAGGCTAGACCGTTGCTCATGGCGATGGGGAGCACCATCACTCACGTCGGGCCCCTCGGATCCGGTGCTCTCGTGAAACTAAGTACAAACGCACTCCTTGGCGTGCAGGCGACCGCGTTGGCCGAATTGATCGGCCTTTTGAAGCGATCAGGCGCAGACGCGGCAAGCGCTGTGAAAGCTATCGCAGGCACCGCAGTTTGGAGCCCTGCGGCGACCAACCTGTCAGGCAGCATGCTGGCCGGCAACTTTTCGCCGCAGTTTCCAATCGAGCTGATCGAGAAGGATTTCGGTTATGCGGTCGATGCCGCAGGTTCACCTGAGGCAGCACCGACGATTGCTGCGGCGCGCGGGGTCTTTCAAAAGGCTATCGCGGAAGGATTGGGTCGCGAGAACATGACCGGCGTAGCTCAATTGTTCATGTCAAAACACGAATGACGGAAGCGGAACGGTAAAAGGCTCGCCGCATGCCGGCGGCGGGCGCCCTTCAATCCAAATGCAAACTCGCTTTTGTTATGCTCTTGAAGGGCCAAGAGTTGTGCTGCTGCAGGAGAGCGGCACTGGGGTTGTCCGGGCTGATTCTTGGCGCCGGGAACGTTTAAGAGTAAGTCCCGTGACCGCATTGCTCTCATCAGGGCCTCCCGGATTGAAAGACTGGCCCGCCGAGCGTCCTTGCGCCTGCGCCGTTCGGCAAGGTTCCCGAAAGAACCGCTATGGCGACAAGTGGGATCGGCCTGCGTTCATTCCGAAACTCTGTCTCTCGCGTTATTCAGCTGTCCATCCTCCATCGATGAGCATCGATGATCCTGTCATAAGGCTGGATGCATCGCTTGCGAGATAAATTAGCGCGCCGATTACGTCTTCGACGCGGCCCAAGCGACCCAGCTTGATCTTGGACATCACCTGGTCCTTGAATGCTTGATCGTCGAAAAAGGGCTTTGTCATCGGCGTTTCGATAAAGGTCGGCGCAATGGTGTTGACGCGGATCCTGTACCGAGCCAGATCGAGAGCCATGGCTTTTGAAAAGCCCTCCATGGCCCATTTCGAAGCGCAATAGAGCGATCGGTTTTCAGCGCCTACGTGGCCCATCTGGGAGGAAATGTTGATAATGGACCCTGGCGAGCCGGCTGCAATGAGCCGTCGCGCCACGGCCTGCGCAACGAAAAAAGACGCGCGTACATTCAGATTCATGACGTAGTCGAAGTCAACGGCGGAGACGGCCGTCATGTGGTTCGGCCGGTTGGTCCCAGCGTTATTAACGAGGATATCATAAGGTTCAGACTCACGGATCGCAGCCGATACTGCCTCTAGATCCGTCACATCGAGCACCAACACATCAGCGTGCGCTCCCTTGTCGCGGATAGCCTTCGCCGCGATACCGATCTCGGACGGCGTTCTCGCACATAACGTGACGTGTGCCCCGGCCGCTGCTAACGCCGATGCCGCGGCAAGTCCAATGCCACGCCCCGCGCCCGTAACGAGCGCGCGACGACCATCTATTCGGAATGAAGGGATTGCTGAAAGCATTGCTCGCACCATGCGGCCTCGACGAATTCAAGTGACGCCGAGGCCGGCTATTTCTATTCAGACGCGGTCGCATAAGCGACGTTTTTGCCTCCGTAGCGACGGACGCGAACATTCGCCTGTTCGGCATGCCCGACGAAGCCCTCCAGCATGCAGAGCCGAGAGCAATATTCGCCAATCATGCTGGACGCCTCGTCGGTAAGGACCCGCTGATAGGTGCACGTTTTCAGAAATTTTCCGACCCACAGCCCACCGGTGTAGCGGGCCGACTTCAGCGTGGGCAGCGTATGGTTGGTGCCGATCACCTTGTCGCCGTAGGCAACATTGGTGCGCGGTCCGAGAAAGAGTGCACCGTAATTGGTCATGTGCTTCAAGAAGTAATCGGGGTCGCTGGTCATCACCTGAACGTGCTCCGAAGCAATCCGATCGGCTTCAGAGACCATCTCTTCGCGCGTTTCGCAAACGATCACTTCTCCATAGTCTTCCCACGCTTGTCGGGCGACCTCAGCTGTCGGAAGAATGCCGAGCAGCCGCTCGATTTCCGCAAGCGTGTCGCGCGCGAGCTTTTCCGAGTTCGTTAGCAGGATAGCAGGAGAATTTGGCCCATGCTCCGCCTGCCCGAGCAGGTCCGTTGCGCAGATCTCACCATCCACGCTCTCGTCCGCGATCACGAGGGTCTCGGTGGGACCAGCAAAAAGATCGATGCCGACACGTCCGAACAGCTGGCGTTTTGCTTCAGCGACAAAGGCATTCCCCGGGCCTACCAACATGTCCACCGGCAAGATGCTCTTTGTACCAAGGGCCATAGCGCCCACCGCCTGGATGCCTCCGAGACAGTATATCTCGTCCGCGCCTGCCAGGTGCTGCGCAGCCACGATCGCCGGCGCGGGCTTGCCCTTGTAAGGCGGCGCACACGTCACGATGCGGCTAACGCCAGCCACCTTGGCGGTTATGACAGACATATGCGCGGATGCAAGCAACGGATACTTGCCTCCCGGAACATAGCACCCCACCGAGTTGATCGGGATGTTCTTGTGCCCAAGAACGATGCCGGGCAGCGTTTCAACTTCGATATCTTTCATTGAATCGCGCTGAAGCTTCGCGAAATTTCGCACCTGCTCCTGCGCAAAACGGATGTCATCGAGGTTCGTCTTGGACAATTGCGAAACGCAGGCCTTGATCTCGTCCTCCGTGAGGCGGTAGTCCTCGCGATCCCAGCCATCAAACTTTTTCGAAAGCTCCCTGACCGCGCCATCACCCCTGGCCTCGATGTCTGCCAAGATTTGTTCTACAGTCAGTCTAACTTTGGTCAGATCTTCGACCCGCGCCTCGGCGCTCCGGCTCTGCTTCAACGTTCTAGCCATTTTCGCTTTCCTTGAATGGAATTAGGCGAGGAGCACCATCGCCCCCCGCGGGCTTGCGGTGCTTACATTGAAATGTCGCGCTTGTAGGTCTCAGGGCCGAGATACAGCGACAAGGCGGCGATCAGCGACTGCGCGGCGATAATCAAAATCACCGGCCAGGGCTTACCATCCGTCGTCAGGATGAGAGCGCTTGCGATCAACGGCATAAACCCGCCGAGAATGATGCCCGCGCTTTGATAGCCGATCGAGATTCCGCTGTAGCGCATCCGCGCGGGAAACAACTCGGCATAGTACGACGCAAGGGTCGAATACACCGGCGCGTGGCCGAATATCATCATGATCGACAAGCCGAGAGCCAGCATTGAGGCCTTGCCGCTGTCGACCATCGCAAACATCGGCCAAGCCCACACCGCCATGAAAATCGCACCGCCGATAAAAACGGTTCGGCGGCCTAAGGAATCCGACAAGCGACCAAAAAAGGGAATCGTTATGACATTCGCGAAGGTGCCGATCATCAGGCAGATTAGAGACTGCGAGCGTGGAATGTGCGCCTGGTCGGCCGCGTAGGCGAGCAGAAAGACAGTCAGAAGGTAGAAATTTCCGCCATCGGCGAAGCGAGCGAAGATTGCATGAAACAGCTCGCGCGGATGCTCGCGGACCACCGACATCAGCGGGTTCTTCGTCTGACGCGTCAGCTGATGGATCCGCTTGAACGACGGTGTCTCCGACACGCGCAAACGGATGTACATGCCAACTGCCGCGAGAAGCAGGCTGATCAGGAAGGGAATTCGCCATCCCCAGATCAGAAAGTCAGCCTCGCTCACGAATAGCGACACGAGCGAAAACGAGGCCGTCCCGAGCAGGATTCCGGCGGACGGTCCAACTTGGGGAAACGATCCCCAAAGGCCGCGACGGCCGACCGGAGCGAATTCGACGGCCATCAAGACTGCCCCTCCCCATTCTCCGCCGACGGCCATGCCCTGAAGTATTCGAAGAAGCAAAAGCAATATCGGCGCAAGCGCACCAGCTTGGGCATAGGTCGGCAGGCAACCGATCAATGTCGTCGAGAGGCTCATGGTCATCAACGTCAGAACCAGAGTCGATTTGCGCCCGATCTTGTCACCATAATAGCCTGCGATCAGGCCGCCGAACGGCCTCGCGATGAATCCCGCGGCAAAGGTTCCGAACGTTGCGACCGTTGCAACCATCGGATCAGCCTTTGGAAAGAACAGATGACCGAAGATCAGTGCGGCAGCCGTGCCGTAAAGAGCGTAGTCGTACCACTCAATGACGCTGCCAATGACGCTCGCCGTGAGGACCCGTACTTTCCCCACTTGGGCACTAGGCTCCTCTATGGGGAGCGCTTCCGGCGTGACGAGCAGACTTTCACCTATCATTTCGACCTCCCTTGAAGCATTTCCTCGATTTATATTGGTCTAGTTGCGCCCGCAGGGTTCAGCGTTTCCTCGCAAAGCAATATACGTGTAGACAAATATTTTTGACTCGGCAAGCGCGATTTGCGACATTGCGTGCGACATTGTGCGTGCTAAGGGGTTCCGGTGCGGCGCGCCGGCCGCAGCGCGTATCTCCAGCGGAACGAAACCATGTCGGTCGTCAATTCATGTATCTGCCTGAAATTGCGGATGATCGCCCGCACGACGGCAGTGCTTTACGATGCTGCCTTGCAACCCACGGGGCTGAATGCAGCTCAATTCTCAGCGCTGCGAAATATCTACCGATTCGTGCCGTTGGGCGTCTCCCAATTGGCGGACGTCATGCTTCTCGAGCGGACCACCCTGACACGCAACCTGAAGCTTCTCGCCAGCAAATCCCTGGTCGAATTGCGGGTGTCTGAGGTCGACCAGCGTATTCAAATTCCTGCGCTCACAGACGCGGGAATCGAAACGCTGAAGGCTGCCGTTCCGAAGTGGCGGCTGGCGCAACGACGCCTTTTGGGAGGCTTGGGTACCGCAGGTTGGAACGAAATCCTTACGACGCTCAGGGCTGCGGCTGCGCTAAACGAACAGGCTCCGCGCAGGCTCTACGTCATGTCACATGACGCCGAGGGCTTCGATGAGACAGACCGCACATCGGATTCAGTCGACTTCCAGCGATGCGCGAATAGCACATTTCGCGGCGCAGCGCGTTACATCACGCGAGAATACGATGCAATCTTGCGCCCGGAAGCAATCAAATCGACGCAGTTCCACGTTCTTGCCACGGTAGCTGAGAATCGCAACGTGCGCGTTCAAGACATCGCCACTCTATTGGCTTTAGATCAGGCCTCTGCAACATTGGCCATCAACGGCCTGAAGCGACTCAAATGGATCGAAAAAGCTAGAAAACCTTCGGTCGGGCTGTCGCTTACTCCGGCCGGCCTGAGAACTTTCGAAGCGGCAACGCCACTGTGGCTGAAAGCTCAAAGGTCTCGTATGCCGGACGCAGCGCTTTCGAGATGGAACGGCATTCTCGACAAGGCTCTTGTGGCAGCCCTGAAAGCCAAAGCCCTTTGACGGCTGCCACAGATCTGCGCTCTTATTCGGCGGCGGCCGCAATCACAGGCTTGCCGTATTCGCGGCCCCGCAGGCCGGATTGCACGAAGCTTGTTTTCGGAAATTCGCGGATCGCTACGTGGATGTAAGGTATCGGAGAGCCGATCGACTCGTGCGTGATCTGCGTGATCGCATCAGCAAGCCGTTCTTTCTGGTCGTCGGATAGGCCTTCCTGAATGTCGCAGCAAATATAGGGCATTTTGGCTCTCCCTGAGGCTCTAAAGCCAGTTTAAGATTGTTTGCGTTTGCGGGCCCGCGCTTCGAATTCCGCCGCTCCGGCGAGATCTTCGCCATTCGGACCGGCCTGATAGTCCGGAAGCACCACGCCGCCCTCGAGCAGATCTTGGCCAGGCTGCTCCCTAAAAATCACGAGTATATTGTCGATGTCGAGACCCGTGATCTCATGAACGGCTCGTGTGAGCCTTTCGCCCATGATGCGCTTTTGGTCCGGCGTTCTGCCTCTACGGATGTCACACTGAAGAACTGCCACGAGCGTCTCCTTTTGAATTTTACATGCGCTATATATTTGTATACACCTTTTATGTCAAACGGGACTATAAGCCAAGAGGCCGTAGCGGAACGCATGGGCGTCGACCGGGCCTTCGTGAGCAGCATGGAGCGAGGGCTCCAAAACGCGAACTGCTCACAATCTGGCAGATTGCCCAAGCGTTGGGGGTCAGGCCGGCAGATCTGCTTGAGGAGAAGGTGTCCAAAGCTCGGTCCTGACTTTCCGCGAGCCGGGCGCGCGACCTTGGGAGTCCCGATGTGGACACCCGTTACGACTTCCGATCCAGCTTGCTGCAGCGGCAGCGATCAGGTTTCGACTAGGCGATGTTCCGGAGGGCGCGCCGAGCGCGCCGCCAAACGAAATCTCGCTCAGATCGGCAGCAAGCATCTAGCACGATGGTTCTACGGTCGATCCATCGGCCGATGGAGATTTGGAAAGCCCCGTCCGGGGGACCGGACGGGGCTTGGTGGGGCGCTCTTACTCGCCGGTCTTGCGCGGCCGCGACCAGAGCAGGGTGTAGCCTTCACCGCCTTCGTCGTCGAACAGGTTCGCGTAGATCGGCGCGTTGAACGAGGGGTCATCGAGCTTGAGCGAGAGGTAGTCGCGGCCCTCTTCGGAGCGCTTCGACCAGGCCGCGCCGATCTCCGCGCGACCCACATAGATGCGGTGGCTGGGAGCGTTGTCGTTGGACCGGTTGGTCTCGGCGACGATGCGGACGCCCTTGGCCTTCAGGCTCAGGGTCACGATCTCGCCCTGGAATTCGTTACCGACCTTCTTGAAAGAACCGATGTTAGCCATGTCACTTCTCCTGTTGTGTTTCGAGCCCGCGACCACCGCGGCCTCGATGGCGATCTAGGGCCGAGGACGATCGGCGACGCACCCGCTCGGGCCGGAGCGCAGCGGAGGACGTCGTTGTGGCGACTTTCTTGTCTCGCGAGGAATGGGCGAAGCCCAGGGGAAGAAAGTCGCATCAACGGCGTTGCGGCTCAGACGATCGAGGCGAAGCCGGTCTTCGGCCAGATCAAGCCATCAACGAGGCCACGTGCGTCCGCGTGCTGAGCCACAATCTCTGGAGAAGCGTGGCTATCCCGGTTTTGATGAACAAGAGGTCGGAACGATTCAGCGCGGAAAGAGAAACAATCTCCTGCAAAGGGCGGTATCGTCTCCTAAGAACGGATCGAGGTAGCACCGCTCCGCCGCGGCTGCGTGGGCTAAATCGAAATGCCGGCGGCTGGTCGACGAGCTCCGAAGAGGACTGCCTCTGCCGCGCTCAGGTCTCGATGATCGCCGTTCACTGCGCCGGTCTACGCGAGCCTGTTCGACGATGAAGGCGGAAAGCGCACATCGTTCGGTCGATGCGGCCGTAAGAACTGGTTAGGACCGGTTCTCCACCACCCCGCCCGTCTCGAACGGGCGGGTCTCCGCCAAAATCATCAAGCGTGTCCATGACGTAACGCCAATGCAAACTGCACCCAGGCAAGCGAAGACCTCACGCCAGGCCAGTGAAGGCACCCCGATGTGGGACACGGCGAGCACCACATGATAGCCAGCGATGGCGGCGGGAACAGCGAATGCTGTCGCGATCGCGACGCGCAAGGCCGAGGACTGAGTAACAGCGAAGGCGATCTGGCCAAGGACGAGCGTCAGCGCACCGCCGGCCGTTGCGATAAGCAGGGCCCCAATGAGGCCGGCGCCGCTATGAAACGCCGTCATCGCGATACTCAGCGCGACGAAAAATGGCAACGCATACACAGCGAGCGTAAAGATCGCCCAGCAGAACAAGCCAATGCCGAGTGTGTTGAGAACAAGCCCAAGGGCGAGCATGGTGGTGGCTCCATGTGCATAGATGTACCAGTCGCGCCTTCCACCACCACCACGGCGCAACTCTGGATGAGACGACTGAAAGGAGGCGGAGTTGCGGCGTGAGCAATTCCGCCTCGAAGGCTTGGAGTCGAGAAGACGGCGCTCACGCGCCGCCGAACCTCCAGACCGGGATGCCGAGCCGCTTCGCCTTATCGGCCAGGTTGTCCTGGATTCCAGTGCCCGGGAAGTGCATGACGCCGATCGGCAGGATTTCGAGCATGGCATCGTTGCGCTTGAAAGGTGCTGCCTTGGCATGTTTCGTCCAATCAGGCTTGAAGGCGATTTGAGGCACCTTGCGGATCGTCGCCCATTTGGATGCGATCAGTTCGGCACCCTTCGGGCAGCCGCCATGGAGCAGGACCATGTCGGGATGCTTGGAATGAACCTTGTCGAGACGATCCCAGATGAGGTGGTGGTCATTGAAGTCGAGCCCGCCGGTGAGTGCGATCTTCGGCCCCGGGGGCAACATGACCTCGGTCTCGGCGCGGCGCTTGGCTGCGATGAAGTCGCGGGAGTCGATCATCGCCGCGGTCAGCGTACGGTGGTTCACCAGCGATCCCGATCGGGGGCGCCAGAGTGAGCCCGTGTGAGTCTCGAAGCGCTCTATGGCCTGATCACGGAAGAGCTCCAGGCAGTTGCGGCGCTCAATTAGCGTGATGCCTTCCGCCGTCACGCGCTCGAGTTCGACCGATCGGACTTCTGAGCCGTCTTGCTCGCGCTGGCTCTTCTGTTGCGCTTGTTCGTTGTCATCGAGGTGGCGACCGATGCGGTCGACGGCACGATGGAACAGGTTGACAGTCGACCAGAGCAGATCGTCGAGGTCCGGCTCGAGCCGGGTGTCGCTCAAGGTGGCAACCAGGGCATCGAAGATGTCAGCGACGGCACCGGCGATGATCCTGCCCTCGGGGAGCGGTCGTGGATCGGGCTGGTCATCGAAGGGGCGGTAGCCGAAGAGCTGCAATTCGGTAAGAACGTGTTCGGTCGCAGATGCGGCGTGCGGCAATTCAATGTCATCGTGGTCGGTCATGGAGGCGATCCTCTGCCGGATCGGCCGCGACCATCGCGGCCTTCGTGGCGATCACTCAGACGGCAGGCGGAACGGGCCAGAACCCGCAGCAGAGCGGAGGGCCGGAGCGCAGCGGAGGATGGCGGAGGCCAGCTATTTTGCTTCGCGATGCAAAGCGCGCCGGTCAGGTGGCTGATGTGTCTTCTGATCTCCGGCGCGCGGCGGAAAATAGCCGGACGCAGCCATTGCCGGCCCGAGCCGCTTGCCGTCCGATCGCCCTCTAGAAGGCCGTGGTCGCGGCCTCTTCCGGGATGGGCTTCGCCACGATCGACCCATCACCATCGGTCGAACCGCCGCGACCTATGCCGCGGCGACCGTCGACGAAAGCAGGAAGCGGGCGACATCCTCCGGTACGAGTTGAACACACAACGCTGCTCGGAGAGCATCGAGGCCGAAGATGTGCAGGTCTTCGTTGAAGTCGCCCAGACGAGGCGACAACGCAATCGTTTCAATGCCGGCCTCTTCTGCACGCCGGGTCAGAACGGCCTGGACCGTATCTCCGGCAGCATCGGCATCGCGAGCGATATAGAGCCGACGCAGGCTCGATGGCAGCAACATCGCTGAGAGGTGATTGGCCGAAAGCGCAGCGGTCATGGGCAAGGTCGGTAGCACGCAGCGCAGCGAGAGCATGGTCTCGATACCCTCGCCGGCAGCGAGCACGTCGTCCATCATGCCGAAGCGAACCGCGTTGCCGAGAAGATCGCCCATGGCCCGTCGTGGCGTATCGATGGGGGCTTTGCCGAGTCGAACGCGATCGTAACTGCCCTCTGGATCGAGCCACGTACGGTGTACGCCAGTGATCCTGCCATCGAGATCCGTTACGCAAGCAATCATCGCCGGCCAGGTCTCGGTGGGCAAATGCTCGTCCGCCCGATAGTAGCAGCGTGGGTGGAAACGCAAGCTGCCACCATGGTGCACATCCGAAATACCCCGGCGGTGCAAATAAGCTTCGACGATGGTCCCGTCGATCGATTGCGATATTGCAAAGAGTCGTCTCGCGGCCTCTTGCGAACCAGCTCGCGGTGCCGGACGAACAGACTTTGAAACGGCTTCCAGTTCGCTACGAGGCAGTTTCAGGAAACGTCGTGCTTCCGAGGCAACCTCGCGGAAGTCGCGCAAGCCACGGCTTTCGCGGATGATGTCGAGAAGATCGCCGTGCTCCCCAGTCGCAGCATCGGTCCACTTGCCGGCGGGACCCTTCGCCGATTCCCGGAGCCGCACGAACATCGAGCGGCCCGGGGTGTTGTGGACGTCGCCAACCACCCAGTACCGCCCCGCCCGCTTACCATTGGGGAGATAGTATCGGCACACCGCCTCGGCCTCGCGCGCGAGGCGGCGTGCCAGCTCGGAGACATCGCCGGACATCACGCGGCCTCCCGCTCACTGACGCCCGTAACCGGATAAGTGTCGAGCACCCTCGACAGGACCTCGATGCCGCTCGCGTCCGTGGGTACGAACATGCGCAGCTTCCAGGAGATGATCTCCCCAAAGAGGCCGTAAGCACGGAGGCGATCGCGTATCGTGTCGTTGAATCCCGACAGCTCGATGCGATGTGCCCCCATCACCCGGACACGGCGAAGCTGAAGTCCCTCCGCGAGGTCAAGGACGGTGCGTCCTTCGATCAGCGCGGCAAAGGCAGCGTCGGGCGTCAGCGCGGGCGCGTCCGCCGCAAGGACATTTGCGACCCACGCAGCAGAAACCTTGCGGCCGATGATGCGTTCGCCCGCGTCAGTCTGAAGGCGATAGACGCGGGTCGATTCGTTCGGCAGTCGCTTCCAGATGGGGAGCAGCAAGCCCGCCACAACGTGGATCGTGCTTTCCGTGAACTCGGGCACCTCGGCAAGCTCCGCCAGCCAGGCCGCAGCGAAGCGCCCGCGGTCCGCTTCGATCCAGTGGCTCTCCGCCATCATGCTCAAGGGGACCGTTTGCTGATCCACCGGCCGGATCAGACGGACACGCCGCTCGATCTCGCCGTCATCGAGCATGACGCTCGCCGCGGGGACCTGCACGGCGGGTCGTCCCGAGCGTTCATTGACGAGCAGGACGGCCTGGCGATCGGAAAGACGAGCAAGAGCGTCATCCAGACTCACTGGATGATTGCGCTGGCGCTGGGCGACCGTGAGCAGCCGGGTCTCAGCGCCGGTCCCCGGATGGTCATAGATCGTCCGCCGGTCGGTGACGACGAAGCTCTCGGCACGAAGGGTTTCCAACCCCAGGTCGTAGGTGCCGGATGCAACCGCGCCTTCGATCCGAGCGGTCAAGAGCTGCTCGAAGGCGGTGAACAGCACATTCTGTAGGTCGATGGTGAGCGCCAATAACCTGTTCAGAAAGGTCGTGATCGGCGGCAGGTCATCCCTGAGCCCATTGGCATCCATGAGCTTCAGACCGGCTGCATCCTCGAACCTCCCAAGCGAGCAGCCGTCGACCTTGCCTCGCGCGAGGAGTGTGTAGAGCTGACGCAACGCATCACGTCCGTACTGGCTTTCGAGATTGTCCTCGGGCCGGAACAGGCCCTGTCCTCCGGTCTGACGTTGGCCGCGCGTAATGGCTCCCAACGTATCGAGCCGGCGGGCAATGGTGCTGAGAAAGCGCTTTTCGGCCTTCACATCTGTCGCAATCGGACGAAACAACGGTGGCTGTGCTTGATTGGTCCGGTTTGTGCGGCCGAGGCCCTGGATCGCGGCATCGGCCTTCCAGCCGGGCTCGAGCAGGTAGTGGACCCGCAAACGGCGATTCCGGGCCGACAGTTCGGCATGGTAGCTCCTCCCCGTGCCGCCCGCGTCGGAGAACACGAGGATGCGCTTGACGTCATCCATAAAGGCCGAGGTCTCCGCGAGGTTCGCCGAACCCGCGCGATTTTCGACCACCAGCCGGTCGTCCTTGCGAACGATGCGGCGCGAGCGACCGGTTACTTCGGCGGCGATGTCCGTGCCGAAACGCTGGATGACCTGATCCAACGCCCCAGGCACGGGCGGCAGCGAGGCGAGTTTTTCGATCAAGCGGTCGCGGCGTGCGACGGCTTCCCGGCTCTCGACCGGCTGGCCATCGCGATAGACGGGTCGGGAGCAGAGATTACCCTCCGAGTCAGTGAAGGGCTCGTGGAGCTGGACCGGAAAGGAATGGGCAAGATAGTCGAGCACATATTCGCGCGGGGTGATGTCGACCTGGACGTCGCCCCACTCCTCGGTCGGGATATCGGCAAGCCGGCGCTCCATCAGCGCTTCGCCTGTCGAGACGATCTGGATCACGGCGGCATGGCCGGCCTCGAGATCGCGCTCGATCGAGCGGATCAGCGAGGGCGTCTTCATCGAAGTCAGGAGATGACCGAAGAAGCGCTGCTTCGCGCTCTCAAAGGCCGAGCGGGCAGCGGATTTTGCCTGCCCATTCAGCGTGCCGGTCTCGCCAGTGATGTTGGCGGCCCGCATCGCCGCATCGAGATTGTTATGGATGATGCTGAACCCATCAGCGTAGGCATCGTAGATGCGAACCTGCTCCGGCGTCAGCTGGTGCTCGACGAGCTCGTAGGCGACGCCCTCGTACGAGAGCGAGCGAGCTGCGTAGAGACCGAGCGCCTTGAGGTCGCGTGCCAGCACCTCCATGGCTGCGACCCCACCCTGCTCGATCGCTTCGACGAACTCGGCGCGTGTGGCGAACGGGAAGTCGGCGCCGCCCCAAAGGCCGAGGCGCTGGGCATAAGCGAGGTTATGGACCGTGGTGGCGCCCGTCGCCGACACATAAACCACACGAGCATTCGGCAAGGCGTGCTGGAGCCTCAAGCCCGCGCGCCCCTGCTGAGAGGCCGCCTGGTCACCGCGCTCGCCCTTGCCCCCGACCGCATTCTGCATGGCATGGCTCTCGTCGAAGACGATTACTCCGTCGAAGTCCGAACCCAACCATTCGACGATCTGCCTGACACGCGAAAGCTTCTCGCCACGCTCGTCGGTCCGTAGCGTGGCGTAGGTGGTAAAAAGGACGCCTTCCGAAAGCCGGATCGGCGTGCCCTGGCGAAACCGAGACAGCGGCGTAACAAGCAGGCGCTCCATGCCCAGCGCGGACCAGTCGCGCTGCGCATCCTCGATCAGCTTGTCGGACTTGCTGATCCAGACCGACCGGCAGCGGCCCTTGAGCCAGTTGTCGAGCAGGATGCCGGCGACCTGCCGTCCCTTGCCCGCACCGGTGCCATCACCCAAAAACCAGCCGCGGCGAAAGCGGACTGCTTTCTCTGCGTCGTCGCGCGCGGCCGCGACAACATCAAAGGTCGCGTCGACCGTCCAAGAGCCCGCGAGAAACTCAGAATGCGCCTCACCGGCATAGATGACGCTCTCAAGCTGGGCGTCCGATAGGATGCTATCCGCCACGAGGTTGGCCGGCAGGTGCGGACGATAGGATGGCTTCGGCGGCGCAACGGAGGCCATCGCCGCGGACTGCACGAGCTTGGTCGGATGTGCGCATGATCCGGGAATTCGGATCGACTGCAATCCGTACTCCTCATAGAGCGCATCGGTGAGTCGGGAGCCTTCCGGCGGCGACCATTCGACCGCCTCGTACGCAAGTTCGACACCTCCAGGTGCTGCGCTCATCGAAGAGGACGATGAGAGCTGTGCAACGGCGCTGGTCGGTCGCGACGTCGCTGGCCGCCCGATAGTGCCGATCTCCGAGGGCGTGGCGACAGGCAGCCTTGGAGGCACATGCCGGCTCACCCAGTCAAGCAAGGTCGCGACATCGCCCGCCACGCCTGGCGAGGCAGGAAAAGCCGTCGGATCTGCAGCGGGCACCTTATCGATCACAAGCAGCCGTGTGTCGATTTGTGTTCCGTGCTTCGCGTAGACGGCGCCATCGATCGCCGCAGAAAACACCACCCGCGCTCGCTCCTGGAGCCGCACAAAGGCATCTCGCCATGCCGGGTTATCTGGCGCGACGCTTGCGCCGGCGATGGCGACGAGGCGTCCACCGTCGCGAAGACGCGCGAGCGCTGAAGCGATGTGACGGAGAGCCGCATCCGCCATCCGTCGATCCACATTCGCCACCGCGGAGAACGGCGGGTTCATCAGAACGACGCTCGGCGCGACACTCACGTCGAGGTGGTCATCGATCTGAGCAGAATCGAACCGCGTGACGTTAACGTCCCCGAATAGATGCTCGAGCAACCCCGCCCGGGTCTCGGCCAACTCGTTCAACACCAAGGCGCCGCCTTCGAGCTCGGCAAAGATGGCGAGCAAACCGGTCCCCGCGGAGGGCTCCAGAACGCGATCGGCGGATGTAATCCTGGCTGCGGTGCACGCAACCAGCCCAAGCGGGATCGGCGTCGAGAATTGCTGAAGCGCCTGACTGTCCTCGGAACGACGCGTGTGGGTCGGCAGACGGTTCGCGACTTTCGCCAGCATCGGCAGCATGGCAGCCGTCGAGCCAGCCCTGGCGCGTATGGCCGGTCCGAACTTGCGAAGAAACAGAACGGTTGCCGCCTCGCAGACGTCATAGGCGGTCTTCCAGTTCCAGGCGCCGGCCGCGTCGGAGGCGCCGAAGGCAGCCTCCATGGCGCTACGCAGAACAGCGGCATCGATGCGACGGCCCTGTTCGAGTTCGGTCAGCAGCTGTCGCGCGGCCCTGACGGCGGCGGAGGTGAAAGTTGCAGCGGCACGCATCGAGAGCGGCGCGGCGGCAGCGCCGCCTGCGAGAGATTCGGTCATGGCAGGATTTCTTTCGGAGAGCAGGAACGGGTCGAACCACCAGGCGCTCTCCTCTGACCCCGACGGCTCAAACCCTTCCCGGCCCGACTCTCCCTCTCAGCGCTCGGCCATAAGAATGGGGACCGGCGCTGCGCACCGGTCCCCAAGCAACCGTGGGACGGCCGGAGCCGTCCCACCCTGTGCTTTTTCACTCAGCCGCGTCGAGCTGCTGCGGATCTTCGTCGCCGCCGTTCTCCTGAGCTTCCTCGTCAGCGAGGAATTCAGGCAGCGAGCCCACTTCGCCCTCCTGCTCTGCTGGCGCCAAACCAGGATCGATGAGACGCAGCGGCTCCGGCAGCCAGCCCGAGCCATCCAGCAGGCGCTCGGCCTCCTTGGCCATGTCGGCCTTCTTCAGATGGTCGATCAGTTGCGCCGACGACTCGCCCTTGGCTTCCCGCACCGCCTCCATAATACGCGGCTTGGTGACCCGGCCGAGATAGTTGTCGACGGTCGGCCGCCAGCCAGCCTGCACCATGTCGAACCCGACCGCGCGCGCCAGCACATCAGCCTGGTCGAGACGCGTGCGAACGCCATGGGCGGAGACGCGCCCCTGATTGTAGCGATTGGCCGGCTCATAGACCGCGTTGACTGCAAATGACGCACAGTGGGTGAACAACGACGCCTGTGCACCACCATCAAGAGCCGTCAGCGCATCCCAGAGATCGTTCTCGCTCTTCGGCAACCGTGCCTTCCAGGCCTCATGCCGCGCCTCGACAGCTTTGGCCGAGACGCTTTCCCTCAGTCCCGGAGCTTGGGCGGGAAAGTTCGGCGTGCGAAGGCTGATCTCAAGACAGCTCTCCGACGACGCGACCCGGTAAAAGGCCGTCAGCACGAAGTTATGCAGCACTGCCTGGAACGCAACCGCTGGATTTTCTGCCAGCGCATCCCGCAATGCCAGCGTGCGATGCGCCGTCAGCTCGGTAATCAGCCGATCCGGCAGCGGCCTGGTCGCGTCCTCATCATCCTCTTGGGCATCAGCAGTGTCACCTGCGACCGCGATGATCGTGCGCTGGGCTGAAGTGCTAGGCTCCTGCCCTTCACTCGACGACACGTCGGCGTCCCGCCCGACATCAGGATCAGTCTCCTGCATCTCGTCCTCCGGCCGGACGTAACCCCGGTCCACGGAGAGGCGTCCTTCGGAATCGATGCTGATGAAGACACCGGCTCGGGCGATCTCGGTCGGTTCGTAAAGCATCGGCCGGTCTTCGAATGCCGCCAGTGCCGACTCGATTTCGCCGAGGCGCTGATCGATCTCGTCAGGCAGCTCGTCCGCATCCTGGTAATCGGTTTCAAGTTTAGCCTGCTCGGCGTTCAGCGCATCGATGGTGGCCTGCTCCTCAGGCGAGAGATCGACAGGTTTACCTTCGATTTCTCGTAGGCCCTGAGTGTGACCGTAGGAGAACTCTACGGCGACGGAGATCCACATCCAGCCTTCGGCAGCAATCGTTTCAGCTTCGGCTTTGAGCTTTTCGGTTACGAGGCGGTCGAGCAACGCGACGTCCTGAAGCCAGCCGCCGTCGTCGTGCTCGAACAGATCCCGCAGAACCCCGCCACCCGCGCGCTGATAGGCATCGAGGCCCACAAATTGGGCCCGGCGATCGGACGCGCGCACGGTGTTCTCGGTGAGCATGCGGCGGATCTGGTAAGGCTCGTCATAACCGGAACGGCTGACGTTCTCCCAGACTTGATCTTGGCGGGCGTGATCCGCAGTGACTGAGAACGCCATGAGCTGCTCGAGCGTCATGCTGTCTTCGGCGTAGACGTCATGCAACTTCGGCGAGACCGACGCCAGGCGCAGGCGCTGCTTGACGATCGCAGGGTTCACGAAGTGCCGCGCGGCAATGTCTTCCTCGCTCATGCCGAGATCGCGGAGCGTCTGGAATGCCCGAAACTGATCAAGCGGATGCAGGCCGACCCGCTCATCGTTCTCCGCTACCGAATCGTCCTCAGCGATGCCCCCTTCACGAACGACGCACGGCACTGCCTGCGTCTTCGACATCCGCTTCTGTTTCACCAGAAGCTCGAGAGCGCGATAGCGCCTGCCGCCCGCTGGCACCTCAAACATGCCGGTTTCGTTGCCATCTGCATCGACGACGGCCCGGACACTCAGACTTTGCAGAAGCGTACGCTGCGCGATGCTCTCGGCTAGCTGCTCGATCGAGACACCGGCCTTGACGCGGCGAACATTCGACTGGCTGAGCACGAGCTTGTTGAACGGAATGTCCCGGGAAGGCGACAGCGTGATCTTTTGTACGGCTTTCGTCATTTTGGCTCTCCAAGACGGGCGGCCGTGAGACTCTCTCTTGACTTCCAACCCGTCGCGGACAGCCTGCCCTCCTCTCACTCTCGCGCGGCCACGAGGCCAAGCATCACGCCGCCTCGTGATCGGCGCCAACCGAATCTACCGACGCGGGCTCAATGGGCACAGGAACGAAGTCGAGCAAATAGTCCGCGGCCTTGCTCGCCTGCGAGGCGGCCCGCACGATGGCGCGATTGTCTTCACGCAGGACTTCAAGCCAGGAGCCGATATAGTCGGCATGGCGCACGGTCGGGACGATCCCGAGCGACGCGCAGCTGAATGCGGAACTCAACTCGGCGACCAGTTCTTCGAAGGCATATTTCTTCGTACCGTAGGATGCGCTCTGATCGCGATTGAGCCGCGAGGGATGCCCGGTCGCATGACCAAGTTCATGCAGCGCCGTGCGGTGCCAGTTGATGGGTTCGAAATAGGCCTGCGGCAGCGGGACCTGCACGAAGTCTTGGGCCGGTTCGTAGAATGCGCGATCGCCGCCAATCCGAAAGATAACTCCGGTGGCCTTGATCAAAGCCTCCACCGTCGGCTCGATCAGCCCTGGCGGCGGTGGCGGAGCCGCGGTAGCGATCTCATTGGGGAGTCCGGCGCATTGGTCCGTGTTGAAGACGGTAAATCGCTTGAGAAATGGAATGGCCTGCGCTTCGTCGCCAGTCTCGGCGGCACGCCGCTTCTCATCACGCGGGACGAAACGGTCGGCGTAGACCACCGTGGTACCACGCTCCCCCTTACGCACATGCCCTCCAAGCGACAGCGCTTGCCGGAACGTGAGCCAGCTTTGACCGCTGTAACCATGCTCGATCGTGCTTCCCCAGAGCAGAAGGATGTTGATCCCGCTGTACGAGCGATCGGTCGAAGCGTTTTTCGGCATGACCAATGGCGCTTTCGCCGCGGCCGTACCCCAAGGCTGGACCCAGGGAACGCGGCCAGCCTCGAGCTCGGCGATGATCTTGTCGGTGATTTCGGCATAGATGTTCGCCCGGTCCTTGCCGGCGCGCGCGCAAGCAGCAGGGTTTGACATCGCGGTTCTCCGCGACGGGCACCGCGAGCCTCTCTCGCAGCTTGTAACCCGTCACGGAAAAACCAGCCTGCACTCTTACTCTCAGCCTCTTTGCAATCTGCGTGAGAGCCGCAGGCCCGATCAGGCGTGCGCCAGCGGCGCATCGCCTCAACGGAGAATGGCACCCGGAGAGCGTGAGCATAGCGACCCGAAGGGGCACGCGGGTCCGAGTGCAGCGACGAGACCGGTTCAATAGCGGCACCCGGGAACGGGGCAGTGATAGCGATCGCCGCAGGCGAGCCCCTTTCCCGAGTGCCCCCGGCGAG